>UQNA01000011.1 GCA_900542195.1 uncultured Sutterella sp. | reverse complement strand
TATCAGCTTCCTTCAGACTTAACGTCGCCGTTAAACCCTTGCCGAGTCGCTAACCCTTCCCCTCATCGGGCAGGTTCGGGATTTACACCCTAAAGAAAGGCGCCCTGCTGGGCGCACTGAAAAAACTCTCCATTGCCTTACTAGCAGCACTCTCATTTACTGCAACCGCTTACGCAGAATCTTCAGTAACCGTATACGGAAGAATCGACGTCGGAGTCGGCGCCTCGCACGTTGACAACGGCTTGGGCTCTACCGTCAACAATGTTGAAATGATTAGCGGAGGCGGTACCTCTAACCGCATTGGCATCAAAGGAACTGAAGATCTCGGTAACGGTTATAAAGTCAAATTCGTGTTGGAAAACGGCTTTGACTCCGACACCGGTGCAGAAGGCTCAGAAGGACTTGCATTCAGCAGAGAAGCCACTTTGCAAATTGAGTCTCCTTACGGCATCCTCGCAGCCGGCCGTTCTTCCGTCCTTGGAACTGACGGCGGATCCTTTAACCTTCTTGGAAACGTAAATCCTTTCGGAACCGGTATCTGGGAAATCGGCAACCAAAACATCGTCTATGCGAAACTGCCTGCATCCCGCAATGACAATGCCGTTATCTACCGCTCTCCGGTTATGGACGGATTCCAGCTTACAACTCAATATTCCATGGGTGATGAAGATCATGAAAACCGTTCAACTTCCGATCATTATTTCGGTTTAGGCGTGACTTGGAAAGGATCCCAAGCTGAGGGTGTAGTCCTCTTCGAAAGAGTTAATGAAAAACTTACGACTTTAAAGAGAAATCCGAAGGACATGTGGAGAGTGACTGCCGGTGGAAACTGGAAACTCCAAAGCTTCACTACCTATCTTTCTCTGCAATACTTTAGAAATGCTGACGGTGTAGGAACTCCGGCTTTCGGCGACATGAAGGACCACGGCATCGGCAAAATCTCTGCCGCACAGCTCAAAGTAATTGACGGCCTTAAAGGCGGCAGCGTCATCTTAGGTTTCTCAACTCCTGTTCTCGGCGGCAATCTTTTAGGCGCAGCCGGCTATGTACACGCAGATACAGATGAGTATGCATCCAAACTTAAAGTTGACGGCGGTTTTGTCGGTTTAGGTTATCAGTATGCTTTCTCAAAGAACACTAAGCTGTATTCAGCCATTGGAGCCTCGGGTGCCAAATATAAATCTTCCAACGAATCCATCAAACCAAAGGCATTCTACGGAACACTTGGGCTTTCCCACTATTTCTAATCACTTGAGTATTTAATCTTCCTTCTGGAAGATGTAACTCATATAAGATCTAATTTCTCCCATTGGAAGAAGCGCCTCGTCCAAGGCCTTCTTCCAAATTTCGTTCTGTTCTATATCAATATTCAAAATTCTTCTAAAAATTTCTTCGTAGGGATACAAAGCACAGGCCTCTAAAATCGACTTTCCGATATCTTCCGGCCCTTCATATTTTTTTAGAGCTGCAATCAAAAGGTTTGCTGAGAGGAATCCGAGCGTGTATTGAAAATCATGGTGAGGTCTCACCGGATTATAAAAATGAGGCTTTCTTGCCCAGATATACTGGTCCGTATCTGCCACGGTATCTTGGAAGAAGTGAGTCCAGCACGTTCTTGTCAAGTCGTTGATTTTTTCTACCGAAAGATATCCATTCGACCTCTCGGCGTAAATTCTTTCAACCAGCCGAAACCTAAACGGTATTTGGACCAAGTTGATAACCAGTCTTCTTAAGCCGTGCCACAATATTGCGCACCTGTCCTCCGGCTTTTGAGTGCACATGAGAAGATGCCGGAGAAGCAGTTCTTCGAAAAGTCTGCCGATAAACTCGCAACGCAATTCAGACAATCGTCTCTGATGGTAAGGGACCCGGAAAGTAGACCAACGCAAGAATGCATCTCCTAGCGTGTGAGCCGTTTCGAAAGCCCGATTAATATTTGCTTCGTAGTCCACATAAACGGCGACAGCTCGATCCGACGGGATTTCCGAACACCATGCGCCACCGGCGCCGCCTGAGTAATTGTGAGTTTCTATCCAACGGCCGTTTCGGCACTCTTCTAAAAATTCTGAAAAATTGGGAAATACATCTCGAACCGCCTTTTCTAATACCTGCAAAGTCATTTCAAAAGAGCGCAGATGGCTCGGACAGCTTAAATGAGGAAGCGCCGTCCCAAACAAGGCGGTCGGAAGAGCTTGAGAGGTCTCATTTCCGAGGCACGAACCCAGGAATCTAATCACCTTTCGCAATTCAGGCATTCGTTCCCAGTAAGCGACAGACACAGCATCAAATGCTGCCTTCCCGATGTTCTCTTGACATAAAGCGTATTCCAAAATGGTTTGGTTATTGCGCGAGGCGTGCAGGAGGTGAGCTCCGGTAACTGAATTCAAGATATCGCAGAAAACCGTTGAATTTTGAGCAAAACTCGCCGAGAGGGCATTAAATATCCTTTTGCGCTTCTCGGGTTCGGCGGTATTCTTGAGCAAAAAATTGATAGCCGAGGGTGAAGCTCTTTCAATAGAACCGTCAGGAAAAATCACCGTTGTTTGTATGCTCCCTTTCAGGTGGAAGTAAAGAGAAAACAGCGGTTCCAGGACAAGCATCTCTACTTTGTTATCTAAACCTTGGGAGGATTCGGAGCCTGATTTTCTTTTCTCCTCCAACCACTTTTTGGCAAGTTCTGACGAGAATATTTTCTTATCCAAGGCTTCTTGGAAGTAATCTTGTATTTCTTTGGAGACCTTCCGCAGAATGAGAGCCTTTTCCATCACGTTGACTTTTTCGGCTGAAATTTTGCTATCTGCTGCTGCGATTGTTTCTGCCGCCTTGCAGCAGGTCATTAAAGTTTCTTTGAGTTTTTCTGTTTCTTCCAGAAGAGCGATGAGATTTTCGGCTGACAAAGCGTCCCTCGGTCTAAATGAACTCAGACGTTGAAGCAAAATTATCCCATTTAAGAACTCTTGCTTTTTCTCCAAGTAAGCATCGCTTCGCAGATCCGCTAGTCCTTTGGTCGACCAAACTAAAACCGTATGTCTTTTTTCCATCATCGTTTATCTACCGAATTCCACGAATACCTTCACCTTGCTACAGGTTCCTTAGCATTCGGCACTCCTGAAAGTTCAATGCACTTATTAATGGCACAAAGAACTCCGAGCATTCTAGAAAAGACGAGTTCAAAGAGCCAGAAACTAACCAAGGAAGAGTGGAAATTTACTACCATCCAATTCAAAAAATTGGCTTTCTATTTAATACCGAAAATAATAATTGGATATAACTATAAGAAGTTAATTTATAGCCTGCAGATAAAAACGAAATCTAGGTAACAGCCTTATAAAGGACACAAAATTAAGGTGTACATCAAATATTAATAATCTTACGAAAATCAATGCAACTTATTCTTTTATAAAGAATTTATATTTTTTTGATCAGAGACTATTTGATATGTTCTCTCTGCTTTTCTCTTTTTTGACAATTTATCTTTTGGTGTAAAAGGACACGTTTCTTTACAGAATGAAAAAGAATTTTTCCTAATCCTTCCATTTGACGGCCTTTCAAATGTCATTAACCGAGCAATGACCATTTGATATTCTCATCGAGCCATTTCTCGAGCCCGATAGCCTATTCCGTGGACGGTTTCAATAAAGTCCTTAGCAACAGTCCTAGCCAACTGTTTCCTGAGCCTGAGCATGTGAACATCAACAGTCCTCTCATCAATGCAAACTCCATATCCCCACACTTTGTCAATAATTTGTTGCCGAGAATAGACTCGGCCCGGGTGCTGGGCCAAAAGCGTCAACATCCTAAATTCCGTCACAGAAACTTTCAGAGCCTGCTCTTCAACCTTAATTTCAAATTTTGTTGGATCGATACATAATGAACCGCACACGATCTTTTCTTCGGCCTCTGTACCTCCAGCTCGATGCCTTATTGCCACTCGAATACGTGCGATGAGCTCCTTCGGAGAAAACGGTTTGACCATATAGTCATCGGCTCCTACTTCAAGGCCTAATACTTTATCGTCTTCCTGTCCTCTGGCGGTCAGCATAATAACCGGAATTGTTTTCGTCCCTTCCCGATGTCTCAACTCATTAAGCCACTCGAGCCCGGAGCAGTCCGGAAGCATCCAGTCGAGCAAAATAATATCCGGGACATGATTTTCGATTTTTCTACGGGCCTCTCCCACGGTTGCCGTACGTTCAACTTCAAAGCCGGAGGTTCTGCAGGTGTAGGCGATAAGTTCTTGAATAGCACGTTCATCTTCGACGATTAGCACTTTTATTGGCATACTTGGTATTGAAAGTTTTGACTCGACGCCACGATAGCGAATCGATATGACGCTTCCGTGACATTTTGTTTCGCCTCCAACAGGCAAAAAAATACCTGCAGTTTCTTCTATGCAGGTACCATCAAATCAACCGCTCGGATCTCACCTATCTGTATGCCTTCCGAGGCCGTTTTTCTGTTTAATTTCGTACGGCTCTTGCCACTTCTGCTGCGAATGCCTCCTTGTCTTGGGCACTGAGAATCGCATATAACCGCATAGCCGTTAATTGAGCCAGAACATAGTTTCTAAATGCATTGAAATCTTTTTCGTTTTGAATCCCGTAGCGCTCTGTTGCCAATTGACGCAGTGCTTCTACACTCCATTTACAAGCCGGAGCGGATAACACAAAGTCATGGTCAGCCAAATGAACCGCAAAACCTTCCATGCCGCGAGGTAAAGGAAGAGTCTTCTTATCCGCGGCAAGATAACCGGCTTTAACCGGATCAACACCGGCAAAAATAGAAGCGGCGTCAAGCCATTTAACTACAGAAGCTTCACTCTTCGGATTGCCGGGATGATCATGAGCGCAAGCCTGAGCAACAACCAGTTTTGCAGGCAGTCCTCGCTTCATGGATTCGGCAATACTAAGAACATGGTGCTCTCCGGTACCGGCACAGGGTTCTTCTTTTCGACTTGAATTGTCCTTATTCCACTGGAACACCCATGGCTTGTGAAGATCGTGCAGCAATTCAGCAGCAACTGCTGTATCAGCGTCTAATGCGCAGTCAAAAACTCCATTGTAGTTTTTTAGTAGATCCTGAATGCTTAAAGTGTTCAATGCTACGTGTGTTGCCAATCCGCCGGGATAAGCGTGATGACTTGCATAGCCTGAACCAGGAGCACTAGAAAACGCCTGAGGAGCATTAGTGGTGCTTTCGCATACCGGATATGCGCTCTCTCTGCTCTCAGGAATATAGCCTTTAGCCTTCAACGCTTTTGTCACGGATTCTTTATCGGCGCCCGCAATAGTTGGGGCCGGATTTCTAATAATCTCAAGAACGATTGCTCTAACCTTTGCGTCTTGAATAGAGGCGGCAGCATTATTGATGACATCCATCGCAGCCTGTACTGCTTTGCTCTCTTGAGCCGCATCTGCAGGACTCATGGAAAGAATGTCGCTGAGAGAATGAGCACGAATTTCACCTGCCGCAGCTTCGGCGATAGGATTCAAACTTCCGAGAACGCTGAGAACAGAAGCTGCCGCACCGCTCTTTAATAATTTTCTTCTGGATAATGTCATTTAATTCTCCTTAAGTAAAAAATAATTGATTGACAATGAAAGCCTAAGATTGAGTTATGAACGCTGAATGCAAGATCTATGAATTTTTTATGACAACTACGAAAGAGGCTTGCGGGCAATGAGCTTGCTCTGAAGATAAGCACACAAACATGCCAAGGTAAATGTTCCGAAAACAAGCTGCAGCAGCTCAAAACTCAAGGTCGGATGCATCACAATGCCCGTCTCTCGGCTAAGGTAATAGGCGCAGATTTCCGCCTCTGCAAATGCAAGGACACACCCAAAAGCCAAAGAAACAGCTACTGTGATTAAGACAAGACTAAAAATAGCCTTCCGAATGTAGGAGGGAGGAGCTCCAAGCAGGCGTAATTGCGTAAACGAATCAGCTCGGAGAGCGGAAATAATCCAGCCTGAAGCTAAAACAACGATTAAGCCTAATACTAATGTCAGCAAATTCACCAGGGTTAACGCTTTTCCGGCACTGTTTAATACCGCAAACAGAGAAACAAGCACCTCACCGGTAAAAATTCCGGTTGTCGAAACAAAATTCTTCCTATTATCTTGAAAGGTTGTCTTGTTAAATTTCCCGTGCAGCTTATAAGCGTCCGACACACTCTTTGGTTTAACTATAACCGCTGAGAATCCCGGCAGCTTTTTAAGAGCCTCATCGCTGAGCTCCGGGAGACGGCCGCCGGAAAGAGGAATACCGTGGGCCTCATAAGAATATTCAATTGGAACTAATACCGCTTTATCCCATGGGGTCCCTGTTGAGTCGAGTACACCGACCACGCTTATCTCGCCGGCTTCTCGATGCTCGTGAAGGCTGCCTTGCGACCGCCCGTGAGTAGAAAAGAAACGATCTCCAACTCTATAACCGCTTGCAGCGCCTACCACCGCTTCATGGCTATGAGCAAACATACGACCGGAGTGAAGAGGTACCGTTCCGCCAAAAGTTGCAAGCGATTCAGTGGTTCCGACAATAGGCGCCTCTCCTGCTCTATCACCTACTGTCATAGGAGCGAACCATTCGATGCCGGGACTTTTCTTTAACTCGGTAATAATTTCAGCCGGAACCATCGGCAATGATTCGTCCCGCAGGTAAACCGTCCCAAACAGCAAAGCTGTCGGACTGTTTTTTGCTCCGATAATTAAATCAAAGGATTCCGCAGCTCGCACAGTAGATTCTTTAATCATCCGCTCCGTCATCATTGTTGCAGCAGACAAAGAAAAAGCCAGTGCAAGAATTAAGCCTACGGTGATCAACAGTCCTTTGGAGCGAAATAACTCAGCCTTTACAATCAAGCTTGTTCTCATTTGAAGATTCCGTCCTCCAGCACACCTTTATTAAGATCGGCTACGTGAGAAAATTGTTGAATAACACGACTGTCGTGACTGACCATAATTAACGTGGCGCCAAGCTCTTCGACTACTCCCATCAAAGTGCTCATAACCAATTGAGCATTTTCTGCATCCAAACTGGCGGTGGGCTCATCAGCCAAAATGACTTTAGGTTTTTGAAGCAGAGTTCTGACAATTGCGACCCTCTGCATTTCTCCTCTCGATAGAAGTTCCGAACACGTTTGAGCACGCAGGTTAAAACGACCAAGAAGTTGAGCAGCTTTCTCCTTAAGTTCCCGGTCAATGCTCTGTCGAAAAGAAAAAGGAAGCAACACATTTTCCAAAGCCGTTAGTCCCGGGAACAATCGAAAATCTTGGAAAATAAGGCCCAGATTCTCACCTCTCCAGATATCCCGGGCCTCATCCTTGAGCAGGCCCAGATCCTCTTTCCCCCAGAGAATCCTTCCCGATTGCGGAGTGATTACACCGGAAATCAGTTTGAGAAAGGTCGTCTTTCCCGCACCCGACTCTCCTTTTATTCCGAGTCTTGCTCCTTGCTTGACGATAAGCTTGTTGCAATAAAAAACGGTTCTTTTACTAACACCGTCAGGAACAGTTCTTGTCGCCTTTGCTATCGTTAAATCAAAATTTGCGTTCATACTTTTCGAAAAGTGGCATCCGTAATTCGGACAAGACTGACAAATCCGATCTTTGCATCTTTCTTTGAGCCAAGCTCTAAAGTCCCGGTCACTTCAATGAGCCGATTGTTTTGCACAAATTCCTGACGTTTCGACAGCTGAACAACAATGATGCTGTCGGGCCAATCCTCATCAGAATTACAGAACGGACAGAGACTCACCGGCTCTTTCGTCAATACCAGAAAGTCTGCATCGGCCTTCAAAGGAGGCGCCATAAACCCCTGCACGGAAACAATCTTGTCCTTCAGTTCGGTAAGTTTTTTAGAAAAAGTAAGACCCAAGACCGAGCTAGAGGCATACATTTCATCAAACCAAAATCTGTTTTCTGCCGCGAATCCGCAAATAGGAAGACACCCCAATGCTAAAAATCCTCTTCGTTTCATGGAAAGCTCAATAGTTGTTAAGGAGCAGCCGGAGACTGAACCCGCCCGCTTCCCTATAGGTTTTTAATGACCCAGAGCCAATGCATCGGCCATGACGCGGAAAATTTCCGTGGAATTCATAAAGCCTTTGATTTTCTCTGCGTTCGGTCCCTGAGCGGTAACGACTAAGTCATCCACGGTATGAACGCCTTGACTTTCACTGCGCGGGAGGTTGCCTTCGACAAAGTGAACTCCAGGTTGATCTTTGTACTGAGCGTTTGCGACATAGTGTCCTTTCTCATCCTTTACAGCAGGTGTAAAGGTCTTTTCCGGGAAGGAGCGATAAGTTTCGTAGTAGTCCGGATGGGCTCCAAAAAACACGGCCAAGCGCTTACTTGGAGAAAAGTCGTCCGGAAAGCCATCCTTATCTTTGTCTTCGTAGTTCGGATAACCTGCTTTTGCGTAGACGCCAACTTTTTCGCGCATATCGGTTCCCGGTTTGTTATCGTCAACGGTTCCCGCTACTGAAATTGAGTGAGTGTGGTCGCCTGTGACGATCAGAAGCGTATCCGGGTGCTTTTCACAGTAAGCCTTGGCGAGTTCGACTACCTTATCAAAAGCAATCGTGTCACCGACAGAACGGGTCCAGTCCAAAGGATGCGAATATTTATCAACTAAGCCGGCCTCGAGAAGCAAGAAAAACCCATTAGGATTCTTTTCCAAAACACGTACTGCCGCAGTAAAAGCATCGGTCAAATCCGGTTGATCGGGGAATTTTTTGACGGTATTTCCTTTCCACTGGTGTCGATCAATCCAACCATCCATGTTTCCTGTATGGAACAAGCCCAGAAGCTTATCTGGAACTTTCTCTCCGGTTTCTCGTGCTAACTCCGTTTTGTTGGTGACAAGCTGATAACCGTTGTCCTGAAAGAGTTTGATGTAATTAGTTTCGTCTTTACGTTTTGAGCCGAGAGTAGATTTAGGCAGGAAGTAAGCGGATCCACCGCCAAGCATAACTTCAGGTTTTACCTGGTAAAACATTCCGACAATATCGGCCTTATCAGATCTTTTTCTGGTGTGAGAGACGACAGAGGCCGGTGTTGCATCTTCGAGCTCCGCATCCGTGACAACGCCGATTGCCTTTTGAGTCTTGCGGCGGATCAGTTCGGCAATTGTCTCCTGCTTGGGATCGTCCTGACTTGCAGAAGTTCTGTCGGCATAGACGCCTAACGCATTCACGCTAGATTTATGACCGGTCATATAGGCCGAAGCAGTGTTGGCACTGTCGGCAGCGATGGTATCCACCGAACTAGTTCCGAGGAGCGCCATATGCGGCATGTCATCCATGGCGAGCGGTGCCTTGTACATACCGTTTTCTACGCCTTTTGACAGTATTCTGGCAGCGGTCCTGTGACCAACCGACAATCCATCAGCCAGAAGGATAATGACATTCTTGGCTACCGGCTTCTCGGCCGTGGAATAAAGCTCCCACGAGACGCTCTTCTCTCCGTCCGGTGTTTTTACCACAACGTTATATTTGCCCGGCTTTTTGATTTCCGTACCTCGTAAAATCAATGCGCTTGCATTTGCTTCTTCTTCCTTTGGAATCCATACGCTTTTTCCGGGAAGTGTCTCTTCAAACTTTTTCCCATTGATTTCGATGCTAACTTCATTTGGCTGATAGATTTTGTCAAATTCAACTTTGAAATCGAATTTAGCATTGGTCATGAATTTGGCCTGACTAACCGGATAAATTTCCGTAGCGTTCAGATTACCGGAGGCTAGACAGAGCAACACAGAAACAAAAGATAGAGATTTTGAGATTTTCATATAAATACAACAGTTAATTAAAAGAACTTCGCTTGAGCGCGAGTTGGAGAGAACGATAAATAACCGTTGTGACAAACCATTGAAGGTTTAATGAACAATTCTTGAAGTTCTTGTGAAGGATTTATGACAACCTTTCATTTCTGCTGATTTAGGACAGATACCAAAGATGGCCTCCGGGATAAACGCCTATGCTTTAACAAACTCTAAAAATCAGTGAGTCTCTTCTGGAGTTTTTTTTCACAACTAACTCTTGTTTTGCGTCAATGGTCAGCTGCTTCTTGAGTTAAAAACCGTTTCGCTCGTGACAAGGTTTTGGATGAGACCAAGAGAGCCTTCCTATGAGCTATTGTTTTGTCTTTTTGTGAAGTGAGAAAAGGACCGAAAGAAAAAGCGGATCTGTTTTTCCGAGATCCGCTTCGTTGGTTTAACTTTGATTAAGGCGCCTGGTTAAATAAATCCTTATTGACCGCCGTAGCGACATTACTATCCGACCAAACATTAAGGGTGGTTTCAATCATATCCACAACTGCATAGAACGGAAGAATTACGCCCATCAGCAGAATTGGAACATTCATGCTGGCAAGCAAGCTTGCAGAGAGGAAGAAGCAGCCCATTGGAACTCCGGCGTTACCGATAGCCGCAATGGTTGCGATGAATACCCAGATAACCAATGTCATCGGCGTAATTTCAATACCCGCATTCTGCATAAGGTAGACCACCGTAATCAGAATAAAAGCGGCGCATCCATTCATGTTGATTGTGGTGCAGATCGGCAGAACGAAGCGGGATACTTCCGGATGAATGCGGAGATTGTTTTCTGCGCTCGCCATCGTGACAGGCAGCGTACCGGCAGAAGATTTAGAGAAAAATGCCACAGCCAGGGCCGGGAACATTCCTTTAGCGACCTTGAGAGGATTGATTCCCTTAATCAACAGGAAGGCCGGAAGTACAATAAACATCTGAATTAAGTTAGCCGCGACTACTACGATGAAGTAAGTTGCCAGGCCTCCTAACTGGATGCCGCTGGAAAGCTCTTGGGCCAAAGAAGCCACGAAACCGAAAATACCTAACGGCAAAATGACGATAAGCCACTTGACCATAATGAAAAGTACTTGCTGGCATGCTACGACGAAGTTGTAGATTACTTCTTTCGGCTTAGAGTTCTGCGGAAGCTTGGAAATGGCAATACCGACTGCCAGGGAAATCAACAAAACGGAAAGAACGTTTGCTGTCTGGAACGGTGTCAGAAAATTATCCGGGATAACCGATTGAACATATTCCAAATAAGAGTGCTTAGCAATTCCGGCTACTGCGGGCGCAGTCTCGGCCGGCATGGCAACGTTGGCCGGAGAAAAGAGCACATAGAGAATCGCAGCCAAACCAGCAGCCAGCAAGGTTGTCAGCAATGTATAGAAAATGGTGTGTTTAAAAATTCTTCCGGAATCCTGAGACTCTGATAAAGATGCCAGGGTTGATATGATAGAAACGGAAATAATCGGAATACTGATAAACTTAAATAACTTAATGAACACAGTGCTGAGGAAGGCTGCAACACTGTTGGAGACTTCTCCTCCCCAAACACCAACCCAGACGCCCAATGCGATGGCGACAAAGTAGGCCACAATCGTGATAATCCAACCTTTATTGATATCCGGGCCCTGCTGCATCGGGCCGGCATTTAGAGCAGCCGACATGGAAAATCCTTTTTCTTGATAAGTTGTAATAAAGTGTTATTAGATTATGGATGACACAGCACCCCTTCTTTGGATTTTCGGATAGTTTTTTGATGTCCCGAGACAGAGTTTTCACTTGTTTTCTTCGGTTGCCGGCTAACCTATCCTTATTTCTACTAAGAATCTCAAGTGAAGGCACTAGATTTAACAAGGCTTCTTTGATGTCCGGTGTTATCATGCCGGCAGGCTTTTAGAACATTGAGAGGAGTTCGAATTGCATTACCACAAACTTCCAATCGCATGCTTCATCGCTGTTTGCACCTTGGTTCTTCCCTGCTCAGCAAGTGCCCTTTCGGCTCAACAGCTTCCGGAATTCCAAAACAGCACTCTTCAAATTGAAAACGCAAAACGGCCTTCCGTTTCTATGTCCTATCCGGTTTTCGGTAAGAAAAATATTGATAAAGCCATTAAATTCTTCGTCGACAATCAAGCTGCCGCCTATCTGCAAATGGCAAATGAAAATTTTGAAGAAATGGATGAAGAAAGCAGAAAGCTTGCTCAGTGGGATATGAACGGCTCTTTCACAGTTACTCAACCTTCTAAAGACATTGTGAGCATAGTGTTCACCATTGAGTCTTACTCGGGAGGCGCTCATGGCAACTATTCCGAAGATGTCCTCAATTTTGACTTAAAGACTGACCGAGAACTTCAGTTCCAAGATTTGTTTGAGGAACCTTCCGTGGCATTAAAGCTTCTGTCTCAGTACTGCGCATCGGCCCTTAAAGAAAAAATCGGTGAGCAAGCCGACGCAGACATGATTGCCTACGGCACGTACCCTACGCTTGCAAATTTCAGTGAAATCCAATTGGCTCCGGGTAAAGTTGTTATTCATTTTCAGCCTTATCAGGTTGCACCGTGGGTAGAAGGAGCTCCGCAGATTGTCGTTCCATTGGAAAAGCTCTCAGAGGCAAAACCGGAAGCACAGGTCTTCTCGCCGAATTAAACCAACCAACCTCTTTCCTCGAAGGACTGCTCCATGAAACCTCATATCAGTAACTCTCTGCTGAGTGCGCCGGCGGTCATGTTTATGATGTGCTGCGACATGCGGAATTTTTCGGCAGTGGCCAATGCCCTGGGCATAACGCAGTCAGCCGTTTCTAAGACCATGCAGAAATTCGAAAAAGAGCTTGGTTTCGAGCTTTTCATCCGCAGTTCTCGGCCTCTGGCGCTAACTCCCGAAGCTCGTCTTCTGCATAAAAACCTTCATGGACTGAAAGGAGAAATGCTCCGCTCGCTTTCCTCACTGCAGAGCAAAAATTACATCAAACCCATTCTTCGCGTTGGAATCCTCGAAAGCCTTCATTTGCATCTAGGATTTGAAATTATCAAGCACGCGCTTCCGAATCTTTCACAAATCACGATGATTTCTGCAAGTGCAAATGTCCTGATGCAAAGACTCGTTGAACGCAAGCTGGATCTGATTATCACCAACGTAGTGTCCAGTGAAACTCCGCACATCTTCACAAAAAGGATTTTTACCGAACCTTCCATCCTCATGCTTCCGAAAAGCTTTGAAAAGGAAAAAGATCAAACTTGGAGTTGGCAAAGACTTGCCACTTGCGGACTTCCGTTAGTGAGGTATTGGAGTGAAACCGGTGCAGGTGAAATTAATGACACCTTCATGAGAGTTCACGGGCTCACCTTCCCGGATAGAATTTCAGTGGATACGAACGCTTTAATGGTTAAATTAATCTCTGAGGGCATCGGCTGGGGATTTTCACGGCCGACCACAATCCTTCAAAACCTTCATATGCTGCCTAAAATAATTGTTAGACCAATGCAGCCTCCGCTGTTTTCTCGGGAAGTATTTCTCATTGGCCGCGAGCAAGAGTTCCTTATTGAATCCGGAATCATCTATGACGTTAGCACGCGGTATGTAGAGCGGCAGCTTATTCCTCAGATTCTTGATTTTGCTCCATGGGTCAAAGACGGTTTTAAGGTGGGATAATTGAGAACCTTTTCTCACTTTTAAGAATTATTCAGAGTTATATTCTAATTTTTCCCCGGGTTTTCCAGAGTTCTTAGGGCAAGACTATTCCTACTAGTCATACTTGGCATTCTAATGACTTGGCCAAGAGGTCTTAAAATTTCTTCAAGTTCTAAGAATATAGAACTGACCTCCCCAACTTCCTTCTAAGGAGACTCTTATGCCCATTACCGGATGGATTGCAATTCTGGTACTCATTCTCATGGGTTACCTTCTCATCAAACAATACGAAACTCGTCTAGTCCTTTTTGGAGGCGGCTTCCTCCTCTGCTGCTTAGCCCTGGACCCGATGGCAGGTTTAAATGCTTTCGCAAAAACCATGGTTAATCCAGCCTTAATCGGAGCCATCTGTTCTGCTACCGGTTTTGCCTACTGCGTTACATTT
The DNA here is from genome assembly GCA_900542195.1 of uncultured Sutterella sp. Classification (GTDB taxonomy): domain Bacteria; phylum Pseudomonadota; class Gammaproteobacteria; order Burkholderiales; family Burkholderiaceae_F; genus Turicimonas. The sequence goes on along the minus strand of UQNA01000011.1, from coordinate 40,582 downwards.
ACTGAATGCGACCGCTCTTTAGTTCATTATCTGACCCGTCCTATCAGAAACGTTGGTCTTTTAATGATCCCAATCACATCATTGCTGACGTTCGGCATCAATATCGCCATTCCATCAGCAGCCGGTGTTGGCGCTGTCGTAGGTACGACAATGATTCCCCTGCTCTTAAGAGCCGGATTTAAACCCGCAGCTGCTGCAGCTGCCGTTCTAATGGGAACCACAGGTTCTTTGCTCTCTCCGGGCCTGTCCCACAACGCCTATGTTTCTGATATGGCTCACATGACCATCATGGAGCTCATTTCTTATCACGGCAAGTTCTCCTTGATGATCGGTGTTGTCGGTGCAATCGGCCTTTTCATTGTTTGCTGGCTCCTTGGCGACAACAAGGGCGAAAAAACATCAGTCCAAGCATTAGAACAGCAAGAAGCAACCACCGATTTCAAACCAAGCCCAATTAAAGCCCTCGTTCCATTGATTCCTATCGTCTTAATGCTTGTTTTCACCTTCTGGGTTCCAACCGTTAAGATGGGTGTTGCTCAGGCCATGGTCATTGGTACAATTGTCTGTCTCCTCGTCAGCTTCAAAAAGCCTCAGCAATTCTCTAAAGAATTCTTCAAAGGCATGGGCGACTCTTACGGCGCCATCATGGGCATTATCATTGCGGCAGGTGTGCTCGCTGCAGGTTTAACAGCCTCCGGCCTTATCAAAGGTTTGATCAGCGTAATGGTTCAATCTAATGAAATCGCTCAATGGGGCGGCTCCATCGGTCCGTTTGTTCTTTCCGTCCTGATGGGAAGCGGCGACGCAGGTGCGATGGCCTTCAACTCTGCAGTAACACCTCATGCTGCCGAGTTCGGCATGAATATCCACAGTCTTGGCTCTCTTGCATTCTTGGCAGGCGCAGCTGGCCGTACAGCATCTCCGATCGCCGGTATTACCATTCTGGTAGCAGGATTGGCTAAATCAAATCCTTTCGATGTAGCTAAACGCACTTTCGTTCCGATGATTGTTGCGGTTGTACTGCTTGCCATCTTTATGCGTTAATAATTAACTAAACCCCTACATCATTATGACTAAACCTCATATTGTCATTATCGGTACCGGAGGAACCATTGTCAGCTCCGGTGCCTCAGGGGCGCAAATGACCGGATACAGTATCCAAGGTTTGGATGTCCGCAGCATTATCTCTGCAGTTCCTGCTTTGGCTGAAATCGCTAACATTGATGCCCTGCCTCTTCTGAACATTGGGTCAAGCAACATCAAGCTCTCAGATTGGCTAAAGCTTACCTGCACTATCAACAAGTTGGCTGAGGATCCCAAGATTCATGGATTTGTCATCACCCACGGCACAGATACCATGGAAGAAACGGCTTTTTTCCTGAATCTGACCCTTAAGACCGAGAAGCCTGTTGTTTTGACCGGATCTATGAGGCCTGCGACGGCGATATCAGCTGACGGCCCGCTCAATCTGCTGAATGCAGTAAGACTTGCCTCGTCAAAACAGGCTTGGAACAAAGGTGTCCTTGTATCTTTAAACGGTCAAATTCACGGAGCAAGAGACGTTTCCAAAACCAACACGGTTTCCGTTGAGACCTTTTGCTCACCCACTTCAGGCCCGCTGGGATACATCATCGGAGAGGATATTGATTTCCTGACTCAATCCGTTAAACCCCATACTTTGAGTTCTAAATTCCATATTTCAGAAAGTTTCAAAGCTGAAGATTTTCCCCGAGTTGAAATCATTCTTTCTCATGCTAATGAAGACGGGCATCAACTCGAACGGTGTTTAGCTTCTAAACCCGATGGAATTGTCCTAGAACTAACCGGAAACAGTACTGTCCCGGCAGTTGCCGAGAAAGTGTTGAAAGATTCGGAGCATCAACCTGCGGTTGTGAGAGCCAGCAGAACCGGATCCGGACCGGTCACCAAAGGCAAAGCCGAATGGCAGGAAATGCAAATGATTCCCGGAGGAACCTTATCTGCTCAAAAATGCAGGATTCTTCTTCAACTTGCACTTCACAGGTTTGGCCGAAATCAGAAACTTCTTGAAAAAATTTTCCAAACTTACTAGGCTTAGGTATTCATCTCAATCACAATGGAGAACAACATAATGTACGACTTACTTCTTAAAAACGCTTGGGTAGTCGATCCTCTCAACTCCGTCAATGGAGTTGCTGACGTTGCTATTCAGGACGGCAAGATCGCGAAAGTCCAAAGAGAAATTCAGGAAGAAGCCAAAGAAGTTATTGACTTCACCGGTAAAACTCTTCAGCCGGGCATCATCGACAGTCACGTTCACCTTGGAACAATGTGGGGCTCTCCATTCGGTCCGAGAATGCTTGCAATGAACGGCGTAACTACCTGCTTGGATATGGCAGGTCCGCTTGATGACATCTTAGACAATGTGCCGCAATACGGTGTAGGCATCAACATGGCAATCCTTCAGTTTGCCTCCCCTCCGTTCACTTTCAAGAACTCCACTCCAAGTCAGCAAGAGATGATTGACCTTATCGACAAATCTCTCGCAGACGGTGCTTTAGGTGTCAAGCTCCTTGGCGGCCATTATCCTTTGGATCCAGAGGTTTCCGCTCTTCTCATCAGAACGGCTCTTGAAAGACGCGCTTATGTTGCCTGGCATGCCGGCACTACGAAGAACGGCTCCAACATTAACGGCATGATTGAAGCCGTTAAGATGGCCGACGGATATCCGATGCATCTGGCTCACATTAATGCGTACTGCCGCGGCGCTATCCATGAAGCAATGGAAGAGACAAAAATTGCTATCGATTTGCTCAAAGCTAATCCGAACATCTTCTGCGAAAGCTATGTTTCTCCGAAGAACGGTACACGTTTGACTTGCAATCCGGACGGTACCATCCAATCTAAGGTTACAGGCAACTGTTTAAGAGCCTTTGGATTTACAGAAGATGCCGACGGCGTCAGAAAAGCTCTCCTTGCCCGCAAAGCTTTTGCTGTATACGACGCTGGCGGATACTCTGATCTGATGACCGGTGAAGAAGCACTTAAGTTATGGGAAGCTGCCAAGACTAACGTTGGCGGAAGCTTCAATATCAATCCTCCGCTTCCACGCATTGCCTTAGCTCAGGCTAAACGCGATGACGGTGCCTTTGTTGTTGACGCAATTTCTACTGACGGCGGCTGCATTCCACGCAACGTCATTCTTTCTCAAGGCTTGTCCTTAGTTAAGCTCGACATCTTGTCTCTCAGCGAATTCGCTCAGAAGACTTCTTTGAATCCAGCCCGCATGCTTCGTTTAGAAAACAAAGGACACTTGTCTGTCGGAGCTGATGCCGACATTACTGTCTACGATTTGGCAACTCAAACTCCGGTTGCTTCTTTCGTCGACGGCAAGAAGATTCTCTTCAACGGTGAATTGGTTTCTAAAGGCGCAACCGTTATCTGTACTGAACACGGTAAAGACGCTATTGAAGCCCGCGGCATGAAAGCTATCGTTGTTGACCCAGGTAAGCAGATTGAGAGAATCACAGCTCTCTAGTCTTTAGCCGGTAACTGGTTTCGAGTGCGGAAGGATCTTTGGTCTTTCCGCTTTTTCATTTTCTTTTCCTGCGCAAAAAGCGTTCCGAAAACTTCGGCAGTCTGCTCTCAGAGCTGAGTTTTAACGACTGCTGGGCCTAAACACAAAGATTTCGGGAACCAAACAAGCGGAAGAAGTTTTATGAGACGAGACCACCTCCAAAGATACTCGGAGGTGGTGAAAATACGATATTGATATTAAGAAACGCTAAACACTGTTTCTAAAGTGCATATGTCGAAATCTTTCCTTCGCACGGGCGTCCATCTGTGATCCAGAGGCGGCGAGCGGTGAGGTCCATAACAATGCCGTAAATTGTGCAGAACCTCTTGTACTTAGAGTCGATTGGATCCTCGTGTGAACAAACCGAGTCTGGGAAATTTTGATGGGAAGATAAAACTCCAAAAATTGTTTTCTCATCAACCGGGAATTCAAGTTCTTTCGCCTTGCGACGCAGAGTGTTGAGGCGCATAAATGTTTCCGGCAAGTCACGCTTGAATGTATCTTGGGCCAAGAAAAGCGGCGACAGATAGTGGTTTGTGTGACAGATTGGTTCGCCTTCGCTCATAAGCACATCGAAATTGTCGGGAGTGTATTCAAGACAGAACATGTAGTCCGAAGCCGTGCCAATATCAAAATTACCTGAGCCAGCTCTTTGTGCCAAAGAAACCACTTCAACGGCATCGCTCGCCTTAGTAGTGTTCAAAATCATACGATACAGAACGTGAAGAGGCATACCAACCTTACCTTTTCCGACGCTCAAAGCATTGAGGCATACACCGATACCGGCGGAGTTCAGGCCTTTTCCTCCGACCATGCCGGCTTCAACGGCGATAAGCTGATCAGGCTTTCCTTCTTTCTGAATCTTTAAGACACAGACGTTCTCAACTGCCGGAATAAGCCAGTCCCAAGTCTGTCCCATATACACGTGGCCGTCTTTCCCGTGTTTGGAAAGGAAACCGATAAAATTGCAGCCGTCAGGACGCGCAAAAATAACTTCGCTGCGGCAATTTAGTGTAAGAATATCTTCAAAAGAAAGTTCGGCACCCTCGGCAATTGCACGCATTTCTTCTAAGAGATCAGGAGCGCTTTTTTCGATAAGAGGAATAAAACTCTGAGCCAAATGTTGAGCCTCGTTCCACTCCATATGAGCGTATTCTTTGAAAAAGACTTTGTAGAATTCCAGGTTGCGATGAATCATGACTTTCGCTTCCTGACCATACTTCAGACCAATTTCTCTGGAAGACCCGCTTAGTTCGATATAAATATGTTGAGGCTTCATTGTTTTCTCACATCGTTTTGAGATTTCCCATTATCCTCACAAATACTCACAATTGTCCAGAAAAAATTTTGAGTCGTCATGATGGGAATTTCTTCTCTCAAACAATCTAAAACAGAAAGCTTTATTCGAAGTAACCATTGAAATTAATTGCGTTTTGTGTGAGTACGTTGCAATCTTTAAGAACTGTTAGCCGATACAGATATAGTGAGCCTTCGCGGTACTATAGGCATCTCTAAGAACAGCAAATCATGCCTAGATCGAAAGTCTTCCTTGAAGAAGAAAATATGCGAATGAGTGGCAGTTTTCTTCATGTCTTCAGCCAAACTTAAACGTATAAGTTCGGACTATTAAGGCTTTTCAAAAAAATAACCGACCTCACTGACGGAAGCCGGCCGAACTAAAGTTCAAGGAGAAAAGTACCAATCAATCAAGAAAATAGAATTAAGGAACTTTATATTCAAAGTTGTGGCACTGCCCACAGAAGTTTTCCGAAGGCTCATGGCCTACATGGCAATTGTTGCACTCCAATTTATTTTGATAGAGAGGCGATGTATGCGGATTTTGCGGCTTGACTGAGGCTGTCTTTGCGGTTAAAGCCTCAAGTTCATGACATTTGACACAGTTGTTGATAGTAGGCATCTGCGGCTTTTCTTTGGAAACATGACAGGCTTTGCAAGGAACGCCTTTTGAGTATGTGCATCCGCAAAACCTGCCGCCTGAGCACACATGCATCCTGGACCCAACATAAAACTTACCAAACAGCTTACGAGTAAAGAATTTCTCATTTCCTTAAATGATTGCATCGGGTCATATTGTTCTTGTCAGATTTAGCTGATAGCTTCCAAAAGAAAGTCAAGACGCTGATGTGTCGGAGGGAGATTTTTACAAAGCGATAAGCGGCCAAATTTACTTTTACTTTAATCTGAGCGCTCGGCATTCAGCAAATATAGTGCGAATATTAAAAACCTTAATAAACCAAATAGCAATAAATAATAAGAGACAAAGGATTATTCGCTCTTCTAGAGAATTGAAGCCGTAAAGAGGATTAGGTTTTCGTAGTTCCGAAACGCGATCTCTTTGCGACTTATTTGTCCTTTCTCAACCTCTTAAAACTTAAATCGGATTGAAGAAAGGCTAAGCAAATGTGTTAAAAGCAAAATTCTTAGGAGAAGACATGAAAAAGCTTGTGGTGGTTGCTTTGGCGTCAATGTCCGCGATGGGTATCGTGCAGGCGCAATCAGATGTCACATTGTATGGTGTTTTAGATGGCGGCATCACAGTATCTAAACTGAAAGGAGATGATACAAAGGTCCAAATGAGTAACGGCAACCTTTATGGAAACCGTTGGGGTCTTAAAGGCACGGAAGAGCTGGGCGGAGGGAACTACGTTGGATTTGTTCTTGAGCAAGGATTCAAAATGAGCTCGGGGGCGGAACATAAAACCGGAAAGGCTTTTAGCCGACAAACTACGTTAAAAGTTGGCGGCCAATGGGGTGAAATCGGACTCGGGAGATTTGGTGGATTAGGTTCTGATCTCGGTTCATATTCAATGCTTGGAGGCACTCCGCTTATGACCGGTTACTCAATCCTAGGAGATATGTACGGAAGTTTTTACCTCACGGATCGTTATGATAATTCTATCGTTTATGTATCCCCCAATTTTGGAGGCTGGAAACTTCAAATGATGTATTCAAACGGAGTAACCGGTGACGATAGTAAATGGTCAAGAAACGGACACTACTATGGTGTCGGTGTTGCCTATGACTCGGGCGCTTTGAAAACAAATTTGATCTACGAAGTCTTGGATAATAAAAACAAAAAGCAAATTGATGGATCAAATTACAAGGCAACTCAACTTCTCAATCTGGGAATGTCCTACGATTTTGGCACGATAAAAATCTACGGTGCTTATGAGCTTGCCATCCACTCCCCACTACCCGGAGTGGATTGGAAGAAATATGAAGCCGGAACGGATGTTATTCCTCCAATCTTGCAATCAACAGGAAAAGGGGCGAATTTTAATGCCTTTTCCCTTGGCGCGAGCGCACCTTTATGGGGAGGAACTCTCATGGGGCAAACTCAGTATGCTTTCGGCAAAGTAAAAGATAAGATGAATCCTGACATTTCGGGTGAGGACAAATTCAATACCTTCTCGATTGGAGCTGCCTACGTTTATCCTATCTCTAAACGTACCGGACTTTACAGCTATGGCGGTTGGAGCACGGCAGGCAAAGCCGCTAAGTTAGTAAATGACTTGAGAGGCTGGACTGGTATTTTTGGCATGTATCACAGGTTTTAACCTCTTCGAGGTCTTAGAAAGACCCTATAGCTGAGATTTTGTGCCGAGGAAGTCTATAAAAGGTTTTACTTCCTCGGCCATTTTTGCTAATCCGGGGAGAAGATAGTTGGCTGGGATTACACCAACTCCCTGAAATCTTTTTTTGCAATGGATTCAGATAACTTTAAATAAGGAGCTAATTCAGGAAATCTAGATGTCATTACCGGAACAAACTTGTCCATTATTGCCGACACTAACAAAGATATTAATAGATTTTCAAATTTGGGCATCATCCATTGCTTATGAACAAAATAAAAAGGCTTATAAAAGCGGGTATAAGGAGGGCGAATGATGGTTATATTTTTGAGAAAGTCTCGACCTATCCAAAGTTCAAGGGGAGTTAGCAATGTCCAGCCGTGGCCTGAATTTACAATCTGACAGACAGTTGAGAAGTCGTCCAATTCAATACTTTTAGGAGGCTTAATACCCAAGTTATTAAGAAATCTTGTCTGTGTCAACTTATCAAAGGATAAGTTGGAAAGATAGATAAAACTTAATCTGCTCATAAGCTCTAAATTCTCACCGACGGTGGAATTAGCGTGCGTCAGAAGAGACTTTGGAAGCACAATAACGTACTCTTCAGTAAAAATTAGTTCGGAAACGATTCCTTCCTCTTCCTGAAGATCCATATTCAGTATGGCTATATCTATTCTGTTTTTCTTTATCCAATCAGCCAGCTCCAAAGTGGAACCTTCTTCAATGACTAGTTTCTGAGTATGTTCTAATAAATTCGGCACAAAATAAGGGTTGATATTAGGGCAAAAAGAATCAACTGTTCCAATTCGAAAAGAAGGAAGGAATCCTTTTTTAAAAGTCTTAATATAGTTTTTAGTTTGATCATCCAATTCGACAAATTTTTCAAATTGATGAGAGAGCATCCGTCCTAAAGGCGTGAGTTTAATGGGACGTTCATTATGGTAGTAGATGTTGCCTTCGACCTCAGATTCTATTTTTTTGAGGATAACAGAGACGGTAGGCTGGGAAATATTTAGCTCTTGGGCTGCTTTACTAATACTTCCTAACCGTTGTACAGCCAACAAGATTTTTGCATTTTGCAGAGTACCCATGTCTATCAGCGTATTAGCAAATTTAATATAAACGATACAGAAATATTATAAATCGTAATACACAACTCCTTATGTCGATACAGTGAAACTGTTCTTATTAACCACAAGGAGAAAGCTCTAACAAGGAGAGCAGGAGTTATTCAAAATGTCTACAGTCATTCAATTTTTAATAGTAATCGGCGCCATTTTGCTTGGTACGCGATTTGGTGGAATGGGGATCGGTATTATCAGCTGCTTAGGTCTGGGAATATTAACCTTATTTTTTGGAGTTACTCCCGGAGCGCTTCCGGCAGATGTTTGTTTTATTATTTTGTGCGTTTGCACGTGTTCTGCTGTTATTGAACAGTGCGGAGGCCTAGATCTTCTGACGGCGATAGGAGCAAAGATTCTTAGGAAACATCCTAAGCACCTAACCACTCTGGCTCCTCTGGTAATGTTCTTTTTAACATTCTTTGCGGGCACAGCAATGGTTTGCTTTGCACTGCAGCCAGTTATTTTTGAAGTAGCTTACCGAAATGGAATTCGGCCAGAAAGGGCTATGGTAACCGGAACGATGGCTGCTCAGTGCGCTATAACCGCAAGTCCGATTTCTGCGGCAACTGCGGCGATGATCGGTCTTTTCATCCACTACGGGCATCCGGAAATTTCACTGCCTCAAATTCTGATGGTGAGCTTGCCTGCCGGTTTGATCGGAGTACTTGCCACTTCGCTCTTTTTTATGAAATGGGGCAAGGAATTGGATAAGGATGAGGAATTTCAACGTCGTTTAAAAAACGGTCAGATTGAGTCTCCTAAAATTGTAGAACTTAAGGACATAGGCTTGAAAGGAAAATTCTCATTAGGATTTTTCCTGTTAGGCCTTATTTACATCGTTTTGGCAGGTATCTACCCTGAATTAAGAACTCCCTATGCTGCCAAGCAGCCCATGGGAATGGCAGCCACTATTGAACTCACTATGCTTCTTGTCGGAGCGATCTTGGTTATTGTCTGCCGACCAAGCGTTAAGAAATTAGCCTCGAGTCAAATTTTGCAATCTGCAGTGACGACAATGGTTTGCATTGTTGGATGTACTTGGCTTGCTGACTCTTTCGTTGCAGCTAATAAAGATGTGTTATTAGAAACATTCGGATCCTTGGTTCAAGCCGAGCCATGGACTTTTGCTTTTGTCTTGTTTTTAATGGCGGCAATAATGAACTCTCAGGGTGCCACAACAAGAGCAATTATGCCGCTGGGATTTGCGCTTGGCCTCTCACCTTTAGCTCTTATTGCCATGTATCCGGCGGTAAACGGCTTCGCTCTCTTCCCAATTAATGGTCCGGCGATTGCTGCTTGCTCTTTAGATCGTTCCGGCACGACCACAATGGGTAAATACCTCATCGATAATCCATTTCAAATCTTCGGCACTATTTGTGCAGTTATCTCCGTGTCATTGGGGTTTCTCATTGTTTGGCTTCTGTAATTGTTAAAAAGGAAAGCAAATGGACTATCAAACTATTTCTGAGTATGTTGACTCCCATAGTGAGGAAGCCACTACATTTCTTCAAAACTATCTTCGAATTCCCTCTCCAACCGGGCAAGAAAAGGAATCTGCTCTTTACCTCGCTAGTTTTTTGGAGAATAACGGATTTAACACCGAACTTCTAGAAGGGGAAAAAGATCGTCCGAACCTTCTCATGGACTGGAAAGGAGGCGAGGGCAAAACATTGTTATTTAACGGACACTTGGATGTCTTTCCACCCGAATCTAACCCTACCAGAGATCCGTGGTCCGGCGAAATAATTGGCGACAAAATATATGCCCGCGGGGCAACAGACATGAAAAGCGGGAATGCTGCGGGGATTATGGCTATCACCTTTTTAAAAAGATTAGGTTTTAAGCCATCCGGCACTATCTCTCTTGCTCTAAATTGTGATGAAGAACAAGGAAGCCGCGCTGGACTGCTTTACTGTATAGAGAAAGGACTCATGAAGGCCGACTTCACAATCTGCATGGAAGCTTCCGAGGAGACCATTATTGTGGATACAGACGGCCGCATTGCTTGGAAACTGGAAATTACGAGTGATGGTTGGCACGCCGGAACTCGTCTAGCACAAGAAGATGCTCTGCAAAAAGCTCATAAGGTTATTGAAAAAATCCATCAATACGACAAAAAGCTAATGGCGGAAAGATATTTTCCGGAAGATACGTCTGGCGCTGTTATTTCGGTCACTTCGATAAGCGCGGGATTTGAAGGAAAAACAGTAAACATGCATCCGGCAAAATGTACTCTCTGGATCGACAGGAGATACACAAGGGGAGAAAGCATTGAGAGCGCCCAACAAGAATTTCTCGCACTTTTAGATAACATACCTCAAATTAAAGGAGCTTATAGTCTTACAACTTTATTTGCCGGTCCACGACTGGCAATTGATTCCAATCATCCCGATATTATTAGATGTATGGACGTCTATCGCACGGTTTTCTCGAAACCCCTCAGGCCTGGCAGAAGATCTGGGGCCGGAGATGCAGGCAAATTAGCGAATGCTTACAAGCAAAATGTGCCGCACTTCGGGCCAGGTATTTTTGCTGTGCTAGGCTCCGATGACGAACATGTAAATTTGAGCCAGTATTTAAAATTCATTAAGACTTATATGCTTTTCAGCATTGGCTATTTTGAAGGTCAGAAGTAATACTTAATGATCCCAGGCTCCCAAGAATTTGTATCTAGTGCAATTACATGGGAGTTTGGGTGCACTGTATCTAACACTGTCCCTCCGATCGGTCTGTCATATTGCTTCTTATCAAAAGAAGTAAGGTACGGCCATCGCAAGAGATAGTTACACAAAATGACTATTCAAAGCTCTTGGATTAGATCCACGGCTCCTTCTTTTATCACGGCAAAGAGGAACACTCTTAATGGGCCAGCCTCATAAATTACTGTATGGGTAAGTTTCGTTTGTACCAAAGCTGTGCAAAAGAATAACAAAAGATTTTTTATCTGCCCTTTTATCCGCCCTTTAAAGACTATAAAAAACCCCTTGTATTTCAACTAGTTAGAATTCAAAGCAAGTTCTTAGACCTGCAAAAACGACGATTTATCCGCCCTTTTATCTGCCCTTTTATCCGCCCTTTAAAGACTATAAAAAATCACTTGTATTTCAATTAGTTAGAATTCAAAGCAAGTTCCCGGGTCTGCAAAAACAACGATTTATCCGCCCTTTTATCTGCCCTTTAGTTATATTTCATCTTTCCCACAAATTTCACGTGAGCGGATTAATAAAGTCTTGTTAATGATTTCGTTCAGATCATTATATTTTTCGCCTAGATAATACCTTGTTTGTCCTCGTTCGCCTTCTGTCCGGATCAGTCCTTTCTCCTTCAAGGTTCTTATAAATTTTCTGAATTGTTTATCAGAAATATGGTCGCCAAGAAGTTTATTTATTTCGGATCGTCTAGCCTTTCCATATTTTTCCAAAAAAGGACAAAGAATCGCCCAAACCTGGATCAAATTCCAGTCAGTTTTTAACGAGTACACCGCTGAGTCCTCGCGGAGTTCGTAGTACCTGCGAGGTAATAGGAAAAATTGTGCATTAGTCTTGCCATGCTTTTCTATATAACCCATTTTCTCCAGTTTACGAGCAATTTCTCTATTTGAAGGCCGCTGTGCACCATCGCGAATTTCACAAAGAGCCATAACATCAAATACTGTGAGTTTGGCATCATCCGGGAGACCTTCTTGGATCTCTTGGATATAAAGGGCAAAGCCCGGATCCTTTATAGTACCGGACAGCGTAACACAGACACTGAAATCGTCCGTCTGAGCATAATCAGGTTCTGGCTTTCCTTCTGACAAAGTGCGCAAGAAAATTTTATCAATCCCTTGACCCGACCGTTCGACCAGACCAGTTTTTGCTAACACGTCTGCTAAGAGTCTATTACGAGGAGTACTAGGAACAGTAAGGAGATTCGTGAGGGTTACACCCGGCGGAAGCCCTCCTCCATTAACGATTGTAAGTTTAGTGGGATATAACTTAATTACTATCTCATTTTCATACCGATAGTTGCGATGTGCAAACGCATTATTGACTATTTCGCGAATTACTTCTTCATTGAAAAATGGAATATCGAAAATATACGCACCCTCTCGAACCGGCACAAAACCATTCCGATTATTAATCGCTTTCCAAAGCTCATCAATTAGCAGGAAGAATGGCTGACCGAATTCCTTCCTACTATCAAAATGTATTTGACTTTCCGTATTGCGGTATTCGAGCATTACCTTAGCTTGCGGAAATATCCTGGATATGACATCCTGTCTACCTACTAATAACACAGCTGCGTTTGTTACTTTTTCACCAACAATTAGGTTTAGGTCGCTTAATGCCTGAATGTCGGACAAAGATGTAAAAGATAGATTTTTCTGCTTTCTTGAGTATTTTTCTTTCAATATACGGATTGCTTCTTTATCTAGATCGTCAATTGACAGCCCCTCGCATATCTGTTCGGAGAAATCTGGCTCTTGCTCTTGGATGATGGAGATAAAAGTTTTGTCGTCCATCGGTTTGAGTTCCTCTCCAACTCTCATTAAGGGAACGTCTTCAAACTTGAAGACTTTCCCGGTTGGATGAGGAGGGACTCTTATTACGAGTACTCGGCCGGTTTTGGTGACTTCATCCTCATAAAGTTCATAAATATTGGGTCTAATAACTAGATCTCGGTAGATATCACTCTCGAGTTGTCCTATTCCATTTTCGCACTGTTTAGTACCAACGACTTTATGAGGGTAAGAATCTGTCATACCAATAACTAGACTTCCTCCACCCTCGTTGCAGAGAGCTACCACATATCCCAAGATGCATCTGCGACGCTCGTTTGGCTTATCTTTGCCTGCTCCATTGTAAGAGACGTTACCGTTCTGACCTTTCTTAAACTCAACGCGATCCTCTGATTCACGCATTTGTTTAAGCTCATCTATCGTGTACTTCTTCATTCCATTAATCAAAGTTTTCGTATCTTTCTAAACTATATCGGATTATCTACTAACTGAGACTCTTCTGTTTCCTCTGCTTCCTTACATCCCAAGAAATGTCTTAATGCCTCTCAGTTATCTCGAAGATTCGTAGCCGACGCAACTAGTAGAGGGAGGTCATATTGATACCGTTGCACAATTTCGATCGATTGATTTCCTCAAACGAGAACATTGCCAATGATGAACGCTCAAACTCATCCCGTAACAATGCAAACTAACTAATAACTCGGCTAAACTCTTGGATCGATTTTTAGGTTAATTTTTATATGGGTTTCAATAGATTAGTTAGTTGCTTATGCGCCGCGACGATAGCTTTTACCGCTATCCCTCTGACTGCTGACGCAGCAGCTGTGCCTGCTTCTAAGAAGGAGCTAAATCTGGTCTTTGATCCGCCAAAACCTAAAAAATTCTCTCCTGATAGCCTGCCTGAGATTGAGCTCACCGGAGGACTCCTTTTCCAACTAATCGCCAGCGAAATTGCTTTGCAGCGTAATGAATTAGGAGCGGCATACAGCACTTACATGAATGTAGCCGAAGAAACAGGTGACCCAAGACTGGCAGAAAGAGCTGTTCAGATTGCACAGGTTGCCAAGGCCCCTCGAGAAATCATGAGGTCAGTGCTGCTATGGAATAAACTGGCCCCCGGCAATAGACATGCTCAGGAGATGCTCATTCGCATTGGCCTTCACTATCAGGAATACAACAAGATTTTGTTGACTACACAGTCTTTCTTATCTCAGGTAGAGGATCCGGGAAAAGTCATCCTTGGGCTGCAGAGCCAGCTTTTAATCGGAAAAGACAGGAAGAAGGCTCTGACGTTCTTTCGCAAAGCTACTGAGAAGTTCAAGAGACTTCCGGAAACGAAACTCGGTTTGGCTCGATTAGAAGGATTGGCCGGCAACCAAAAAGCAGCGGAAAAGTTTGCTAAAGAGAGCTACAAACAGAAACCCAATCCGGAAAGTGTAATGACACTGGTTTCTGTCTTGTTGCAGAAGAAGTCCAATGCAGGTCAAAAAGAGGCTCGCCAGGTTCTCGGCCAGTATCTGGCAAAGAATCCTAAAGATTTAAGAATCCGGGATTCGTATGCTCAACTCTTGCTGCTCTCTTCCGACTACAACCAACTAATTGAGTTGGTCAAGAAATATCCGGACGACTACGAATTTGAACTAAGTACTGCAGTTTCTCTGCTTCAAAATAATCATGAAGCAGAAGCAGAGGCCTTGCTTACTAAATTAGCAAAGCTTCCTCAAGACGATGCTGAGAACGGAACTATCCCGCAGAAGGCTCTCTTGCTGCTGAGCGAAGTTGCCTTGGAAAACAAAAAATATGAGGAAGCACTCGCGCTTGCTGATCGAGTCGTCGGCTCGATGAAGCCTGCCGCTTTAATTCAGAAAGCCAATGTTTATTCTCATGAAGATAAACATAAGGAAGCACTTGAAGTCCTCAAGCAAGTTGACCCCGGCGACAACAACGCCGTAGCCGAAGAGGTCGCAGCAGTTGAGTCTCGTTTGATCGCCGAACTTAACGGCGATACAGAAGCTCTTAAGACCTTAGAAAAGTATTTGCAAAAGTATCCTGAATCTAAGAGTCTCTTCTATGAAGCAGCCATGATCGCTGAGCGCTTGGATCTTATTTCTATGGCGGAGAATTATTTAAAGAGAGCCCTAGAGATAGACCCCAACTTTGCTAATGCTTATAACTCTTTAGGTTACACACTTCTTGAAAGAACTAACCGCCTGAAAGAGGCAGGGGAAAACATTCGCAAGGCGTATCAGCTTGATCCTTCTAATCCGTATATTTTGGATTCCATGGGCTGGCTAAGCTTTAAAGAAAAAAATTACACCGAAGCAATCGGATATCTCAACGATGCGTTACAGCTTCTAGAGAGTGAAGACATCATGCTTCACCTTGCAGAAGCCTATTGGGTTTCCAATCAAAAGGACGAGGCGCGCCTAGTTTTGAAGAGAGCCAAAGAACTTTGGCCTGATTCAGAAGACACTGAAGCGTTAATCAAAAGACTTGGAATCAAGGAATGAAGAAATTTGGTTTCTCCGTTTTGACTGCAGCAATGCTGGTTTTAGCAGGCTGTTCTACACCGTCCATTGAAAAGACTGCAGATGTTGAAGAGTGGCATGGGCGTTTTTCCATTACTCTTTTGAAAGACGGAAAAGCTGACAGGAATTCCGGAACTTTCTTGCTGACCGCTTCTGCGGAACAGAAAGAATTAATCCTGAAAGGGCCGTTGGGAGCCAATGCTGCAACACTGACAGAGAACTCAGACGGGGCGGTTCTTGCCATTTCTAATGAAGAACCGATTAAAGCCCGCAGAAGCCAAGACATCACGGAAAGAGTCATCGGCGCTCCGTTAGACCTCACTGACTTGGTAGATTGGCTCTCTGCCAAGAAAGACGCTCAACAATCAGAAAAAGAATTAGCCGCCTCCGGTTGGGAATTGACGGCTGAAAGAAATAGTGAAAACAAACTCACAAGAATCGTGATGAAAAGACAAGAGTCTTACCGCACGCCTGCGGTAACTCTGATTCTTTTGCCAAGATAACGGATTGTTATATTCAGAAAATCCTACATCCTCTCTACAAACTCTAAGGCCGATGTTACAGCAGCGAAGAAGTTCTTAATGCTGCCGTTTTGAGTCTTATTGTTGATATTTTCCTGCGCCGCTCGCCACCACTGAAGAACCTCTTCAGAAGCAAACTCTTGGGCCTCTTTCACTTTGTTTTGCGCTAACAGATGACTTAGAAAAGTAAGCTCAATTGCCAAATGGTCATCAGGAAGAGTTGAAGTATTGCTCAGACCGCTGTCCTGATAAGTTTTAAAAGCCTCTCGAGTTTTTTCTCCTGCAACGGCGATTAAACCGCCGCTCCAAAAAGAATGAGTTAACCCAATAGTTGTATCTCCGACTCCGTAAAAGAGCTTTGCAAACTCTCTTTCAAACTCTTCGTCAAAAACAACTTCTTGGAAAGCTGCTCCGGAATAATTCACGCTCTCTGCAAAAGCATTAAAGGCAATTTGTGCTTTTTCGTAGTCTGAGCTGTTGCCTTGCGGTTCGAGAACAATCCGGCTCAAAACCATAAGGATTCTTGCCATTGCTTCTGCACAGTCTTCTCGAGTGATTTCTTGATAATCCATATTTATCCTTTCTTCCGCAATTTTGGCCGATTATTTATTGTTATTCGCAGCGAACGGTACCCCGCTAAAGCAGGGCGCCGTTGCTGGATTATGCCCTCACCTTGCGACCGGTAAAGTCAGTAATTGAAGAAACAAATCTAACCTTCGGAGAAGTTCCTGCACCTTGGTTGATCATTTGAGCTCTTGCAATCAAAGCTTTTTGAGCATCGGTCGGTTTATCGTAATCGACAAGCTGCAAAGCATGAGTTGAGCACACTTCAACACATGCTGGTAAACGGCCTTCAGAAGTACGATGCGTACACAATGTGCAGTGTTCAGCCCTCCCTGCAATACGTTTCTGCCAGACCTTAGGAGCCACTGATGGGCCCCCTAATGGTTTCAGGTCGCCGAAGTATGATTGCTTATTAGGATCAGAGAACTTCGGAGCTCCATAAGGGCAGGCGGCCAAGCAGCCTTTGCAGCCGATGCATTTAGCCTGGTCAACTAATACTTCTCCGTGAGGGCCGAAATACACAGCTTTCACCGGACAGACTTTCATACAAGCCGGGTCTTCACAATGCATACAGGACACTCGGAAATACTCAATGACTTGCTCTGCGGGATGTTCCAGTCTTTCCAAATGATTCCACTTAACTCCCGGCGCAACCTGATTTTCTTCTTTGCAGGCAACGAAGCATGCATGGCAGCCTACACAGTCATCGGCATTGACGATAATTCCATACTTACTCATGACTTTCCTCCTTAGGCTTTCTTTTCGATATGAACAGGATTTTCAAAGTAACTTGGATATCCGGACATCGGATCTCGGTTATCTCTGTTCATGAGTTTTTGGGTGTTTTGATTATCTAGCCAGCCGTACTGGGCGTCGACGGTTCCCTTCGGGACAATCAGCGAAACAACTGCCGTTGCTTCGATAGGTCCTCCGTAAGGTGAAGTAATCAAAATCGTATCGCCTTCCTTAATGCCTTTCGCTTCAGCGTCTTTCGGATTGATGTGGACATGAAGACCATCTTCAATTTCCATCAGATAAGGCTGGTCCGTGCGAGTCTTGCTATGAGTGATATACGGCTTGCGGGTTCCATTGATGAGGCGCAAATCAAACTCTTTGGTTAACGCTGTCATCGGCTTATAGATCGGAAGTCCCGGATATCCGAACTTAGCAGCTCTGTCAGAGAAGAAATCAAGCTTACCGGAAAGCGTATTGAATCCCGGTTTGCCGTCCGGGCGCAATCTGCCGTCTTCATACTTCTTGAAGCCGGGCTTAGGAGCTGGGATACGGCTAATCTTCGGCAGCGCATTTCTGAAAGCATTCAAGTCTCCGCCTTCATACTGATGAAGGATGAAGTCAAGAGCTTTTTGCGGATCTCCGTCAAAGAAGTGTTCCGGTTTATCAAGAATGCATCCAAGTTCCAAGGCAATCTGCCAGTCTTCCTTTGCCTCTCCCAGCGGTTTGACCGGCTTGCGGACAGCAATATTCGGACCGTACCAACCGAACGGAGCATGACGCTCGTAGTTCATTGCAGCCGGAAGAATAATATCCATATAGCGATGGCTGTCTTTGCGATAGAAGTAGTCGGCAGCAAAAGCGAAGTCTAAATTTTTAAATGCTTCGTTATAGATCTCCGGCTGAGGCCAAATATTTACGTTGAATCCCCATCCGCAAAATACTTTAACCTTGCCGTCTCTCACCCACTCAGGCAAGTTGTTAGGACTAGTTTGATCCTGCAAGTTGTGCCAGAGAGGTACTTCATCTTTATCAAACCTACGGGCTTTTGTTTCCGGTGAATTCCACCATTTCTTTTCCGCCATTGCAGTATGAAGACCAAACGCTGGCATTGACAAGCCTTTAGGAGGCTGCGAGAAAGGCACTCCGCCCGGGATATCAATATAGCCCATCAAAATCGGCAGCAATAACAAGGCACGAGTATTGTTAACGCCGTTTGAATTATGAGACAAAGACTGAGTTGTCAATGTAAAAGAGCCGGGACCTTGTGCCCAAAGCCGTGCAGCTTCAACAATCTTATCTGCCGGAACACCGGTAATTTCGGCGGTTTTCTCCGGAGTGAATTCTTCAACATACTTAGCGTATTCTTCGAAACCATGAGTCCACTGATCAATGAATGGTTTATTAATCAGGTTTTCTTTAATAAGAACGCGGGCCAAACCGGCAGCCAAGGCAGCATCTGTTCCTACGTAGGGAGCCAAGTGAACATCTGCTATTTCAGCGGCTTTGGTTCTTCTTGTATCGACGGTGATAATTTTGCATCCGCGTTCCTTGGCTGCCTTAATAGCTTCCCACCAACCCAGCGGCTGCGCCCAAACGTTAGTCGCCATAATCATGTAAACCTTCGTGTCTTTTGTCGGCGCGGATCCGTTGTTTGGTTGACCGAAATTGAGCTGTTCAGCCATCATGCAGCCTGAGCGGCAAGCTGCTGAGGATTCTGTGGACCACGTGGGAGAATCAAAGTAGCGAGCGAGACGATAAATGGCCGGTCTTGGCTCTTTTGGATCGCCGGCATAAAACATGACGGATTCAGGACCATATTTTTTCTTGGCAGCAAGCATATTGCCGGCAATGGTCTTATAAGCTTCATCCCAAGAGATGCGAACCCAACCGGGATCTGCAGCACCTTTAGGTGCCGTTCTCTTCATCGGATAAAGCAAGCGGTTAGGATTGTATAGCCGCTGTAGCGTACTCATGCCTTTGGAACATAGCCAGTGACGAGGATTCTCTTTCCAGTTTTTAATACTGATAACGTTATTGCCTACGGCTTGAAATTCAATACCGCAAAAAGGTACGTGGTTACAGGAATCGCAGAGAGCAAATCCGGTCCATTCTTGTGTTTGTGGGGCAGCGGCTTGCGCTAGCACTGAGGTAGCCGGAGAGAATACCGGCAGTGCAGAAATAGCCTTGAGGATTTGCCTTCTTGAGAGTGTTTGCATATTTGGTCTCCTTGGCAGCATTGGGGGTCTGCTTAGGAAAGATTGTGGAGTTTCCTCTTAGTTTTTGGTAGAGGTATTTACCTGTCATATTTGATTAAAATTGACAAAACAACCTATCAAAAATGATAACGATATGCATACTAAAGAGCCTTCTAGTGAGTTACTTAGATTTCTCGCCGAGTTCTATGAGTCTCGCAACCTTGAATCTACAGCCGGCCGTCTAGGAAAAGGAACTGCCACCTGTTTTCGACTTTTAGCTCAAGCACGCGCAATATTTGACGATCAACTATTCGTGAAAAGCGGCAGAGCAATGATGCCGACCCCAAAAATGGAATCGCTGATTCATGAAATACAGGAGATATTACGAAAAATTGAACAACTATCCAGTCCGACAGTTTTCTCAAGAAAACATCTTACGCAGGAATTTAGGATAGGATGCATCGATCATGCCGTCATCAAGTTTGTCGTACCCGCACTCAGCAATTTGTTTCAGCAAGCTCCTAACATTCGTATTTCGATCATTCCCATCCACGAGCATTTCAAGTGGTCTCTTGAGAAAGGAAATATAGACATCGTTATTTATGCTCCGCCTAACTTAAAACTAAAAGAATTAGGCAAAAACTTTCATTTCAAACAGTTCTCCAGCACGAATCATTTGTATTGCGTGAGAAACTCTCATCCTCTAGCGCTCAAATTAAAAGCAGGAAAAGTTATCAAAAAATCCGACCTAAAGAACTTCCGCTTTGTCGCGGTAAAGTACGGATACTCAGAAAACAAAATTACGCCTGAGTCGTCAGGATTTGAAGATGGAGACAACATCGCTTTTGATACTCCGTATCTGCTGACGGTGCCGCACGTTTTAGCCAATAGCGATTTTATTGGACGGTTGCCCGAAACCTCCGCCTCTAAGTTAATTGGTAATTTACCGCTGACAGTACTTCCGAAGAACTTAGTAACGGAACAACCTTGGTCTCCGGTTTTTCTCTGGCACGATCGGACTCACCACGAACCGGCTCATCAATGGTTCCGTTCAGTTCTTTTAGAAGCTGCGGAGAAAACGATGAGTTGACCTCTTTCCTCTGCCTAACATTGAAAACAATCAAATTAGCTACCGTGCAAGATATTGACAAAAAAATTTTGGAGAACGCCAAGCGGCTCTTCTCCACAGGAACAATTCGTCAATTTGAGGTTGGAAATTTCAAAAGTTTGAGGCAAATTCATTTGTTCCTTTTCAAGGACTTTCATCCGGACGCTGGTCGCCTGCGGCAAACCAACTTGTCAGAAGGAAGTTTCAGATACTTGAGTCCTATATATCTGGAAGCTGCCTTAGCAAAAATTGAAAAATTGCCTCAAAGTAACTTCCAAGAAATACTCTCTAAATACATTGAGATGAACTTATCTCATCCGTTCATGCAGAGGAGCGGCTGGACTACTCGAATTTGGCTCAATATGCTCTTACAGCATCAGCTTGGAAAAGTTATAGATTGGACAAAAGTCGACAAAACCTCATATCTCCAGGCAATGGATAGAAGTTTGATTAACCAATTGGAATTGAACGTTCTTTTACAGAGCGCATTAAGTGACGATATAGACAATCTCGAAATGATTTTGAACGGACTCGAGTCGTCTTCCTCTTTTGATGAGACTTAAACTTTTCTTCACTTCCAACCGAAACCTCTCGGAATAGATAAAATCATCAAAAACATCTGAGCGAATAATTTATGTCATCACAAGATTCTTCTGAGAAAACCCAGAAACTTAAGAATTACTTTGACTTACCGGCACCGGCAAAGATTAATTTGTTTCTACATGTTGTCGGAAGAACAGACAACGGCTACCACCTTCTTCAGTCAGTTTTTCAATTAGTTTCACTTTTTGATTACATCGATCTGGAAGAATTGCCCGACGGAAGAATCGAAAGAACCGGCGATATTAATTGGGCCGTTGAAAGCGATCTTTGCTGGAAAGCTGCCAAACTTCTCCAAGAAAAATGCCCCGACAAAGGCGTACGAATTACCGTCAGAAAGAATATTCCCGACGGGGCCGGTCTCGGCGGCGGGTCCTCGGACGCAGCGACTGTGCTCATCGGCTTGAACCAAATGTGGGGCCTCGGATTGACCCGGCAGGAACTCTGCGGACTCGGCGTAAAACTCGGAGCCGATGTTCCCTTCTTTATCTTTGGCCAAACCGCATTTGCAGAAGGCATCGGAGAACTTCTGCAGCCGGTGGAAACTGAAGAGATGCAGTTCCAAATAATCTTCCCGGGAGTACGTGTTTCAACGGCAGAAATCTTTAATCACCCTGATTTGACACGTAATACGAATTTGTGCACAATAGCGAACCTTAAACAGCAACTGCACAATTTTGTTCAGTCACCCTGGGGTCGAAATGACTTGGAAACAGTCGCCCGATCCTTGTATGCTCCGATTGAACAAGCCGTTAAGTTGCTGACTCCTTTCGGAAATCCGAGAATGTCCGGGTCTGGTTCAGCGGTTTATGTGGCTGAAAAAAATCTGGGTGAAAAATCGGTTAAAATACCACTTCCTGAGAACTGGAGACAGTGGACTGTCAAAGGTTTGAAGAAACATCCGTTATGGAGTTGGACTTGTTAAAAGTTCAAAAAAATTAGATAGTTGCAGGAGAGTAGCCAAGTTGGTCAAGGCACCGGGTTTTGATCCCGGCATGCGAGGGTTCGAGTCCTTCCTCTCCTGCCATTTATTTTGGGCTTTTACTTTCCGTTCTTACCCTTATTTATTTGAGCATACAAATCATGGTCCAAATGGTCCCAGACAACCTGATGGTTTTTTCAGGTAATGCCAATCCGAAGCTTGCTGAAGCTGTTGGCAATCACTTAAATATCCCCCTTGGTCGCGCTAAAGTTTCCCGTTTCTCTGACGGTGAAGTTCAAGTAGAACTTCTTGAAAATGTTCGCGGTAAGGACGTATTCGTTGTCCAGCCAACCTGCCAACCGACTAATGATAATTTGATGGAATTGATCATTATGGTTGATGCATTGCGCAGAGCTTCCGCAGCTCGCATCACGGCTGTCATTCCTTACTATGGTTATGCCCGTCAGGACAGACGTCCTCGTTCAACCCGCGTTGCTATCAGTGCAAAAGTCGTAGCTAATATGCTCCAGGCTGCCGGCATTGACCGCGTTTTGACAATGGACCTCCACGCTGACCAAATTCAAGGTTTCTTCGACGTTCCAGTTGACAACATCTACGCCAGCCCGATTCTTCTCGGTGATTTGTGGAAGAAGAATTACTCTGACTTAGTAGTCGTTTCTCCGGACGTCGGCGGCGTTGTTAGAGCCAGAGCCGTTGCCAAGAGAATGGAAACGGATTTGGCTATTATCGATAAGCGCCGTCCCAGAGCTAATGTCTCTGAAGTAATGAATATTATCGGTGAAATCGAAAACAGAACTTGCGTTATTGTTGACGATATCGTCGATACTGCCGGAACATTGTGTCATGCTGCTGATGCACTTAAGGAAAGAGGAGCTAAGAGAGTCTTGGCTTATGCAACTCATCCTGTTTTCTCCGGTGCAGCAGTTGAAAAAATTACAAATTCAGCTCTCGATGAAGTCGTAGTTACTGATACAATTCCGCTTCGCGAAGACGCATTAAATTGTCCGAAAATCAGACAGTTGACATGCGCTTCATTGATTGGTGAAACAATCTCACGCATTGCTTGCGAATCCTCGGTAAGCAGCTTGTTTGCCGAATAAAAAAGCAAAAATTATTTTTATTCCTCTACTGACTGGTCGCGGTCAGTAGATTTGTTTTTGGAGTTTTTTAAATGAAATTTACTGCATCTACACGTAAGGCTCAAGGTACGGGTGCGAGCCGCCGCCTTCGCCGCGCTGACAAACTTCCTGGCATTGTTTATGGCGGAAAGGTTCCAGCTACTCCTATCGAGCTCGATCACAATGAAATTTTCCACGCTCTCCGCAAGGAAAAATTCCATGCTTCCATTCTCGATATGGAATTAGACGGTCAGAACGAAAAAGTTCTTCTCCGTGCTTTCCAGATGCATCCGTACAAACCGCAAGTTTTGCACATTGATTTCCAACGTATCGCTGCTGACGAACCAATCCATATGCACGTTCCACTTCACTTCATCGGCGAAGAAAAATCTCCTGCCGTTGTTGTTGAAAAAGCAAACGTTACACACACTCTTACTGAAATCGAAGTTGCCTGCTTGCCGGCTAACCTTCCTGAATTCATCACTGTTGATCTTTCCGGCTTGACAGTTCAGGAACCGATCCACGTTTCTAACTTGGCTCTTCCTGAAGGCGTTACTGCTGTTCTCAAACCTGAAGAAGATCCGACAGTTGCTTCCGCTGTTGTTATCACTGAAGAAGTTGATACACCGGCTGAACCGGAAGTTGCTGCTGACGCTGTTCCTGCCACAGCTGAAAAGTCTGCTGAGCAATAACAAAAGGTTACTTACTCAAAATGCCCTGTGCCCTTTCGGGTACAGGGCGTTTTTTATTCATAATGCAGACAATATTAATTGCTGTGCAGGCACAGCACTGGAGAATTTAATGTCTGAAAATCTATTCATGAAACTCGGCCTTGACGAAAAGCTCGCCAACGCTTTATCAAGGTTGGGTTTTGAAGAACCGACTCCAATCCAAACACATTCTATCCCAGCCCTTCTTGAAGGACGAGACGTCTTGGGTCAAGCAGCCACCGGTACCGGTAAAACAGCTGCATTCTCTCTGCCGTTGATTCAAAGATACTGTTTGAACAGTGAGCCAAAGAATCCGAAAGTATTGATTTTGACCCCGACACGTGAATTGTGTATTCAGGTCTCTGAAGCTATTCTCAGCTACAGCAGAGACTCCGGTGTTTATGTAACCCCGATTTACGGCGGTCAGGATTACAGCCGTCAGATCAAAGCCCTTAACAGAGGCGTTCACATTGTTGTTGCAACACCGGGCAGAGCCTTAGACCACATTCGCAGAGGTACCCTCCACCTTCAAGACATTCAAGCCGTTGTTCTCGATGAAGCCGACGAAATGCTTGATATGGGATTTGCTGAAGATTTGGATGCAATTCTCAGTGCGCTTCCTGAAGAAAGACAAACCGCATTGTTCTCAGCTACCTTGCCTGCCAGAATTACCAAGATGGCTGAAAATCAGCTGAACAATCCGTACCGCATTCTTATCCCGAAGGAAAAAGTTCCCGAAGGAGAACAGCCTAAAGTCAGACAGTCTGCCTATATCGTCGGCAGAAACCACAGAGTGGCTGCTTTGGGCAGAATCTTGGATATCGAAAGCCCGAGACTGGCTATCGTCTTTGCACGTACAAGAAACGAAGTTGATGAACTTGCCGAAAGCCTTAGAGGCAGAGGCTACAGCGTAGAACCATTGCACGGCGGCTTGGATCAAGCCCAAAGAGACCGTGTCATGAAGAGAGCCAGAGCAGAACAAGTCGACGTTATTGTCGCAACTGACGTTGCTGCCCGCGGTATCGATATCGAACACCTAACTCACGTTATCAACTACGGTATTCCTGCCACAACTGAAACCTACGTTCACCGTATCGGCCGTACAGGCCGTGCAGGACGTGAAGGTACAGCCATCACAATTCTGGAACCGAGAGAAAGCAGACTGCTTAAGAACATTGAACGCATGACAAAACAGAAGATTCAAATTCTTTCTGTTCCGACAGCAACTGATGTTCACGCTAAACGCCTGGATCTCACAAGAGCCTCCGTTCATGAAATTTTGGTTGGCGAAAACGATTTGGGACGCTATCGTTCTATCGTTGAAACTCTCAGCAATGACTTCGACGTCTTGGATGTTGCAGCTGCTGCCGTCAAACTGGCCAACGAAAACAACTGGAAGGATTCTTACGACGTTGAAATCCCGAGCCAGATTGGCGTTAAGGAAGAAGGCCGTAAGCCGAGAAAACCGTCTAAGTCTCCGCGCCGTACATCTGAAGGAATGGTTCGTCTGTTCATCGGTACCGGCAGAGACTCCGGCATCAGACCTCAGGATTTGGTCGGAGCCATTGCTAACGAAGCTGGTGTTTCTTCCAAGCTGATTGGTTCTATTGATATTGCTGACCGCTACTCACTTGTAGAAGTTGACGAAGAAATCGCTCAGAACGTTATTTTTGCATTACGCAGTGCTTACATCAAAGGAAAACAATGTGTAGTGCGGTATGATCGTCCGCCTGAAGAAAGAGGTTTCTTAGAAGCAGAAGAACCTGTTGTTCGTAAAAGAGCAAAGAGAACTGCCGATAAGGACAAGAAAAAAGGAAAGAGCAAGTAAATGAGCGGTGTGAAGATGCCTCCGATTAAATTAATAGTCGGGCTGGGAAATATTGGTAAACCTTACGTTGGAACCAGACACAATGTCGGATTTCAGTTTACTGATGAAGTTCTGGCAAAATTCGGAGGCTTCTTTGAACCGAACAAACGCTTTTTCGGAGAAACGGCTACTACCCATATCTCGGGGGATGCAATTCTTGTATTGCAGCCCTCGACCTTAATGAATTTATCGGGCAGAGCTGTTTCTGCTGTCATTTCTTTTTATAAGTACAAGCCGGAAGAGATCCTCGTCATTCATGATGAACTTGACCTTCCTCCCGGCTCAATTAAATACAAAATCGGCGGAGGATGCGCCGGCCATAACGGCCTAAAGAGCATTTCTTCTCTGATCGGATCTCAAAACTTTCAGCGTCTGCGCATCGGTATCGGTCATCCCAGGGACAAGCAGCTTCAAACACCTGTTGCCGACTATGTCTTAAGTCGTCCGAGTCCCGATGATCGAATCCTGATTTCTCAGGCCGTCGCAAAAGGCATTGAGTTTCTTCCTCTGATCGCAGAGGGAAAAACTGAAGACGCCTTGCAAAAAATCAATTCATGACCGTCTCCAAAATTTTAGTAAGCGCCTGCTTGCTGGGAGACAAAGTCCGTTATGACGGCGCGGGAAAACCGTGCCTTGAGTTGCTGAGTTTTCTCAAAAATAAAGATATCGAAGTCCACAAACTTTGTCCGGAAATGCTTGGGGGTCTTCCTGTTCCGCGAATCCCGGCGGAAATAGATGAGCCTACTGACAAAGTATTAAACAAAAGCGGAACGGATGTTAGTAAACAGTTTTTATTAGGGGCTGAGAGCACCTTAAAATACTGCCAAAATAACGGGATAAAAATAGCAGTTTTAAAGTCTAAAAGTCCTTCTTGCGGAAAAGACCGAATCTATGACGGTACTTTTTCGGGCCGGCTGCGCGACGGTGCTGGTTGTACTGCTCGGCTTCTTATGCAGAACGGCATAGATGTCTTTGACGAAACTGAATTGGAAAAGTTAGAAATTAAGCTTAAAGAATAGGAAATCTAAAAATGGGTTTGAAATGTGGAATTGTAGGGCTGCCTAACGTCGGCAAATCTACTCTTTTTAATGCGTTGACAAAGGCAGGGATTGCCGCAGAAAACTATCCGTTCTGCACGATCGAACCAAACGTCGGTATCGTCGAAGTTCCTGATCCGAGACTTGTCAAGCTCGCTGAAATTGTTCATCCGCAGAAAATCATTCCGGCAACGGTTGAGTTTGTTGACATTGCCGGCTTGGTAGCCGGTGCAAGCCAAGGTGAAGGCTTAGGCAACAAATTCTTGGCCAACATTCGTGAATGCGACGCTATTGCGCACATCGTCAGATGCTTTGAAGATGAAAACATCACTCACGTTGCTAACCACGTCAACCCGCTAGAAGATATCGAAGTCATCAATACAGAATTGGCTCTTGCTGATTTGGCTACCGTTGAAAAACAGTTAGCTAAATACTCCAAGCAGGCTCGTTCAGGCGGCGATAAAGAAGCTTTGAAGCTCGTTAAGGTCTTGGAAAAGCTTCAGCCGGCACTCAATGAAAACCAGCCTGCAAGAAGCGTAGAACTGACTCCGGAAGAAAAAGAAGTCATTAAGCCTCTCTTCCTTCTGACAATGAAGCCGACTATGTACGTTGCCAACGTTGAAGAAGGCGGTTTTGAAAACAATCCGCTTCTTGACCAAGTCCAAGAACATGCCGCCAAAGAAAACTCCATCGTCGTTGCCGTTTGCGCCAAGATTGAAGCGGAAATTTCCGACCTTCCGGAAGAAGATAAACTGGTCTTCTTGGAAGACCTCGGCATGCATGAACCGGGCTTAGACCGAGTCATTAGAGCCGCTTATCAGCTGCTGGGCCTTCAGACTTACTTCACCGCCGGTGAAAAAGAAGTCAGAGCTTGGACAATTCATAAAGGCGATCTCGCTCCTCAGGCGGCCGGTGTTATTCACACTGACTTCGAAAGAGGGTTTATCCGTGCTCAAACCATCAGTTATAACGATTACATTAACTTCAAAGGCGAAAATGGTGCCAAAGAAGCTGGTAAATTAAGAGTTGAAGGTAAAGACTACGTTGTTCAGGACGGCGACGTCATGAACTTCTTATTTAACGTTTAAGAGACTCTTATGGCGCTGACCAGCACCAAGCAGAAAAAAGAAATCGGAGACCGGCTGCGTTTCGAGAGAGAAAGGCTTGGCTACACGGAATTGCAGATTGCCCAGCTTCTCGGAATTCCTCTCGAAACCTACCAGCGTTTTGAGGCCGGTGAAACTGATCCCGGCATCTTCAGAATGCCGCGGCTTTTTGCCATCGGCTTCGACATCCTTTTTATCATTGCTGATGAGCGCCACATTCCCGGCGTGGAAGAAGACGTTCTGCTTAAAAAGTTCCGGACGCTTTCTCTCAAGGGCAGAGCAACCGTATTCAACACTATTGATGCGTTAGAAAGACTTGGCCCGAACATTAAACGCAAAATTAGAAACGCCACCAGAAGCGATCATTCTAAAGACTGAGATGCGCGCTCATTCTTTCCTTGGCTTTATACCCAAGACCTACGTCCGGTTTCTGTGTCTCCCAACTATGAGGTCATGGCCAAATGACTAAATCGGCTCCCGGCATTTCTCGGATGAATTTAGAGCATCTGAAAACATTCCATGTTGTCGCTAGTTTGGGAAGTTTTACCGAAGCCGCCAAAGTTTTATTCCTGAGCCAGCCTGCGGTATCTCAACAAATACAAGGCCTCGAACACGCTTTAAAGAATCCTCTTTTTGACAGAGGCAAGCGCCAAATCCGCCTCACTGCCAGAGGGAAAATTCTCTTTAACCACACCCAACGGCTATTCGGTATATTTAAAGAAATTGAAAGTGTTTTCAACGATCTCAATCAACTGCAGACCGGAGAGCTGACGATCGCAGCAAGTGCTGTCATGGGCAACTATTTTCTGCCTGACATCATCGCTGAGTTTTCCAAAACGTATCCTCTCATCAATATTCGGTTAGAAATGGGAGACTCGGCCTATGTCACGGAATTGGTGGAGAAAGGTGCGGCTGATTTGGCTTTATCACGGCATGTAGAAGGCCTCAAAAACTGCCATCAGGAACTTTTATCCAAGGAGCCTTACGTTTGCGTGTGTTCACCTACTTTTCCTCTTGCGGCTCTTAAAAAAGCCATTACTCCGGAAGAGTTCGGCAAGAACTATTTGGTTATGCGCCAAAGAGGCAGCAGAATGCGTTCCAAGATTGAAGAATGGTTCGGATCAGTGGGCGCTTCTGAATTCTTGTCAGCTCCATTAATTGAAGTCAATAGTCTTGAGAGTTCAAAACATTTAATCCAAAGCGGAATCGGCATGGCGGCTTTTCCGCTGGTCGCTGTTAAAGAAGAAATCAAGCAAGAGAAATTGTTAGAAGTTCATGTAAAGAACTTTTCCGTCACGGCAGATTATTTCCTAGGCATAAATCCAAACCAAGACTTATCTCCGGCAGCTTTTCAATTTATTTCATTACTCAAAAACAAAACGTCTGAAACTGACTAGCTGCCATTCCATAAGATTAGCTTATAAGTCTTATATGAATTAATAATTTTTCTTTTTGCTACCTAGGATCCACAATGTTCCTATCCAAACTTAGTAACTCACGGACACTCTAAGGAGACAAAAGTGGCAAAAGAGATTGAAAGAAAATTTTTAGTTATCGGCGATGAATGGAAGAAAGGTGCTGTCGGAACTCTTTACCGTCAAGGTTATCTCAACAGCGCAAAAGAAAGAACAGTCCGAATCCGCACAATTGATGACAAAGCTTTTCTCACTATCAAGGGTTTGACCGTCAGCTGCACTCGTCTTGAATTCGAATATCCCATTCCTCATGCCGATTGCGTAAAGATGCTGGACGATTTGGCCGAAAAGCCCATCATTGAAAAAACTCGCTACAAGATCCCTGCAGGAAATGGCTTGACTTGGGAAATCGATGAATTCCATGGCGTCAACGAAGGTTTAGTTGTGGCTGAGATTGAGCTGCCTTCCGAAGAAACACCGTTTGAAAAGCCGGCTTGGCTTGGCGAAGAGGTCTCTTCCGATCCCCGCTATTTCAACTCAAACTTAGTTGCACATCCTTTCACAACCTGGGACAAGTAGGAGAACGTCATGGCCAATCCTTATGAAAAGAATCAAGCAATTAGTGCAGAAGAGGCTTCGAAGATCGTTCCTAGAGCCGAGTTCCGCGTTTTTGGCAAAGACATCATCAAAGGCGTGCAAGAGCATATGTGGCAGTGCAAAGCTACGCTTTACGCCGCCCGCGTTATGCCGGCTGAGACCTATTTCTTGTCAAGAAATACCAATGATGCCAATGTGAAAGTCCGTGACGGTTTGCTCGATATCAAGACCAAGGTCGGCGAAACTCCGGAAGGTTATGAAATCTTCCAACCTCGCGGCAAGTTCCGTTTCCCCGTCAAAAAGGAAGAACTGGAAGTCATCCTCTCTCATTTGAAGGTTGAAATTCCTCTTACTCAAGAAACATACACGCTTGAGGAATTCGTAGACATCGCCCGCAAGAACAGCGAATTGGCTGTAGTTGTAGTCGAGAAGAAACGCTTCGGCTTCTCCGTTAACGGCGTTATCTGCGAATACGCCAAGGTATGGTTCAACGGCGCAATGGTTGAAACCGCCTGCTGCGAAAGCGAGAACTACGAAAGCATGAAGACAGCTACGGAAGCTTTAGGAATCTCTGAACTTCCGAATACTAACTATCTGAAGGCCGCTAAACAGGTACTTGGAATGGTCTGAACCTTCCGTGTTTAGGGTGGACTGAAAAGGGAGGCGGTGAAAGACCGCCTTAAAGAATATGACTACAAATACCAGCCAGCAAAACTTTGATCCTCTGGATTTGAATGCTTATTCTTTGAATAAGCTTCCGAAGAAACAATTAACAAAAGTCGGTGAATTCTTTAAGAGTTGGGGCCTGCCTATTGCTGCGGCCATATACGTGCTTTTGGCTTACTTCATTCCGATTCCAATCCTTAATGACAAACAGCAAATTATGTTCGCACTCTTTGCGACATCGCTGTTTCTCTGGATTAGCGAAACGGTTCCAAACTATGTCACCTCCATGATCTTGATTTGCGGACTGGTTCTCACCGGAATACTTAAAGCAAAGCCGGCAATGGCGACTTTAGGCGATCCGGTCATTTGGCTAAACGTCGCAGCATTTATTTTGGCTAGTGCCTTAGTAAAGACTCAGCTCGTCAAGAGAGTCGCCCTGTGGTTGATTCTTCGATTCGGTAAAAATGCTTCTGCAATATTCCTGACATTTCTAGGAATCAATGTGATCTTGGCAGCTTTCATTAATGCGACCGCTGCTAAAGCCGCTTTGATGATGCCGCTGTTCATGGTGATTTCTGCCGTTTACGGCGCTCCCGGTACCGATAAAACCAATAATTTCTCCAGAAACTTGGTGCTGTACAACCTGGTTATGATTAATGCCAGCTGCAATGCCTTTATGACAGGCTCCGGCGCCAACTTGCTTGCAATTGCACTCTTAGCCGGTGCCGGCTGCACAATTTATTATTTCGATTGGTTAATGGCCGGCCTTCCTTTGGTCATCGGTTTTGGAATCATCGGTTATGCTCTCGGCATGAGATTCATCTTTCCGGTCTCGAAAGAAGATACTCTTCCGAAACTTGAAGGCGGGATGGAATCTCTTAAAAAGGCCTACGAGGATCTGGGTCCGGTTAAACTCAATGAGCTCAAAGCCATCATTGTTTTCGGATTAGTACTTTTAGTGTGGGCCACCGATAAAATTCACGGTCTTAATGCCACCGTCGTTGCCATGGCAGGCGCGGTCATTATGCTCACTCCTCAATTCAAACTCTTAAATTGGAATGACGTTGATGTTCCCTGGCATCTGATGATTTTCTCGGCAGGTGCTTACGCTCTCGGTGCAGGCTTAACTACAACGAAGTTAATGGACACTCTGACCAAGGCCATGATGGACACGCTCGGGCTTGCTTCCATGAGCTATTTCTCGCTTTATGCTCTTTTGACCGGCATATTTATTGCCAGCCACTTTATTTTCCAAAGCAAGAATATGCGCACAATCATCTTCATGCCTATCGTTATCGGCATTGCACAAGAGCTGAAGATTGACATCTTATCCTTAGCCATTCCAGTTGCTCTTTGCATCAACGTATGCTGGAGTCTGCCATTCAATGCAAAACCAAACGCCATGCTGTACGGCACAAACAAATACACCATGGGCGAATCTTTCTATTACGGTTTTGTAATGTCTCTGCTGTACTGGGCAGGACTATTATTGGCCGGCGCTACTTACTTCAAGTGGCTTGGGATCACTCCGGGATTTTTCTAAAAGCTAGTCTATGGGCAGAGCCAAAAACTCAGCCCGTTTATTTACCGACCTCTTTAAAACTTCCTCCTAACCAAACTTGAGTTATCCAATCCGTTGTATTCCAACGAAATTAACGGCACCGGAAGTGCCCCGGAACCTTTCTTTTCCTCAGCTCTTTGATAGCTTCTTCAAGTTTTTTATGAGATTCGGCAGATAACGGGAAAGAGTCTTTGTAGTAAAGAATCTGTTCTCGAAAAACATACAGATCAAGCGCACTGTAGGTAGGATCCTCGAGGTACGTGGGCAACGTCGCATTGATCAAGGTGTCGGCGTCAGAGAAAAATTCAACTGTGAAACCTTTTCTGGAAGCCACCTCAGCGATATAAGTCTCAATTGAATCATCAATCATATCTATGAAGTCCAAGCAACAAGCCCAGACAAACATGCGCGAGTACTCCCCATTTTCATCTGTCCTCCACAACGAAACGGAGGGCCCGAGATATGGATCCTCAGCGTACTTGAGATCACAGAATTGCAACTTGGACATCGCATCTATGAAATATCCTCCGGCCGGATCCGGAAAAACCATCAACATTGGCTTTCTGTACGGCTCAAATGCCTGTCTAAGTTCTACTAGACTCATGAATCTCTCCTTTACTAATTGGACATGGGTAATTTTTCTCGCTTGCTTTAGTTTTTATGGAATGTCCTGAAGCTGTATCCTTCTCATTGATTCTCTGAGAACTCGAAAAGGTTTTTGCCTGTTATTTCTTGTCTTGTTATCTGTCGGCTAATGAATTTTTTAAGAGGAACAACCAAAGGAAATTTTTCTTTAATTCAGTCCGAAAGCCTGCGGAAAAAATGATTAAAAGTTTTAAAACCGACTGCGCGGAAATTGTCTTTCTGCCATCAATCAACTTTTGGTCACACAACGTACAACAAGAGCACTTACGTTATTCAAATTCGCTATATCCTGCTCTGTAAAGCAACTGCTTCAACATCAAGACAGTCAACCGCCCAGTAGCAAGTTCTTCGCCAGCGGGCATGATGCCTACTCTATCTTTTAGAATTACCATGCATTAGCAAGCCGGTAAGACAACACTCCCCCCACAGAATATTTATTTCTGGCCTTAAAGATATGGGAATTAATTTCAAGATCGATGAAACGCTGCTGAAGAAATTGTTCTCGCTACTTTACGGCAGTCAAAAAGATTTTGGAATAGAGATTTTTCCTGTGTCACAAAACTTTCCGTCCTCGGCCACACCTCTGGAAGGCGGAGTGATTCGAAGGCCTTGGGCCTATAAACTTAACACTCTTTCCATTCAACAAATTCTCGCTTTCCAATACTGAATACAAGAGCAACTCGTCTGACGTCACTATAGATGCTATCCGAACGGTAGTATCTCACCTTAATTTGTTGTAAAGCTTCCGCTAATTTAATTTTTGCGTTTTCATCAGGGCGTGCCACTGTGAATTCGAAAATCCAATTTCTCACACCAGCTTTCACTTCTAAATCCGTATGCACTTGAGCCTCGCCATGTCCTATCTTAGGATCCAAACCGGCTGCGGAAAGATACACCTGCACAAAAGCCCGCACAGAAGCTTCGTCTCTGACAGGATAGCGGGAATAGTCAACGGCATTAAATAATCGATTCAATATGTGAAAGACTGATCCAGCTCCTTCTTCACTAAGAACATCCACGATAGGACCCGCGCCAACTTGTCCGGCAACACGTCCGTTCAGCAACTGTTCCACATAAAGTTGAGCAATGGCTTTCTGTACTTCCTTGTTAGGATATCCGACAAAAACAGTATCACCGTACTTTACAGCTTTGATTGTGAGATAACCGGCTTGAGTTAAAAGTCCTACATCTGAAAAATTTTCAATGTCTGATGAAAACGACAAAGTTGAAAGAGCCAAAGCCTTTTCTTTTCCGAATTCTTCCGGATCACGCAAGAAGTCAGACTTGAAGTACTTTAGCAACTCACTGGGTCTACCACCGCTTTCAAACCAATAGTCTTTAAAGCCTCCACAAGGTCTCGCCAAAAAATTCAATAACGACCAAGGAGAAATAACACTTTGAGTCCCAGTCTCTGAGAAGCAGTATCCTCCGTAATACTTTTCCAGGACCTCTTGTAAAGCTTCGGGATCCATTCTCAATATTTTGGAAGACACAGACAAATGTCCTTCAAAAGACTTCTTAACCTCATCGGAGGTGAAGCCTAGAACAGTCCCATATTCCCGAAGAAAACTCAAATCCTCAAGATTATCTAGGCCGGAAAAGACAATGTCCGTATTGAATCTGGTTATGCCGGTAACGAAGAGAAATCGAAGAGGAGCGTCATTTGCTTTAAGGATGGAGTAAAACCTGGAAAAATAATTGCTTACCTTTCTCAGGAGTTCCGGGTTGTCCAAGCAAGCTGTTAACGGAGCATCGTATTCGTCAATCAATATAACCAATGAAGAATTCGGAAGATTGGAAAGAAAGAAATCAAGTTGATTCGAAAAGTGGTTTTCATGATTTCTGCTGAAGCCAATCTTTTGGAACTTGGAAGACAAATAGTCGTCGCAATAGATTCGGAACTCCTCGAAAGAAGTATTTGGCTTAACTCTGGAAAAATCCAGGCGGACTACCTGGTACTGCTCTTCGTCTTTCCAAAGCTTCTCAATATTCAGTCCCTTAAAGTCTCTTAAGCCATACAGGAACAAAGATTCAAAAGTGGAAATCAACAGGGACTTCCCGAATCTTCTAGGCCGCGTTAAGAAAAATTTACCTCTCCTAGAAGCTAATTTATATATGCAGTCCGTCTTATCTACGTAAATCTGGCCTTCTTTCCGGAGTGCGGCAAAAGAAGATGTTCCTAGGGATAATTTATCCGGAAGTTCTCCCTTCATTGTTTTACTTGGATCCTTAACGTTTTCTTTAATTATAAGAAGAATAGGAGTAGTCTAAATTTTTGGATCTCTTGAAAAGAGATGTATCAGAAAGCCTAAAATGTTCGCTTAACGTTTATCTAAAGGATTTTGAGGTTGGTAGAACGCATGACTAGAAACGGCAAGAGAAAAGCTATGGACTCGAAGAAGAAGGCGTCTACTCTGCAGGTGGAAGACATTTCAACAAAAAAAAGCCCAAATTTGTCTCTCAAGCAAAAGAGCTTCCACAGGCAAGTCACAACAGAATTGAAAACAAAGCGACCTTTGAATATTAGCCAACTTTCAGCAGCACAATTTTATGCCGAATTAGAAAAAGGATATAAACAAATTGAAGAAGGCAAAGGCATTCCCGTTGAAGTTGTTTTTACTGAACTTCGAACAAGATATGGTCTGTGAGATTAAGATTTCTTAGATAAAACAATGGGATGTTGTTCTCTTCTCCAAAAGAGTTTACGCTTTAATATTAGCTTTCGTTCAAACCAAAGTTTTAATTAGAAGACAGGATTACCAAGCTATCTACAAGGATAACTCTTGTAAAAAAAGAAAAGAATAATTGATGGAGGTCTTTTCTTTCGAGCCAATCTACCCCGGATACCGGATACGTAGGATTAGGAGGATCGGTTAGATCTCCAATAAAAAACGGGGAACTCTTTTCTGACTCCGAGCAGAAGTATGTTCCCCGAAAATGGTTTCTCTCTACTTTCAGTTTTGAAGTTGTTTACTAAGCGTGTCTTGGATAAGCTCCTTCCATGATTCTTTGATAATTAGCCTTATCGGTGTTGCCTTCAGTCGAAATGCACAGCACCTTTGCATTCTCATCTAGCCCCATAGCTTGACGCTGTTTCTCAAAACGAGGATCCGTCATTATTTCAATGAGAGCTGCAACTCCAGCCGCCCCACTCTCTCCGGTAACGATAGGCCTATCGCCGTCAATTGGCCTAGCAAGGGTGCGCATGGTTTCTGCTGCTAAATAATCCGGAAGCGCAGCAAACCACTCAGCGTGCTGCTCAAGGATATCCCAGCCAAGTCTGCACGGAACACCACATGAAAGTCCGGCCATAATCGTACGCAGATCTCCTTCAACCACTTGAAGTTCGCCATCATCCTTCTCAGCGGTCTTAAAGACGCAGGCTGCATTATCAGCCTCAGCAATGAGGATTTTTGGCGCTTTGTCTTTGTAGAAGTTACAGAAGAAAGCGACCATGGCCCCGGCAAAAGAACCGCAGCCGGCTTGAAGAAAGATGTGGGTCGGAACACTGTCTCCAAGCTGTCTTAGCGTTTCCAATGCCAGCGTGAGGTAGCCTTTCATAATGATGGCAACCGTCTCTGATTTTTCTCCGTTGTCGGTGTCCTGAACAAACACCCAACCGTTTTTCTCAGCAGCGGCTTTTGCAATTTCATAAGTGCCGTCGTAGTTTTTATCGGTCACAAATGTTTTTGCACCGAGGTTTTGAATCGTGCGGATTCTTTCTTCAGCACTTCCGGCAGGCAGGTAAATCACACATTTCTGCCCCATCTCTTTGCAGGCCCATGCGATTCCGTGGCCGTGGTTGCCGTCTGTAGCTGAGCAAAATGTAAGAGTATTGGGAACTTTGGCGCTAGCTTCGCAGAGCTTAACGAAATCTAGCTTCTCAGAGGTCATTCCTAAGTATCGACTCATGTATTCGGCAACACAGCGGCTTCCACCGAGACCTTTGAACGAATTGAGCTGAAACCTCTTGCTCTCGTCCTTAACATACAAAGAACCGATTCCTAACTTCTTTGCGAGTCCCTTCAATTCCACGAGATCCGTTTGCCGATATCCCGGAATAGATTTGTGAAAGCTTAGAGATTCTTCGGCTGCTTTGATATCAAAAATCTTATCAACATCGCAGGATTCACGAATTCGCTTATTTCTATGGATAAGTTTCATGTCTCTTCTCCTGTCTTTCTACATAAGAATCTGGTTGACGATTTCTTGGTAAATCTTTGGTCCCTTAAATAGAGCTTCTTGATCAAAGTGCATTTCCGGATCGTGAAGGCCTGGAGTAAGTCCGCAGCCGATACCCATATAAGCGGCCTTAAGAGTCGGTTTGTGAAGTTTGTAGAAGTGGAAATCGTCTGCCCCCGGAGAAACAAGTTTATCCACGATATTTTCAGCTCCTACCACTTTTACTAAAGCATTCTTGGCTACCTTGATAGCATCTTCATCAATTTCTGCAGCAGGAACTCCTTCCACTTGTGTAATCTCCGCAGACCCTCCGTAGAGCTTAGGAACTGATTCAATAATTGAAGAAATCTTGCTGATAAGGCTGCGCATGATTTCATTAGTTTGCGCTCTCAAGTCGAATGCAATCTCGCAGCAGTCCGGAATAGTATTTAGAGATTTTCCTCCGGCCATAATCTTTGTAATCTTGGCGCTATGCTGAATGCTGGGATCTTCTCGAAGCGAATTAACTGCATTGATAATCTGAACGGCGATTTCTGCTGTGTTAACCGCTAGATGAGGTCTGCCTGCATGAGCGCCTTTCCCGTGAATAACTGCTTGAATGCAGTAATTAGAACCATGCTGCAGAAGCGGGCAGCATTCATTGGAATTTAACTCTTGAAATGGTCTCAAGTGCATGGCAAAAAGCCAATCCAAATCATCGACTACTTTATCTTTAATAACAGCTCGTGAACCGGTATCGACTTCTTCTGCCGGCTGGAAGATAAGTTTTAATTCACCGCGATTAATTCCGGTTTTACTCACTTGGTCAGCAAAAGCAAGAAGCATGGCAACATGCGAATCATGCCCGCAAGCATGGACAGCTGTAGTTTTTCCGTCTTTGTTAAATAGAAGGGCATCGATGTCTGCTCTAAATCCAACTTTATCTCCGGGCATTTTACCTTTCAGAACAGCAACGACTCCGGTACCTCCGGCTACACCAGATTGAACTTCAAATCCCGGGAGTGCCTTTAGATAATTGGCAATGTAAGCTGCTGTTTTGTTTTCTTTCCATGCCGGCTCTGCAATGTTGTGAAGATCTGCATAAATATCAAGAAGAGGTTTAGTCATGATGTGGTCTCCTTAAACGATGAACTGCATAAGGAACATGCAGATAATCGAATTCAAAATTGAAATAGCAAAATAAACTTTGTAGAACTTGGCTTGAACGCCGGAAGTTCCAAGGACGCGTCCCCAGTATTGGAGCTGGGCCCCCATAAGGAAAATTGCCGGAATAAGGATCGTTACCTGCTCGCCTGTCAAAAGACCTTGGGCATAGAGGCTAGCAGCAATTCCGACACCGCCTCCCATGGAAAGCCACGCACCGATGAGCACTGTGATTGCCACGCCGGGAAGAGAAAAAATAGCCATGACAGGATCAAAGACAACAGCGACCAGGTCAAGAAAGCCGGTTATTTTAAGAACAGCGATGACAGCAAAGGCCATAAGCACATTAGGGACAGTACTTTTAACGCCGATATTCCAGCCTTTAA
Source organism: uncultured Sutterella sp. (assembly GCA_900542195.1). Taxonomy (GTDB): domain Bacteria; phylum Pseudomonadota; class Gammaproteobacteria; order Burkholderiales; family Burkholderiaceae_F; genus Turicimonas. Next base: position 2,181 of record UQNA01000011.1, on the reverse strand, counting down.
GAGCACCTTCAACGAATACATCAGCGATAGTCTTTTTTTGAATAATTTCTGAAGAAGCAGACATTTTGTTTTCCTTTATTGGATTTAGCGTTAGTTCTTAATTTCTTCATCCGAAAAACGTCTCAAGTAAATGCGCATCAAGTTGGCACCGAATATCTTGAAGATGAAAAGAAAGATGAATGGCACTCCGATAGGAAGCGTGAGGAAAGCAAATAGCGCGCTGCCCGTTGATAAATAGTTATCAACCGTCGAACCGGCGGAGAACTGGAAGGCCACAAAAATAGCTCTTTCTCTGTCGGTGAGGTGCCCCGACTCAACTAAGTCTCTGGTCATTGCGGCACCACCGTCTGTCGTTTGCAGGCTGCAAATAAGTGCCAAAGCGGCGACACCCGGAATTCCCATAATCGGTTTAAGGATTGGTGTTAACAGCTTGCGTGCGGCTTCTAAGCCGTGCAAATGGTCAACAACGTTAATAATTCCCAACGCCAGCATCATGCCAGGCACAATACCAAGCGCAAAAAGAAAACCGTCCTGTGCGCCGAAACCGCCTTTGCCCTTGAAATTAACGCCGAGGTCTCCCATTGTGCCGAAGTGACCGACAATGTTAGCGAAGTCCAACGCGCCCCAACCAGACTGTATTCCGTGAAGAGCGCCAGAGAAGAAAACAAGCGCGGCAAATAAAGAAATATAGCCGCATGCCATACGTTTGATGTTTTGAATGTTTGAGCCGGAACTTGAGACAAATGATCCAGCTTCTAATTCCTGATTAATGGAGTTATTCATGAGGTTCTCCTTGGATAGTTTTGAGTATTAAATGAGTTAAGAGAGGAACAACACTAAACTCGTATATAACAATAATCTTAAATATCCAATATATGTAATAAAATATTGGATAAAAATATAACTATCTTATGAATATCCCAAAATTATGTTTCGTACGGAAAAATTTAATATTGACACTTCTTTGAGAGAGCTCCTGGCTCATGGCTCATCATCTTTTCCGATGGAAGTAGAGTGGATTGACTTTCGCCGCATGGCAGGTGGAATGCTTAGTTGGCACTGGCATGAAGACTTGCAGTTTTTTCTGATCGCAGAAGGAGAAGTAGAAATCACAGTTGGCAGGGTTCGTCATCATTTAAAAGAAGGAGAAGGACTTTTTGTTAACAGCGGACTACTTCATATGAGCCGCTCTTTGAACGAAGGATGGAGGTCTGCCTATTACTGCTTAGATTTTTCGCCAGTGCTTCTAAGTCTTTTTAGTGGGAGCGTCTTTGAGAAGAAATACGTACGTCCCTTCCTCAGCAATTTATTTTTAGACGGCTACAGACTTAATCCGGAAACTTTGTGGCAAAAAGAGATTTTAGATAATACGCTTAGGATTGCCGAACTCACGGAAAGCAAAGAATTCGGATATGAATATAAGATTGTCAACTTGTTAACCTCTATGTGGCTTGAACTTCTTTCTCACTCAGACGAAGATAAGGGGACCAATAGTAATCGTTTGCAGGAAAAAGCGGTTTGCAGCATCATCACCTACATCAACGAGCACTACTCAGAAAAAATAACACTCGAAGAAATTGCAGAAGCAGTCCACAAAAGCCAGTCTGAATGCTGCCGTCTTTTTAAACTCATTGCCGGAAGAACGATTTTTCAGTACTTAGAAGAACTAAGAATTGAGAAGGCCACGGTACTTCTAAAAACGTCACCACTGTCCGTTGATCAAATCAGTATGCGTACCGGTTTTCAGTCTTCGAGTTATTTCATTAAAAAATTCCGAGAGAGAACCGGCTTGACGCCCTTGGCGTTTCGAAAAAAAGGTTAAGACTCCGTGATTCATGCCTAGGGAGAGAAGTCCCAGGATACAGTGTCCTTCTAAATAGGAACTTCCTCGTATATGAGAGCAGAATGTTTCATGGCCATATCTCAGAGAGAAAATTAGGACTCTTAACTTCCTATCTTTACGAAAATCCGCCAACAAAGATTGCTTTTCCCAGCATACCGTTATACGGTCTGCCGCATCTAACTCGATTATTGATCATCTTATTCTCACAGAACTTTAGTAAGGAGAACGGCGGGCATACCTATATGCAAGCCAAGAATAAATAATAATTTCAAGAAGTTAACTGCAATCGAGTAGGGAGGGGTTTTAGCCCGTCCCTCTCACACCACCTGGCATGCCGT
>UQNA01000010.1 GCA_900542195.1 uncultured Sutterella sp. | reverse complement strand
AACGGCATGCCAGGTGGTGTGAGAGGGACGGGCTAAAACCCCTCCCTACTCGATTGTCTCATGAGATAAAGTATCTTCCTGTGGGAGAGCGTGAAAAACTTTGAAGGAATTTCAAAATGGCAAGTGATAAGGCTCTGCGGACCAGACAATCTATTATCGAAGCGGCAAATGCTCTTGTAGCTTCCGAAGGCATTAGTGCACTGACCATGGATAACGTGGCCAAGAAGGCCGGGCTCAGCAAAGGCGCATGCACTTACCACTTCAAAAGTAAAAGAGAACTTCAGACGGCTCTTTTAGAGAACTACGTCCATCACCTTGATGAGCAGCTCAATAAACATGAAGAACTATTTGAGGGTGAGCCTTCTGATACTTTACTTTCCGGTTATATCCAGTGGTTTAGAAGCTTCGATCTAGACAATCACGGTTGGGCCGCCGTCGGTACTTCTCTGTTGTCTGAATATTGTAAAGATGAAGAGCTGATGAAGCCGGTCAAAGAGTGGTACCAAAAACTTTTTGAGAGAATTGAGCAAGCACCTAAGGAAAAACAAACTGCGCTTCTCATTGGAATTATGGCGTTGGAAGGATTTTTTTATACCCACAAATTCGGAGTCGATCTTGTTTCTCCCAAAATGAAAAGAGAGGCATGGAATTTTATGGTGACTTCCTTGATGCCTTCTAGAGTAAAAACCAAAAAGAGTGCGGCAAAATAACTTAAAACTGTAGGTATTTGAAACCACTAGTTCTTTGAAACAAAACAGAAATAATTTTTTGTTAGCATAGTTAGCTTGAAAAAAGCTATTTTAGGAGCCGAAAAGGTCGGAATTCTGCACCTTGAGGCTCCGAATTATTTTGAGGAACAATCGTAAGACATTTATGAGTACCTACGCTATCGGCGATGTGCATGGCTGCGCACAAAGTCTGAAGGAACTTCTTGCCAAACTCCCTTCGGACAGCAATATTGTTTTTATAGGTGACGTAGTCAACCGCGGCCCTCAGTCGTTAGAAACCTTGAGAATCATTCAGGGGTTGGGGGAACGTGCGGTCAGCATTCTAGGCAATCATGAGCTGCATATGCTGGCCGTTTATGCCGGTAAAAGAGAGCTTCACCGAAAAGATACCATTAAGGAAATTTTCGATGCGCCGGATGGAAAAGAATTAATGGGCTGGATCAGAACCTGGCCGATGGCTCTGGATGTAGAAAATGTGCTTTGTGTCCATGCTGCCTGTCATTGGAAGTGGAACAAGAAGAAGACATTAAAGCTGGCTCATGAAGTTGAAGATTATCTGCGCTCGGATAATTGGCAGGAAAATATGGGAGAGCTCTTCGGCAAGACTCAGTGGAGTAAAGAGCTTGAAGGATTCAAAAGATTACGGGCGATTATTAATGTTCTTACCCGTACACGTTTTCTCACCGCAAACGGTGAGATGGATTATGACGCTAAGCTTTCTCCGGCAGAAACGTCATCGGAACTGATTCCTTGGTTCAAGTATCCCGATAGAAAAACAGCCGAGGACAAAGTGACCTTCGGCCATTGGTCGACTTTAGGCTTGATAGAATGGCCCAACATTTATCCCTTAGATACGGGTTGTCTTTGGGGCGGTGCTTTAACGGCAAGAAATTTAGAAAATCCTGAGGAGATTCTCCAAGTTGAAGCACCCTTATATGTAGCACCTTTTTAGCAGAATCGACGTCCTGCTTTTTTGACGTCTCTTATTAGCCACCGGATATAAACCGTGAACGCGAAGAAAATTTTTATTAAGACTTTCGGTTGCCAGATGAATGAATATGATTCCGGCAAAATCTCTGACATTGCTGTCTCTAACGCCGGCTACCAGCCAACCGATAATATCGAAGAGGCCGATTTAATCGTATTTAACACTTGCTCCATCCGAGAAAAAGCTCAGGAGAAGGTTTTCTCTGATTTAGGCCGAGCCAGAGAACTGAAAAAAGAAAAACCCGAGCTGAAAATTGCAGTAGGGGGTTGTGTTGCCAGTCAAGAGGGCAAAAATATTATTCGCAGAGCTCCGTACGTTGATATCGTATTCGGGCCCCAGACCTATCACAGGCTTCCTGAGTTGCTGAAAAAACGCCAAGAAACTAACCGTCCTCAGGTAGATATCAGCTTCCCTGAGATTGAGAAGTTTGACCATCTTCCTAAACCGCACGCCGATGCGGCAACGGCATTCGTTTCCATTATGGAAGGCTGCAGCAAATACTGTTCTTACTGTGTTGTGCCCTACACACGAGGAGAAGAATTCTCCCGTCCGTTGCAAGATGTTCTGCTCGAAATTATTCAGCTTGCCGAACAAGGCGTTAAGGAAGTTACTCTTCTCGGTCAGAATGTCAATGCCTACCGCGGAGAAGATCCTGACGGAGAAATTGTTGATTTTGCTCTTCTTCTCGAATACGTTGCGGAAATTGAAGGGATTGAACGTATCCGTTATACAACTTCTCACCCGAAGGAATTCTCTAAGAGACTGATAGAAGCCTATGGAAAGATTCCTAAACTTGCCAATCATGTTCACTTGCCGGTTCAGGCAGGAAGCGACAGAGTTCTGGCAGGTATGAAACGCGGCTATACCGTTCTCGAGTACAAGTCTATCGTCAGAAAGCTTCGCCAGATTCGGCCGGATATCTGTATTGCTACAGACTTCATCGTGGGTTTCCCGAATGAGACTGCGGAAGATTTCGAAAAAACAATGAAACTGATTGAGGACGTGAAGTTCGATGCCAGTTTCTCCTTCGTCTATTCTCCGCGCCCGGGAACGCCGGCGGCAGAAATGCCCGATGACACTCCGCAGGAAGTTAAACTTGAGAGATTGCAGAGACTTCAGGCATTGAATACCAAACACGCTCAAGAAATTTCCCAATCTATGGTGGGCAGCATTCAGAGAGTGCTTGTGGTTGGTAAGGCCAAGCGCGGAGAAAATATGCTTAGTGCACGAACCGATAACAATAGAATTGTTACCTTTAATGGGGACGAGAGCTTAATCGGTAAAATGATTAGTCTCAAAATAACCGATGTATATCCGCATACATTAGGTGGGGAGATCCATGAATAAAAGCAAAGCAGAAACCAAATCAAAAGAAGATTTAAAAAAGCTTTCTGTTTCTTTAGACATTAACAATAGCGATCTGGCTAGTTTGGTCGGTCCGATGGACACCAATATTGCCCAGATTGAAACTTTCCTCAATGTCGACATTTCTCGGCGCGGTTCTGTCTTTACCGTGGCAGGCCCGCTGGAAGCTGCAAGGAAAGGTGTACAGGCTATCTCTGATTTAGCAAAAGCGGCTCAGAATAAAGCCGGTGATTTAGGTACTGAGGACATTCAGCTTTATTTTGTCGGTTCTAAGACAAGTCTCGAAGAGGAGATTACAGAAGAACCGACTCCTGAACTTCGCACAAGACGCAAGGGTTTGACGGGCCGTACACCGATGCAAAGGGCCTACATCAGAAATATCATGAGTCATGATATTTCTTTCGGTATCGGGCCGGCAGGAACCGGCAAGACTTATCTAGCTGTAGCGGCTGCCGTCGATGCGTTTGAAAAGGGAGAAGTTGAAAGAATCGTGCTGACTCGTCCGGCTGTCGAAGCCGGTGAAAAACTCGGTTTCCTTCCGGGCGATCTTTCTCAAAAGGTCGACCCTTATCTTCGTCCTTTGTACGATGCGCTCTTTGATTTATTGGGAACTGAAAAGACTCAGCGCTTGCTTGAACGCCAAAATATTGAAATTGCTCCTTTGGCCTACATGAGAGGAAGAACTCTCAACTCCTCATTTGTAATTCTGGATGAAGCTCAAAACACAACTCCGGAACAGATGAAGATGTTTCTGACGAGAATAGGCTTCGGATCCCGGGCGGTAATTACCGGCGACTCCTCTCAGATTGATTTGCCGAGAGGCCAGAGAAGCGGATTGATGGATGCGGCAAATATCTTGAGGGATGTCCGCGGCATTTCTATCACCTACTTTACGGCGGCTGACGTAGTACGTCATCCTTTGGTTGCAAGGATTGTAGAGGCATATGACAGAGCACAAAAAAATGGTGAAAAAAGAGACTAAAACTCCTGTCTTTAATTTTTCTTTTCAGCAGCTTTCAAAATTTGAAGACTTGCCGTCTCGCTCGAAAATGGTGAGATGGCTGAAGAAAGCTTTGGCTTCAGACTCCATGGTGACGGTTCGATTCGTTGATGAAGAAGAGGGCAGAGAACTCAATAACAGCTACCGTAAAAAAGATTACGCGACCAACATTCTGACTTTTGATTATGTTAGAGAGCCTGTCGTGGAAGCTGACCTGGTTGTTTGTGTTCCGGTGCTTAGAAAAGAAGCCTTGGATCAGAACAAATCATTAGAGGAGCATTTAGCACATTTGCTCGTTCACGGAGCTCTCCATGCTTTGGGTTACGATCATATGAATGACGAAGAGGCGGAAGTGATGGAGCGCAAAGAAACCGAAATCGTGATGGATTTGGGTTTCAAACCTCCATATCCCGATAGGAACTACGTATAGTTTTTGCTGTGAAAAAACAATAGGATTTCCTATATCATCGAGCTATTGTGTTCAAAAGTTAAAAAATATGTCAGACAACCCGGCACCTGTTCAAAAACCCCGTTCTTTTTTTGAGAAGCTTTCTGAAAAACTATTTCACGAACATCCTGAAACCAAAGAAGAATTTATTGAAAAACTCCAAGACGCTCACGGAAAGAAAATCTTAACCGATGATGCTTTCCATATGATCGAAGGGGTGCTGGAGGTAGCCGATCTGAGAGCTGACGACCTCATGGTCCCCCGAACCGAGATGCAGGTCATCGACATTTCCGATGACCCGATGAACTGGATTAAGCAGGTAATTGCGGCGGGCCACTCTCGGTTTCCTGTCATTGATGGGGATAGAGACAACGTGGTCGGGATTCTGCTTGCGAAAGATCTTCTGAAACTTTTCGTAGATCCTAATTACAAGGTTTCCGAACATCTTCGGACTCCGGTTTTTATTCCTGAGAGCAAGCCGGTTGATATCCTTCTTAAAGAATTTCGCCTGAAAAGAAACCATTTAGCTTTGGTCGTGGACGAGTTCGGATCAGTTTCCGGTCTCATAACGATTGAAGACGTACTCGAAGAAATTGTCGGAGAAATTGACGACGAGTTTGATGTTGATCAAACTGCCAACGACATTATTCAAATTTCTCCGGGGAAGTGGCGCGTCAAAGCTTCTACTCATATTGAAGAGTTCAACAGACATTTCGAGACACACTTCTCTGATGATCACTATGAAACTGTCGGAGGCTTAATTTCTGATGAGCTTGAACACGTTCCGCATGTAGGAGAAGTAGTGATTATCGGAGGATATCGTTTCAAAGTTACGAAAGCGGTGGCCCGAAAAGTTCAGATGCTTTTAGTCGAAAAGGTTGAGGAGCCGAAACCGGAGTCAGTTCCGGAAAAAACCGACGAACAAAATGACTCGAAAGATTAATTTCTTTGAAATCTGCGGATTTGCACTCGTCTTAGGGGGAGCTCAAGGTTTTTCCATTGCACCGCACTGGGCTTTAATTCAACTTTTGAGCTTGGCCGGAATCTTTTTTCTTTTTTTGTATTCCTCCTCAGTTGCTCGGAGCAGCTTTCTGGGATTTTTATTTGGATTAGGCTGGTTTAGTTCTTCCGTTTACTGGATCTATTTTTCTATTCATGACTACGGTTACCAGCCTGCATGGGTCGCGGGAATCGCGGTCGTGGCTTTTGCTTCTTTGCTGGCAATTTTTCCCGCAGCAGCCGGGCTGCTCTCAGGTTTGGGCTTAAGGGATCGCAGCAGAAAAAACTGGGTTTTCTTCCTGTTGATTACGCCAGCAGCTTGGGCTTTAACAGAGTGGCTGCGTACATGGGTTCTCTCCGGTTTCCCTTGGGCAGCCGGTGCCTACGCTCATATCGAAGGACCTCTTAGCGTTTTTGCACCCGTGATTGGTGCAACCGGCATTAATTATCTTGCTGCGCTGACAGCAGGACTTATCTGTCTCTTCGTTCTTTCTATGAAAAGACGGGATATCTGGACGGCTAATTTGGTTGCTGTCGCTTTCCTTGCTCTTCTCGGCTCGGCTTTTGTTTTGAAGGAAAAGACTTGGAGCGAGCCGGGAGAAACTGTCAATTTCCGTTTGATTCAAGGCGGGATTGCGCAGAACGAAAAATTTTCTCCGATGGGGACGGAACAGTCTTTTGCAAGATATACGGAAGAGATGAGTGCTCCTGGTCTTAAAAAGGATGCAGTGATTGTTCTGCCTGAGACTATTTTCCCGATTCCTTTTGACAAGCTTCCGACAAAAATGCTTAAAGAGCTGACAAAAGTAACGGAAGAAAAAGGCAATCCTTTGATATTGGGCGCATTTATCCGATCCCCGGAAGGCGGTTATGCCAACACTGCAATTTTGATTGAAAAAGGCAGTAAGTTCGGCTTCTATTTTAAAAAACACTTAGTTCCGTTCGGAGAGTACGTGCCTTTCGGTTTTCGTTGGTTCATCGATATGCTGGGTATTCCAATGGCCAACCTTAAGGAAGGAAATGTTTCTCAAGAACCTTTTACCGTTGTAGAGCAGGTCAGAGTGGCGCCAACCCTGTGTTATGAAGATTTATTCAGCGAAACTATCAGACAATGGTGGAACAAAGGCGAGGCCCCGGGTATCTTGATTAATCTATCTAACCTCGGTTGGTTCGGTGATTCGGCAGCTTTGCCTCAGCATTTGAGTATTTCTCGAATGAGAGCAAAAGAGTTTGCCCGTCCGATTGTGCGTGCTACTAATACGGGAGCTACGGCAGCTATTAATGAAAAGGGGCAGATCATTGCTCGGCTACCGTTCATGGTTCCCGGAAAGCTTGACGTGGCCGTCACAGCGGCAATCGGGAAGCCAACGCCTTATGCGAGCTTAGGCGATCTGCCCTCGGTTCTGGTTATGCTTTTGTCATTGGCAGCAGGAATCGGACTGTCTTGGCGCCGCAAGCCTAAAGCTTCTTCTCAGCACTAGAAGAAGGTTTGGCGTACTTTTTCTCTAGTTCTTTGAGAAACTTTGCAACTTCGGGGGCATCCCACTGGGCATAACCGGCAACCATTGCGATGATTTCTCCGTTTCCATTGAGGATCAGATTTGTGGGAATACCGCTGATAGGCAGAGCGGAAGGGACCGACACTGTGGGGTCCAGCCAAGTTTGAAATCCTTCATACTTCTTCTTCTCAAGGAATTTCAGAACTTGATTGGTCGTCTGTTCAAGGTTAACGCCCATGATCATTACATTGGATCCTTCAAGTTTCTTTTGCATCTTGGCTAATGCTGGGATTTCTTGAATGCACGGCATACACCATGATGCCCAAAGATTCAGGATCAGAACTTTGCCTTGATATTTATTTAAGTCGACCTCTTCTCCGTCTTTAGTAAAAAGTCTTACCTTCGGCATTGCAACCGGGTTATGTAAGGGAACGAATCCGCGCAATGCTGCAGGAACCTGAATGTCCACGGTAACGGTTTCTTTGGCCGAAGAATCTGCCCAGGAGGCTGTAGGAAGTGCGGTTGCTAATCCTAAGCTGAGGAGGCAAGTTAAAATTTTTGTTTTCACAAAATCTCTCTTTTTCTGCAAACTAAGTTACTCATATTATGGGGAGAGATTGGGCTTGATGAATCAAAAAAATTTGAAAATAAATTAAAAAGTCGTTAGCTAAGAGTAAAAAATTAAGGCTTTGCAGATTTCAATTTATACCGCTGTTTTTTTTGAATACAAGCAAGAGAAAATACTAGGCACGCAATCAATGAAGAAAATTATCCTAAGTTATTGCTATAACCTTATTCCAGATTTCTTATATCTTGTTCATGTATTTTCAATACATAATTACAATGTCATGACAAATTAAGTACATAGGAACTATGAATAGAGTTACAGACACCCAGATTCAGATTCGTTTGACGCAAGACTTGAAAGAACAAGCTTCCGTCCTTTTTGAAAAGATGGGCATGAGTCTTTCCGAGGCTGTCAGAACATTTTTGACCCAAGCAGTTGCAGAACAAGGAATGCCGTTCAGGGCACATATTCCTAACAAAGAGACCGTAGCTGCTATTAAGGAAGTAGAAACCGGACGCGGAAGCAAGTACAAAAATCCAGAGGATTTTTTTAGAGAGATGGATATTTAACTCATAAAGGAGTTTGTCGCATCCTCTAGGTTGAAAAAGGACATCAAACTTGCGAAAAAAGCACAAGGATTTGACACTTTTCAAGGATATGGTTCGATTGTTGATATCTGAGCAGCCGCTTCCTGCCTCTGTTAGGGATCATCTCCTTATTGGAAATTGGATCGGATGTCGAGAGTTGCATCTTGAACCAGACTTTCTTTTTATTTACGAAAATCGTCCAGAGCAGATCTATGGAGTACGTCTTGGATCTCACTCGGATCTGTTCTAAAAAAAGGTGCTCGGACTCGGTGAGGATGTTTTTGTGAACAGACCTGCGGTGCTTAGAACTCCTTATGGAGTGAGAAGTTCGTTAGAATCCGGAGTCCGATCCGCCGAGGCCTGCGGAGTTTCGAGGCCTTTCGTTAAAATAAGCATGTACAAGAAGAAAGGAAGATAATGGGAGAGATTTGATACGAGAAACTCAAACCTATGGAAAACTTATCTTATCCGTTAAACAGAGACCTTTCAGCCGCTCAGATGGTAAAAAGGATTCAGGCCTTTAATGGCGTTTTGCATGCCGTTCGTTTTTACAAAAATCCTAAAGTAGATTGCGGTATCCATCTTCTTGTTAAAGACAACATTGGCGTTCGAGATTGGCCGGCTTCTGCCGGATCTCTTGCTTTAAAGAACCTCAGACTGCCGGATGCTTTCTGTATTGAACAGTTGAGAAAGAATTCACGCATTGATATTTTTGGGAAAACTCATCTGACCGAGCTGGCAGGCTTCGTTACCTCATCGGTTTTGAAAAGAGGGTATTCGGAACTGGGCGGATTCGGAAGAAATCCCTACGGTGGTCGTTTTCCTTGCGGAGGTTCCAGCGTTGGTTCAGCCGTGGCAGTCAGCGCAGGTTTTTGTGACGCTGCGCTGGGGACAGAGACGCGAGGCAGCATCATGATTCCGGCAATGTATAACGGGGTGTATGGTTTCAAACCTACACGAGGTTCAATCTCTCGAACGGGAATCATACCTTTGTCCTCTTCCTTCGATGCTCCCGGTGTTTTGGCACGAAATCCGGAACTACTTAAAGAAGTTTTCTTGTCGATGACAGGCTACGATTCCTCCGATCCACAATCTTTTGACTTCTCTTTCTGTTCCAAACCGTTCATCCGTTCGAGTCCAAGGCTTCTCTTTCTAAGGAATGCCTCACAAGTGTCTCCAGCCTTGAAATTCTTGTTTAGCCGGCTGGCCGATCTTGGAATCTCTGTAGTTGAACTTGAGACGCCTCAAATTGTTTTTGACTATAAAGAGATCAGCTCAAGCGATATTAAACGGGATATGACTAAGTTTCTGGAACGTTATGGAAGTGCTTCTGAACCTAAGAGTTTCCGTGAGTTAGTCGAGAAGTATCGTAGCCGACCCGAATCTCATCGGTACGGGATGGAACGTCTGGAAGACGCCTGGGCAATGCCTGAATCGAAAGAGAAGAAATTGGCAAATCGCAACATAAAGAAGGCAAACGACTTTATTGAGAGTTTGTTATTTAAATATGATGCCGATTATATTCTTTCCTCCGAATATTTAGATTGGTGGGCAATCGGGGGCGGTCCGACTATCGCCTTCCCTGTGGACTTAGAGAAGACACCGCCGGGATGCCTGATGGTTGGTACAAGACGAAACGGCGATCTGGCATTGTTAAGTCTCGTTAAAGCGATGAGTTCGGTACGGAAATAACTGAGCGGAAGTATGCGTGCGGAAAAGGAGGAGGATTTTCTTGCCTTCCGATGCTAATCATCCTTTTATTTCATTAAAATAGTCAGATTGTCATGAATTCATTCAGAGTTCACCTTACCTAAAAGATTATGATTACCTTTCAAGAAGTCATCCTGCGCTTGCAGGAATATTGGAACAAGCAGGGCTGCGCCTTGCTTCAGCCTATTGATATGGAGGTCGGAGCCGGAACCTCTCATACCGCAACATTTTTAAGAGCGTTAGGTCCGGAACCGTGGAGAGCCGCCTACGTCCAGCCGTCCCGCAGACCAAAAGATGCACGTTACGGCGAAAATCCAAATCGTCTTCATCAGCATCATCAGTTCCAGGTGGTTTTAAAGCCTTCTCCCACAGACATCGTTGACAGATACTTGGGCTCTCTCAGAGCACTCGGTATTGACACGGAAGTCAACGATATCCGTTTCGTAGAAGATAACTGGGAAAATCCTACTCTTGGTGCTTGGGGTTTAGGCTGGGAAGTCTGGATGAACGGCATGGAAGTTACTCAGTTCACCTATTTCCAACAGGTCGGAGGTATTCCTTGCAAACCGATTACAGGTGAAATTACATACGGTTTGGAAAGACTCAGTATGTATCTCCAAAACTGCGACAACGTATTTGATTTGGTTTATACCCGTTGGTCCGACGGAGAAAAAGAACATGTCTTGACCTATGGTGATGTATTCCACCAGAACGAAGTTGAGCAAAGTCATTACAACTTTGAAGCCAGCGATCCGGAAAAACTCTTAAAGCAGTTCGATTATTTCGAAAGCGAAGCCAAGCGCCTGATGGACTTGAATTTAGCTTTGCCGGCTTATGAAATGGTTTTAAAGGCAGGACACACTTTCAATCTTTTAGACGCCAGAGGCGCTATCAGCGTTACTGAACGTGCTGCCTATATCGGCAGAATCCGTCAGATCTCCCGCTCCGTGGCTCAAAGTTATTACGATTCCCGCGAACGCTTGGGCTTCCCAATGTGTTCCAAAGAAGGCTAAGAGGTAAAGAAAAATGAACTCCTTATTAGTAGAAATCCAAACAGAGGAGCTCCCTCCGAAGGCTCTGAAAAAATTATCAGACGCTTTTGCTCAGGAAGTCTTTACTCAATTAAAGAAGGCAGACTTTTTGCTGCCGGACTCCAAGATGAAAGCCTTTGGCGCTCCGCGTCGAATTGCTGTTTACATTACTGACGTTTTGGCTGATTCTCCTGATAAACCTTTCAGCCAGAGATTGGTTCCAAGCAAGATTGGTATAGGTGCTGACGGCAAGCCTACTGCGGCTTTGACCAAGAAATTAGCTGCTCTCGGTGTACAGGCTGACGTCTCTGAACTTAAGATTGTTAATGACGGTAAGCAAGACCAGCTTTACTATGAAGGCGTGAAGAAAGGAGAGAGCTTGGAAAAAGGCCTCCAAAATGCTCTCGACTATGCAGTAACTCATCTTCCGATTCCAAAGGTGATGAGCTATCAGCTTGCTAATGGAGAAACCGTTGAATTTGTTCGTCCGGTAAAACATTTGCTTGCTCTTTACGGCGATAAAGTATTGAATGTCTCTTTGTTCGGTTTGAAAGCCGGAAACCAGACGGCAGGCCATCGCTTCCACACCAAAGATTTGTTGACAATAAACTCCGCGGACACCTATGAAAGCCAGCTTGAAGAACAGGGCAAGGTGATTCCTTCCTTTGAGAAGCGTCAAGACAAAATGGTTGCTGCTTTAAAGAGCGAAGCTGCCAATCTGAATGCACAAATCATCATGCCGGAAGACTTGGTCAATGAAGTCGCTTCCTTGACGGAATGGCCGGTGGTCTATGTCTCTTCTTTTGATGAAGATTTCTTGAAAGTTCCGGAAGAATGCTTGATTCTGACAATGCAGCAAAACCAGAAATATTTTGCCTTGCGTGATCAGAACGGCAAGCTTATCAATAAATTCTTAGTAGTTTCTCAGATCAATGCCAAAGACGGCGGCGCTGCTATCCAGTCCGGTAACGCAAGAGTTGTCAGAGCCAGACTTGCCGATGCCAAGTTCTTCTTTGAACAGGATCAGCTCGAACGTTTGGATTCCAGGGTTCCGGGCTTGGAACATGTTGTTTATCACAACAAACTCGGTAACCAGCTCCAGCGCAGCGAAAGAATTCAAAACATCGCTGAAAAAGTTGCTGAGAAGCTCGGCGCAAATCCCGAACTTGCGAAACGCGGCGCCAAATTGGCTAAGGCCGATTTGCGTACGTTGATGGTCGGTGAGTTCCCAGAGCTCCAGGGTATCATGGGCGAATACTATGCTCTCCATGACAAAGAAGATCCGATCGTAGCCGTTTCTATTAAGGAACACTACTATCCGAGATATGCCGGCGGTGAATTGCCGAGCACTCCCGAAAGCCTTTCCGTGGCATTGGCAGACAAGCTTGACACATTAGCCGGTCTGTTCGGTATCGGTCAGATCCCAACCGGAGATAAAGATCCGTTTGCATTGAGGCGCCATGCTTTAGGTGTTTTGAGGATGTTGATTGAAAAAGATCTTCCGCTAAGCTTGGATGATTTGATTGCTATTGCCGTGGCTGAAGAGCAGAAGATTGACGGCGTTAAAGATGCTTCCCGCGAGCTCAAAGACTTCTTCTATGACCGACTCAGAGTCATGCTTAAAGAAGAAGGTGCCCAAGCTCTTGAAGTGGAGGCGGTGCTTTCCGTAGAACCGAAGTATCTTCGTGAAATCTCTGCTCGCCTTAAAGCGTTGCAAGCCTTTAGAAAACTCGAAGAGGCAGCCAGCCTAAGTGCAGCAAACAAGAGAATTGAGAATATCTTGAAGAAGAGCAAAGACAGCATTCCTGAGAGTGTTGACGAAAACCTTCTTGAAGCCCAAGAAGAAAAAGACCTTTATAAGGCATTGGTTGAAGTCAATAAAGATCTTGAAGGTAAGTTTGAAAAAGGCGAATATGAGACTATTCTCCTTGCTCTGGCTCCTCTCAAGGCTCCGGTTGATGCCTTCTTCGACAAGGTAATGGTCAATGTGGATGATGAAGCTGTAAGACGTAATCGTCTCGCTTTGCTCAAAGAGCTGCATCGTTCAATGAACCAAGTCGCTAAGCTCTCCTGCTTGGCGTCCTAATTTCTTTTAGAGGTTGATCATGAAGCTGACTGCTTTGGTTCGTTCTATTTTGTTTTGGTTCGTCTTTGCAGTCAGCATCTTGATTGCAGGATTCATTCTTCTTACCGCCTCTCTTTTTTCTTCCAGTAAGGAGAGGTGTTACGACATTGTTAGGGGATGGTGCAAATGGATTATTCAAGCCATGGGCGGCATCTGCAATGTTAAGTTCAGTTTTGAGAATATGGATTCCATTAAGAACATGGGACCCGTCGTTCTCTTAAGCAAACACCAGTCCGGTTGGGAAACTCTGGCTCTCTTTGGTTTTGTTCCCCGCAGAGTCAGTTTCGTCTACAAAAGGGAGCTTCATAAACTTCCGGTTTTCGGCTGGGGTCTGGCCTCCTTAGGAATGCTTAGCATCGATCGCAGTCACGGGAAAGCTGCCTTCGAACATATCAAAGAAGAAGCACCAAAGTATTTCGAAAAAGGCTGGGCTATAGTTCTTTTTCCAGAGGGAACTCGTACAAAACCGGGACAGACTGTTAAATACAAATCCGGCGGTGCAAGAATCGCTATTGATACCGGGACTCCTGTCGTGCCTATTGCTTTGAATTCCGGCAGATGCTGGCCGAAGGGAAGCTTCATTATTTATCCGGGTCATATCCAAGTTATTTTCGGACCTGAAATTCGTCCTGAAGGGAAGACCGTTTCTCAACTTAATGATGAAGTTCAGAACTGGATCGAAACTCAAATGAAGGTCATTGATAAACCTTAATTCTGAAGTCTATGTTCGATATTAGAGATCTAATCAATAAAGATCTGCTCAATCCGAAAAAATTGTTTGAACTCTGGCTTCAACTTCGAGAAGAGAAGAATTCCTGGAACTTATTCGATCAATATAAAGGCGGGAAGAAAGCTCTTACTGAAGAGGAGGAGAACGCCCTCTGGGAGGATTTTTATAAAGTGATGAGCGGCCAACCTCTGACTCCGGGATCGGGAAGACCGAAAGCTGGCCCAAAAAGGAAAGTCCAGCCCAGAAAGAAAGCTCAGAATGGCTATAAGAGGACAATACTCTTAAATGGACAGTCTCTTGAATATATTCTGAAAAGGTCAACAAGAAAGACGATTGGCTTAGTTATCTCTGACGGTGTATTAACGGTTAGAGCTCCTCATTATGAGCCAATACTGTGTATTGAAAAGGTTATCGAGACCCACTTAGCTTGGATAGAAAAAAATCTCAACAAAGCGCCCAATAAGAAGCATGAAAGAATTCGTGAGCCGTGGCTTTCTGCTTGGGAGAATAAGTGCATCAAAGTTGTTGGCATCCAAGACCCTGTCAGAATTGAGATTTCTCCCAAGAAGGTAAGGAAGTCTTTTGACGAGTCGACGAACACCTTTTATTTCTTTTCAACGGAAGAGGTAGATCAGGCGATTTTCTATAAGGCTGCTTTAGAGTTTGTGAAGTATTGGGCACGTATTTACTTAACGGACTTGATTCATAAAATTGCTGAAAAGGATCCTTACTTCAAAGAAAGACTTAAAAAGGTCAAACTTTCTTCGGCCGAGACTAGATGGGGAAGCTGCTCATGCTTGGGCAATGTCAATCTCAACTGGAGATTGGTTTTGACCGAGGAAAACCTGTGTGAATATGTCATCATTCATGAGCTTTGCCATCTGTACTATTTGGACCATAGCCCAAATTTCTGGAACAAAGTTCTGGAAAAATGTCCGGACGCGATGGAGCGCAGAGCAAAACTAAAAACTTTCCACATCTGCGATCCTGTTAAATAGGTTCAGTCCTTATCACAACACGTTTTCAGTTCGATAGATGTCGAAGAAAGTGTAAGGAAAAGGCTGTTCTCCCGCTGAAATGTCGGATGGAACAGCCGAATGATCAATTTAGTTATTCCTGTGTCGCCGAGACGCAATCATCAAGCAGGATGCCTTTGCTCTCCAATAAATTGGTCAAAGTTACAAAAGACGGCATGCTTACGGCTTCTGCTCGGGCCCCGGGATCAATGCCCGCTTCTTCTAAAATTTCCGGGCCGAAATATTTGGCAAAGTTGTTCTTCAGCGTTTTTCTCTTCATCGAAAACGCCTGAGCCGTCACCCGTTCAAAAAGTTTTTCATTAACCGGAAGGGGAGATTCCAAAGGAATCATCCGCACGACGGAAGAAATGACTTTCGGAGGAGGAGAGAAGGCATCAGGGGGAACGTCAAAAAGCTTGACGATCTTGTATCGGTGCTGAAGCATGACTGACAAACGTCCGAAGGCCTTATGGCCCGGTGTGGCTGCCATTCTGTCTACAACCTCTTTTTGAAGCATGAAATGCTGATCAATGACTCTGTCTGCTAATTCCATTAAACGGAAGAGAAGAGGGCTGGAGATGTTGTACGGAAGATTGCCGACGAGCCTTATTTTTTCTCCCGGCTTGATGCGAGCAAAATCAACTTTAAGAACATCAGCTTCAATAAGAGCCAGTTCTTCAGGCCTGAACTTCTTTTGCAGCCACTGGGCTAAATCTTTATCGATTTCGATACAGGTAACGCAGCCTGCGTCTCGAATCATCAAGCGTGTAAGAGCAGCCTGTCCGGGACCAATCTCAACAATGTTTTGGCCCGGCTGAGCATCAACTGCGGATGCTATTTTTTCAATCCAGAAATCATCGTGAAGGAAGTTCTGTCCGAAATTCTTTTTAGCCTTGTGGCTTTTTAATACAAGTGCCATAGTAAAAAACGCCTGGTTTTTCCAGGCGCTTCATATTAATCCTGAGGGCGAGCAATACGTTTATCAACGTAGGCTTGGTCTCTCAGTTGTCTTTCCCAATCCAGAGTCGCTTCATTGATTTTTTGTTCTCTCAGATTGTCTCTGGCTTGACTGCGAAGTCTTTCATTAACGCCTTGCTGTGTACGTCGGTCCGTAACTTGGATCAAGTGATAGCCGAAAGGAGTTTTAATCGGTTCACTGATTTGGCCTTTTTGAAGTTTATTAATTTCTGCTTCCAGTTCCGGAGGAACGTCGCCTTCATAAATCCAACCTAGATCTCCTCCGCGAGTGCCCGAAGGATCGGCAGAGTGAAGACGGGCCAGGGTCTGAAAATCAGAATCGCCGCTCTCAATTCTTTCTTTAATCTTCTTCATGCGTTCGACAACAACATTCTCAGGTGTGACGTTTGTGGGACGCATAAAGATTTGACGAACACGGGTTTGTTTGACGGATTGAACTTCCGCGGCATCTCCCGGATCTCGGCTGCCTAAGACCTTATAAATGTGGAATCCGGATTGCGCACGAAGAGGTACGATATCGCCGGTTTTTGCGTTCTTAAGGGCGTCGAAAAGCGGAGGAGGAAGCGTATTGGCAGTTTTCCATCCCATGTTCCCGCCTTCCATAGCGTCAGGAGAGCGAGAGTATCTGGCAGCCAGCTGGCTGAAGTTGCCGCCCTTGCGTGCACTTTCTAGAACTTTGTTGGCTGTTCTCTGAGCCTCTTCAAACTGCTCTCTGGAGGGATTTTCCGGCAGGCTGACTACAATTCTCTGCAGATTGTATTGACGGCGCTTTTCAGGTCCGAGTTGATCTTTAATGTACTGATCGACTTCGCTTTCCGGAATCTTCACCATGTCATCAACTTCTCTCTCGCGTAAGCGGTGAGTCAGAAGATCGGCTCTAATTTCTTTTCTAAAGTTATTGAAAGTAATACCGTCAGCCTGCAGTCTTTTTTCTAACTGAGGAACGGTCATGTTGTTGTTGGCCGCAATCTGTTCGATAGCCGAGTTCAGCATATTGTCGTCAACACGTACGCCCGTTTCTCTGGCCTTCTGTTCGATGATTCTTTCCAGAATCATTCTTTCCAGAATCTGATCTCTCAGAGCTTCCATCGGCGGCAATGCAATGTTTTGACGGCGCAGATTCAAAGCGGTCTGGTGAACGCGGGACTGCAGTTCCATCTCTGTGACGACATCGTTGTTAACAACGGCGGCTATTCTGTCAACGGGAATAATTTTAGAGGTCGACTGGGTCTCTTGCTTAGCGGCTTTTTGAGCGGACACCGGTCCGCTGGCTAAAGCAGCTAGAGAAATGCTGAGAACCAAACTCAGAAGTTTAATTTTCTTCATTGCTGTTTTATTCATAGTAATCATATCTTCCAACTTCTATCGGTCTGGGACTGAGAGGTTGATAGCCGGTAATACTCTGTTGGAGTGCTTCAATCGGGCTTGATCCGAAAGCGCCTAAACCAACGAGCTCTAACTCGAAGAAGAAGTTGGTTGTGGTGCGCCCAGCACTGCGTACGTATCTTTGAATTGCTGAGCGGAAAATCCAACACCCCTCACGATATTCAAGACCAATTAAAGAATCAATGACTTTTTTGTCACGAATTGAATAGTTGTAACGGCCAAGGGCATACAAGTCTCTGGTGACCGGCCATTGGAACGAGAGGTCAAGCTGCTTGATGTTCGAGTTATAAAAAGCCTCTCTGGTATCAGTCGGATCGTAGTTATAACGGTAATACAACCCGATATTGCTGTATTTCGCAGGGTTGTAGCGAACACCGGCAGTTGTTTTAGAGAATTTTTTCCACAGAGTGGAGTATTGAACCCCAAGCTCAGCCTTCCAATCTTTAATGAGCGTGAACTCGGTCATGCCGATAATATCGCTCTTGAGGTTTTTCCGATTGATTTCATTCCAGTAAATATCGACTTTTTCGTCGGTAAAGTGGTAACGCTGACCAACGGTTGCGCTGAACCAGTCTTTTCCGGTCTGAGAATCAATAAACCGGGTCGTCAAAGCTGCCGTGAGCTGATTGGCATTGGAAATACGGTCGTAACCGATAAAGCGGTTAGGAGAAAAAAGCTGAGCAAAGTTCAAGTCAGCCAATGACGAATCAAAGTTCGGCAAGTGGTTCTGGGCTCGATAAGGGATGTAAGCATAGTACAACCTGGGTTCGAGAGTTTGCTCGGTCTCTCGTCCAAGGACCATAGTATTTCTCTCAAAGACCAATCCGGAATCGAGCGTGAAGATCGGGATGGTTCGATGAGAGTTCTTATAGATATCTACGTTGCCCGAATTGTACTTACGGCCGGTGATGTCACCGTACCAAGCCATGCTGTATTCGAACGACGGTGTCAAGAACCAATAAGAGCCCATCATCGGATAGCTGATGGTGCTGTTCAGCATGACACGGTTTCCGTCTCCGCTTCGAGTTCTTCCAATCGGCTCGCCTCTGTAATTGAAGTTATTTCCATGTCGGAAACGTGTAGCCGTAAAGTTGGAAAGAAGCGAGAAGCCTTTCACGTCGGCGCCATACGCACGGAAATTAAATTCCGGAATTTTTTCGTAAGGTTGTTCAGTCCACTCGTTATCCGGTCTTAAAGTTTGGTTTTTATAAACTCCCAGAGATGTGCTCCAGTATGTTTTTCCATAACTCAGCCAGACATTCTGCGGTAGAACGTCTTCACTAGACTGTCTTAAGTTCGTGGAGAAGTCTGAGATGTAGTTGTCATCGGAGACTCTCTGATAATTTACGCCAAGTCCTACACCGCCCCACAAACGCTGAGTGTGTTTCCAAGCAAGAGAATATCTCTTCTTTTTGGTTTCTCTGTCATGGAACAAAATATCATAATCAAGCTGACCGCCGAAGGTCGGCTGCAAGTACCGGAACTGGTTGCCGAGCATAAAGCCGCGTTTTGACATCGGCTTGAGAACCATGGTGTAGTCATAGTTCGGGGCAATGTTCCAATAATAGGGAATCTCAACATTGAAACCGAACGTGGAGTTGGCACCCATCTTCGGTGTCAAGAAGCCGCTCTTTCTTTTCTCGCCAATCGGGAAAGTAAAGTAAGGTGAGGCAAAAATAGGAACGCCGCCGAGATAGAGCCGGGCGTTACGTCCGTCTGCCGTTTCTTCTTGTTGATCAATATCGAGGGTGGAAGCTTCAATCCACCATGAGTTATCCCCTTCTTTGCAAGTGGTAATCATGGCGTTGCACATCTTCACATTACCATCGCCGAGCAATTGGACTTCATCAGAGGAACCACGAACATTATTAGGCAGATAACGGAACTTAGCATTAGGCATGCTTCCGCTTTCCGCATCAAGACGATAGGTAAGTTCCGGACCCTCGAATACTGTTCCTTGCCGTGCAACTAGAGCATTGCCCTGCGCATACACTTCATCTTTTGAGAAGGTATAAGTGATCTTGTCTCCCTTCAGGACAGCACCTGCTTTTCGGACTTCGGCCTCATCGGTCAGAACAATCTGCTCTTCAGGGATAGAGTGCATCTGATGAGAACGAAGATAAATATTCGTATCATCAGTGTCGGTCGGAGCGTTTACGTCAAGCGAACGCGCCATGTTTAAGTTAATCGGAAGTGCTGTGCCGTAAGCTGAAATTTCAGCGCGCACAGCAGAGCCTGCCGCAACAAAAAAGAGGGCGGCAATAGAAGCAGCTACAGGCGTCACATTCACAACTCTGGTAACAAGTTTTCGCCGTTGGGTAAGTCGAGTCATTAGAATTGCACGGAATTGGGTGGCTAAATTATAAAGGCAATAGTTGTTGTCTTGCTTATTCTGAAAAGAGGTATTTTCTGATGGAATGTCGTGAACAATTAAACAAATGGCTCGCTTTGGTTTCCCTGACTTACGGTCTTCAGCCGGAGACTTTGACTTATGCCTCCTCAGATGCAGGGTTCAGACAATATTTCCGTATTCAGGGAACCGGCCGCAGCTACATCATCATGGATTGTCCGAAAGAAAAGCAATCCATGAAAGAGTTCGTCAAGGTTGATGAGATTATGAAGACTGCCGGGCTGAACGTTCCGGAAATTTTTGAGGTCGACTATGAAGGCGGCTTCATGCTGCTCTCCGACTTAGGAACTAAAACCTATTTGGATGTTTTAGATCACGATAATGCCGACCGGCTCATGGATGATGCAACAACAGCCTTGGTCAAACTTCAGGTTGCCAGCAAACCTGATGTCCTTCCGCCCTACAGCGCCGAGCTTCTAAGAAAAGAAATCAATTTGTTTACTGAATGGTTTTTAGAAAAGCATCTCCATATGGAATTGTCCGATCTCGAGAAAAAGCTTTTGGAGAGGACTTTTGATCTGATTATTGCTAAGAATTTGAGTGAGGCCAAGGTATACGTTCATAGAGACTATATGCCAAGAAACTTGATGCCGGAGTCTGTGGATAATCCGGGTGTTCTGGACTTTCAGGATGCAGTTTACGGACCTATCAGCTATGACATTGCAAGTCTCTGCCGTGACGCTTTTATTTCTTGGGAAGAACATCAAATCATTGATTGGACGATTCGTTACTGGGATAAAGCAAGAAAAGCAGGACTACCGGTTCCGGCAGATTTCGGAGCTTTCTGGAAAGATGTTGAGTGGATGGGTCTGCAGCGCCATCTGAAGGTGTTGGGAATCTTTTGCCGTTTGTCTTACAGAGACGGTAAAGATAAATACATCGGCGATCTTCCGCGCTTTATCAATTATGTCTCTAAAACTGCCGGCCGTTATGATGCGTTAAAGCCGTTGGCAAACCTTATGGACAAGATTCAGAATAAAGAAAAGCAAGTAGGTTATACGTTTTGATGAAAGCAATGATCTTAGCCGCAGGACGAGGTAAACGAATGCGGCATCTAACGGATTCGATGCCGAAGCCATTAATCAAACTTTGGGGACGCCCTTTGATTGAGTGGCAGATTTTGGCATTGAAAAAAGCAGGGTTTAAAGACATTGTTATTAATGTTGCCTACTGTGCCGATAAGCTGCTGGAATATCTTGGGGACGGTTCAAAGTATGAGGTAAGGTTAACTTTTTCCATAGAGGGATACACTCACGAAGAATCCTTGGAGACCCGAGGCGGAATTGTTAAAGCGTTAGATAAGCTGGTTGAGCAAAACAGTAGTGAGCCCTTCGTTGTCGTATCAGGAGATATCGTTACCGACTTTCCTTATGCGTCTTTAAAAAGCGCAGCAAAGAAAATCTCTGAGGGACATGCTAAAGCTCACTTGGTGTTGGTTCCAAACCCTTCTTATCATGAAGGCGGAGATATGGACCTGGAAAAAGGGCACATTACTCGTCAACAGAAACAATATACCTATGGAAATATAGCTGTTTTCTCTCCTTCAATTTTTAAGGATATTCCAAGTACTAAAACGCCGCTTTTTCCATGGCTTTACGATTTCGTGGATCAGGGGCTGATTACCGGCGAAATTTATGAAGGTAATTGGGCAAATGTCGGAACCCCGGAAGAATTAGAAAAATTTGAAAAGCTGCCTCCGTATTGCTATGAATAATATCCAAGTAGGCTCAGTCAGCATTGCCGGTCAAACAATTCTGGCCCCTATGGCTGGGTTTACCGATCTTCCATACCGCAAAATTTGCAGACAATGGGGAGCTGCCTATGCAGTTGCTGAAATGGCAGCTTCTAAAGATAACCTTCAGCACACCGCCAAAACTTCTTTCAGGATGAACTTAGATGGAGAACCATCCCCAAGAGGAATTCAATTGATCGGTTCTGTTCCTGAAGAGCTAGCAAGAGCAGCTAAGAGAGCGGAAAACGCCGGTGCCGATATCGTAGATTTAAATTGCGGCTGTCCGGCGAAGAAAGTGTGCTCGGTAGCATGCGGTTCAGCACTTTTAAAAAATCCGGATTTAGTGGAGTCCCTTCTTAAGAGTATTGTGAATGCCGTTTCGGTTCCGGTAACCCTCAAGTACAGAATTGGTTGGACTGCATCCGATATTAATGCAGTGGATTTGGGAAAAAGGGCTGAAGAGGCAGGAGTAAAAATGCTGGTTCTGCACGGAAGAACCGGGGAGCAAGGTTTCAAAGGACATGCAGAGTATGAAACGATACGACGTTTGAAACAAGCCGTTTCCATCCCTGTTATCGCCAACGGGGATATTGATACCGCAGATAAGGCATTGGAAGTGCTTAAAGCCACTGGGGCTGATGGTGTAATGATCGGCAGAGGAGCACTTGGAAATCCTTGGATTTTTAGCCAAATCAATTCTCTGTTATCGGGAACAAGACAATTTATACTTAGCAAAACTCAAATTGAGGAAACAATCATTGGGCATATCCGTTCTCATCATGCCTTTTACGGAGAAGTCCTTGGTCTTAAAACTATTAGAAAACACCTGAATTGGTACCTCAAAAGATTTAATGCGGACGAGAAAGATATTCGTAAAGTTTTATTAGCCGGAAATCCGGACGAACAGATTGATCTGACCCTTCAGTTGCTTGAAAGGTTGGATCTGTCTATTAATCTCTAATGAGGAGTGGTTTTTACATGAAAAAACAAGCATTAATTAGCTGTTCCGATAAGTCAGGTGTGGTCGAGTTTGCAAAAGAACTCTCTAACCTTGGTTATCACATTTTATCTACTGGCGGTACAGCAAAATTGATTGCTGAAGCAGGTATTCCAGTACAAGAAGTTGCTGACTATACCGGCTTCCCAGAAATGTTGGACGGCCGTGTTAAGACATTGAATCCAAAGATTCATGCTGGGCTTCTCGCTCGCCGCTGCGTTCCTGAACATATGCAGGCTCTTGAACAGTTCAAGATTGACCCGATTGATATCGTTGCCGTAAACCTCTATCCGTTTGAACAAGCAATTGCTAATCCAAACTGCACTTTCGAAAACGCTATCGAAAACATTGATATCGGCGGCCCGACAATGATCCGTGCTGCCGCTAAGAATCATGAAAGCGTTGCCGTGATTGTTTCCCCCGGAGATTACAGAAAGGTTATCGATGAAATCAAAGAAGTCGGCCATGTAACTCCTGAAACCAGACTTGAATTGGCTAAGAAAGTGTTCGTTCATACTGCTCACTACGATGCCATGATCTCTAACTATCTGACAAGCATGAAGGGTTCGGACGTTTCTACACGTACTCGCTTCCCCGAATCTTTGACTCGTCAGTGGGTTAAAGTCCAGGATATGCGCTATGGCGAAAATCCTCATCAAGCTGCCGCTTTCTATAGAGAAAAACACGTTGCTCCGGGACTTCTTGCCGGCTACGACCAGATCCAGGGTAAAGAACTTTCTTACAACAACATCGCTGACTCCGATGCTGCATGGGAAGCTGTCAGAAGTTTTGATACACCGGCTTGCGTCATTATCAAACACGCAAATCCTTGCGGCGCAGCCATCGGTGTAGATGCTGCTGAAGCTTATGCAAAGGCCTTTAAGTGCGATCCGACATCCGCATTCGGCGGCATTATCGCCTTCAACTGCAAGGTTGGCCAAGAAGCAGCAGAAGAAGTCTCCAAACAATTTGCTGAAGTTATTATTGCTCCGGAATTCACACCGGAAGCTCTGGAAATCTTTGGCAAGAAGAAGAATCTTCGCTTGTTGATTGTTGCTAACGGCTCCGCCCACAACGATTTCGATATGAAGAGAATCGGCGGCGGACTCTTGGTTCAAACACCGGACAGCCAGACAGTCAAAGAAGAAGATTTGAAGGTGGTAACAGAGCTCCAGCCAACTAGCGCTCAGATTTCCGACATGATGTTTGCTTGGAAGATTGCTAAGTTCATCAAATCCAACACCATCGTATTCGTGAAGAACGGCATGACTTTAGGTGTTGGAGCCGGTCAGATGAGCCGTGTTGACTCTGCCCGTATCGCTTCTATTAAGGCAAAAGAAGCCGGTTTGTCCTTGCAGGGCAGCATTGCGGCTTCCGATGCTTTCTTCCCGTTCAGAGATGGGTTAGATGTAATTATCGATGCCGGTGCTAAGGCTGTTATTCAGCCAGGCGGCTCCATCAGAGACGAAGAAGTTATTGCTGCTGCAAATGAACGCGGAATCACAATGGTATTCACAGGTGAACGCCACTTCCGCCACTAAAATCCATAGCTAACTAGCACAAAGAGACCATTGAGTAAATCGGTGGTCTTTTTTTCTTAACACTTCTTAACCCAAAATGTCCACAGATATAGGTTTTGTGTAACAAAAAAAATTAATATACTTCAGATTAATTTTGTAAAGAAAATATTCCTACGTAGGGATGAGCAGGAAATAACTATGACAGTTCAAATGTTTAAGAGACGTTTGCTTCTACAGGGAGCAGGGCTGATGGCCGGACTAGCCGCTTCCGGATTGGCGTGGGGACAGTTCCAAGTAGATATTCTCGGAGTTGGAGCAAATCAGTTCCCAATCGCAGTTCAACCCTTTGAAAATGAGTCTGCTTGTCCTGAAAATATTTCCAAGATCATTTCCAATGACTTGGTACGAAGCGGCGTTTTTCGTTTAGTTGAGGGAGGCTCAGCATCCGGCATCGATGTCGAGCCTGATTGGAAAGCTCTGACTGCACAAGGAGCGGATGCCGACGTAGTAGGCAGCATCCAGAAGACAGCGGATAACCGCTACGAAATTAAATTCAAATTATTTGATGTGGTTAAAAAGCAGGAAACCGACCAGGCCTCATACGTCTGCCCGGCTGATGATTTGCGTTTAACCGCACACCGCATTGCCGATAGAATCTACGAGAGAATTACCGGAGAAAAAGGCGACTTCGCTACAAGAATAGCATTCGTACGTCAGGACGGACGGCATGTATTCAATATTATGGTTGCCGACAGCGACGGGCACAATCCTAAAACTGCATTGAAGAGCCGTGAGCCGATTATGTCTATTGCATGGGCCCCTGACGGCAGAAGAATTGCCTACACCACTTTCGAAACCGGTAAGCCGACAGTTTGGCTTCAAAATCTGACAACCGGCAAGAGACACCAGGTTGCTGCTTTCCGCGGCAACAACAGTGCTCCTGCTTTCAGCCCGGACGGTTCCACCTTAGCAGTGGCTCTTTCTAAAGACGGCGGTACAAAAATCTACTTGCTTAACCCTGAAGGCATGAATCTTCGTCCGTTTACGGAGGGAGATAGTATCGATACTGAGCCGACTTTCTCTCCTGATGGAAAATATATTTATTTCACCAGCGACAGAGGCGGCAACCCGCAGATTTACAGAAAACCTGTGGCAGGCGGTTCAACAGAACGTGTCAGCTTCGGCAATGCCTACGCTGTCAGCCCGACTGTGAGCCCGAAAAATAACGAGATTGCGTATATTGTTAGAGCCGGAGGTAACTTCCAGCTTGTCCAACAAGATCTCTCTACCGGTAACGTAATCCCCCTTTCTCAACTTGGTAAAAACGAATCCCCCAGCTATTCCCCTAACGGAAATATGATTATCTTCGCTACTGACGAAGGAGGTAAGGGAGTGCTCTCGACGGTATCTACCGATGGAAGCTCTCGCTCCCGCTTGTCAGGCTTGAGCGGAGACATTAGAGAACCCGCTTGGGGACCGACCATTCGATAGGAAATTAAAAATGAATCTTCAACGTTTTTCTTTGGCAGCTGCTGCTGTTTTGGCTGCCTTATCTTTAACAGCCTGCTCTAGCATTGATTTAGAGAAGGATAAAGATGCTGCTTCCGTTACAGATGCAACAGAAGTGGAAAGAATGCTCAATGCTAAAGACGGTCCTTTAGCTAAACGCGAAATTTACTTTGACTTTGACAGCTACAGCGTCAGCCCGCAGTACATGCCGATCGTAACTAATCACGCTAAATTCTTGGCCAACAACAAGAATGTTAAAGTTATGCTTGAAGGCAATACTGATGCCCGCGGCAGCCGTGAATACAACTTGGCTTTGGGACAAAAACGTTCTGAAGCTGTTAAACAGCGTATGACATTGATGGGAGTTAATCCTGATCAAGTAGAATCTATCAGTTTCGGTAAAGAACGTCCAAAAGCTTTGGGCGATACTGAAGAAGATTACGCACAGAACCGTCGCGTCGATATTCATTATTTAGTCGGTAACAAATGAGAACTAGCTTACTTGCCTCTTCCTTGATCGTTTTTGCAACTCTTGCCAATCCTGCTCATGCTCTCTTCGGAGATGATGAAGCAAGAAGGGCGATTGTAGAATTGCGTGCCCAAATGCAGACTCAACAGGAAACGCAAATGCGGTTGTACGAGCGCATTGAGTCGCTGACAAAAGAGGTTAAAAACCTCAGAGGTCAGCTCGATGACCTGAAAAATTCCTATGGGAAACAGCAGAACATGGTCGGTGATCTGAACACTAAGATTCAGGAAATGGATCCGAAGGTTCAAGCCAACCAGGCAGCGCAGGATAAAAAGATCCAGCAGAGGCAAGAACTCGACAACGCTTTGAAATTGTTGAATCAAAGTGCGTATGCAAAAGCTATCTCCGCATTCAACACTTTCATCCAGAAAAACAGAGGTTCCGAGCTCTATCCGGAAGCAATGTACTGGTTGGGAAGCAGCTACTATGGAAAGGGAGACTTCAAAAAAGCTATTGATACCGAGTCAGCTTTAGTGAAGAACTTCCCTCGCCATGCAAAAGTACCCGAAGCAATGCTGATTATCGGTATGGCTCAAATGGATACTAAGAAAACGGAGGACGCTAAACAAACGTTCCAACAGTTAATCAAGCGTTTCCCGAAGAGCGAAGCCGCGAAGATGGCAAAGAGTCAAATGTAATTGCCGTTAAGCACAAAAGAACAGGACCATTATGGTCCTGTTCTCATTTTGAAGGATATTGACTCACCCTCAGCTGTTTTGGCCTTTATTCTAAGCATACAAAGAAAAAAGAGGCCATTATGTCCACTAGTAAAACCAATCAGACAGTTCCCCCGCAAACGCCGCCGATTGCGGGACTGCCTCCGCAAGACAGTGCAACAACCTTAGGAAAAGAGTCCGTGGGTTCATTGTGTTGGTTCTTAGTACTTTGCATGGTTGCCGGCTTTTTGACGGGCTTGGCCGGAGGATATTTCCAATACTTCCTTCATATGGCCGACAAATACCGTAATCAGCTTGCTTCTTGGGCCCATACAGCCGGAACTTTTGAAGGTCTTCTGACACTAATTGCAATCTGCGTCGGCTGCGCGGTTGTCGGACGATTCTTGGTTCGTTTTGCTCCGACTGCCGGAGGAAGCGGAATTCAATACGTTGAAGCCATGTGGCACAACGAACATGAGCCGGCACGTCTGCCAATCCTTTTCGTAAAATTCTTCGGCGGTCTTTTGACGTTGGGAAGCGGGATGGCACTTGGCCGAGAAGGTCCTACCGTCCAAATGGGGGCTTCTATCGGGGGTACTCTCGGCAGAATATTCAAGCTGGACTATACGAAGCTGAAATTTTTAACCATTGCCTCAGCCGGCACCGGGCTCGGAGTGGCTTTCTCTGCACCTCTGGGCGGGGCCATGTTTACTTTCGAAGAAGTAACCAAGGACATTAAACCGAGTTTGGTAATTTCTACCATGCTTTGTGTGCTGGTCGGCTGTTCTACTTCCATGACGATTCTTGGTGCTCAACCGGATTATGCTGTTATCCAAAAGGCTTTTGCCATTCCGAATGTTAAGGAAGTTTTTGCCTTGGTTCTGTTCGGCATATTTATCGGAGCAATGGGAGTTTTATATAACAAATCCGTGCTGCTTCTTTTGAATCTCAACGATTACTTCAAACATATTCTGCCGGAGGTTAAGGCAGGTATCGTCGGAATCGTGGTTGCTCTGCTTCTTTGGTATGCGCCTTACTTGGCAGGCGGCGGTGATAATTTAGGTCAGGATATGCTGAACTATGCCTATCCTATTCAGATTGTTTTGCTCTTTGGTCTTATTCGCTGGATCTTTGCTCCGCTTTGTTATTCAACAGGGGTGCCCGGCGGATTGTTTTCTCCCTTGCTTCTCATGGGAGGAATTTTAGGACATTTGTTTGCTTGGGCCCTTGGATTAGTCGGAATAGAGGTCAGTCCATTGGCCTTCTGCGCGGTCGGCATGAGCGCATTTTTCGGGGCGACAATTCGTGCGCCCTTTACCGGTGTGCTCTTGATTTTGGAAATGACGGCTTGCTGGGATCTAACGTTGGCTATGATCGGCGCCAGTGCAGTAGCTTTCTTTACCGCTAAGTGCTTGAAGGATCTTCCGATTTACACGGCTTTGAGACTTAGAATTCCTGAGGTTAAACAACTTCAGAAAGAAGGAAAACAAGTGCTGTTTGGCTAACAACAAACAAATTGTTGCCTTATGAGCGTTTATCTTAAGATTAAAGGGATAAACTCTAACTGAACGAGAGTATAAAAGGGCGGGGCTCGTCTCCGCCCGAATCTATTTTTTTCTTTTTGGAGAAATTTGTTATGGCTCAGCCCTTAGAAGGAGTCAATGTTTTAAGAAATCCTTACGTTAATGAAGGAACCGCCTTCAGTAAAGAAGCTAGGGAAAAATTAAAACTCCGCGGTCTTTTACCGCCCAGAATTTTGACAATCGAGCTTCAAGCCAAAAGATTTATGGAAAGAGTGAGGGAGACGGATGACAACTTGGTCAAATACGAACTCCTCGATTCTTTACGCCATAGAAATCGTACGCTTTACTTCTATGTGTTAATCAATCACATCGAAGAATTAATGCCAATCGTCTACACCCCGACAGTGGGCAAAGCCTGTATGGACTATGACCATATTTTCCGTAATACGGACGGTCTATATGTTTCCATCGAAGATAAAGGACAAGTTGCTGAACTTGTCAGCAATTGTCCGCAGGAAAATGTTGACATTATTGTCGTTACTGACGGTGAAAGAATTTTAGGTCTCGGAGATCTGGGTACCGGCGGTATGGGTATTCCAAAAGGAAAGCTTTCCCTCTACACAGCCTGTGCCGGCATCCATCCGGAACGTTCTCTGCCCGTTTGCATTGACGTTGGCACAAACAATCCTGCATTGCTCAAAGATCCTCTGTATCTTGGCCTGCAGCATCCCAGAGTTGACGGAGAGGCATACTACGAACTTCTAGAAGAGTTTATTTTAGCTGTCCGCAAACGTTGGCCCGGCGTATTAATTCAGTTCGAAGACTTTGCTAACCGCCACGCATTTAAACTGCTTGAACTTTGGAGAGACAAGGTTACTTGCTTTAATGATGATATCCAAGGCACAGCTTCCGTGACTGTCTCCGGATTCATGTCTGCAACAAAAGCCAAAGGCACAAAAGTTTGCGACGAAAAGATTTTGTTCTTGGGCGCCGGTGAAGCCGCTCTCGGCTGCTCTAATTTACTTGTTCAGGCAATGATTGCCGAAGGTTTGACGGAACAGCAGGCAAGAGACAGAATCTTCCTCTTTGATTCTAAGGGCCTCGTTGTTTCTTCAAGAGACAACTTGTCTCATGACAAGGCACTTTATGCTAAAGATGTGGAACCTTGCACAACTTTCTTGGATGCAATTGAAACCGTTAAGCCGACAGCTATCGTAGGTTTGGCAGCTCAGTCCGGTGCCTTCAACGCATATGTATTAGGCGCAATGGCAAGACTGAATGAACGTCCTATCATCTTTGCTCTGTCTAACCCGACATCCAAAGCAGAGTGCACGGCACGCGAGGCTTATACCTATACAGAAGGCCGTTGTCTCTTTGCTTGCGGCAGCCCCTTCCCTCCGGTTGAATTAAACGGCAAGACTTTTGTTCCTCGTCAAGGCAACAACAGCTACGTATTCCCAGGCATCGGTTTAGGAGCTTTGTACACTAAAGCGAGTTTGATTCCTGACGGCGTGTTCTTGGCCGCAGCTCGTGCATTGACTGAAACTGTTACAGAAGAAGATTTGGCTAATGGAAGCCTCTTCCCGTCTTTGACGGAAGTTCGTTCAGTATCTCGTCATATCGCACAGAGAGTTGCTGAATATTGCTTAGAAAGCGGCATCGCCCAGATCGAAAAACCTGCTGATTTGACGGCTGCTTTGGAAGACTACATGTACAAACCAAAGTACCTTGACTAGTCGTCTCTAGAGACTTTTGAAAAACTGCTGAGTCTCCGTAGTTCGGAATCTCAGCAGTTTCCTTTTGGAATTAAAAAATCCCGCAGAACAAAACTCTGCGGGATTTTTACGAAGAAGGATTAAGAACTCAGCCTACTTTTCAACGATGCGGATATCTTCGTGCGCGGCTTTCTTTTCCTTCTGGAGTCTCTTTTCTTCTAAGAACTCTTCGCCGACCTTGATAGCTTCGTCCATGTCTCCGACAAGATACTTGCCTAGTGTCTTGGTCATGCCAAGACGTTCCATCTGTTTAAGAGGATGGCCGTTTGCGCCGGCAATAACCAAAATCTTTCCGTGAGCTAAAAGGTTCTTCTGGAATTTCTCAATGATGTCAAGAGCACTATTGTCAATAGAGAGAAGATCCGTGAAATTGAAGATAATGACATCCGGAGAATGAGGATCAATGATGTGCTTCGGATCCGTCACGATTTCCAGTTTTGAAACTGAGCCGAAGAACAAGGCGCCTTCCATAACCCAAGCTTCAATGCCGTAAGAGGCATTAAACGGCAGATGCAGAGGAAGCACGCGTGTCAGGGTGTTCATTCTGTAAAGGAAGAACACGGCGGCAGTCATCAAGCCAACTTCTACAGCGACGGTCAAATCGAAGATGACTGTCAGGAAGAAGGTTGCCAAAAGCGTTGCCTTGTAGGACATAGTGAATTGTCTGAGTCGGATAAACTCGTGCCAATTTCCCATGTTAAAGGCCATGAAGAGAAGGATGGCAGATAAGCAGGCTAAAGGTACGTTAGAAGCCAACGGAGCGGCAACAAGAACAATAATCAGCAAGGTGATACTGTGAACCATGCCGGCGACGGGAGAGACCGCACCGCTCTTAATGTTGGTAACGGTACGAGCAATTGTGCCGGTAGAAGGCAAACCGCCGATAAACGGCACGATGCAGTTTGCAATGCCTTGTCCCATTAATTCTTGATTAGGATCATGACGATCATCTGTCATAGCATCTGCTACGCGGGCACAGAGAAGGGATTCAATGGCGCCGAGCAGTGCCAGTGTCAAAGCAGGTCCGATAAGCTGATTAAAGGAGGTCCAAGAGACTTCAGGCAATTGGAGTTTGGGAAGACCCTGAGGAATGCCTCCGAACTTGGAACCGATAGTCTCCACGGGAAGGTCCATGAATGTCACTGCAGAAGTCATGATGATTAGCACAATGACGGTGCTGGGGATTCTTGCCATCCAGCGTTTCCAAGGGGCACCTCCCTGGGTCCAGCTTCTCGGCCAAAGGAAAACAATAATTAAAGAAAGAAGACCGATGCCGACAGCATATGGATTAACGGTTGAAATTGCTCCGTATAAAGTGGAGATTTGACTGAAAAAGTCAGCAGGCATTTTAGCGATATCAAGGCCGAGAAAATCCTTCACCTGTGATAAGCCGATAAGAACCGCAATACCGTTGGTAAAGCCGATAACAATGGATACGGGAATAAAACGAATAAAACTTCCTATCTTCAGCAGCCCCATAATAAAGAGGAAGATGCCGGAGATAAAAGTTGCCGCTAAAAGACCGCCTACGCCGAACTGAGCAATGATGCCGTAGACAATAACAATGAAGGCACCTGCCGGACCTCCGATCTGGACTTTGCAGCCGCCGAGCAAGGAAATTAAGAATCCTGCCACAATGGCCGTATAAATACCCGCTTCAGGAGTCATGCCTGAGGCAATGGCAAAAGCCATGGCAAGCGGAAGCGCAACCACACCTACCGTCAGACCTGCAGATAGGTCACTGGTAAATTTGTTAACGGAATAATCTTTAAGAATATTAAAAGAGGCAGGGTGGAAAGTTGCTAGCGGAAAGCGATGCAAAGCATCCACAATATGCTGACGTGCAGTCATTTCTAAATTTCGTTGGCAAGTGAAGATTGAAGTTTTGAGAGTGTATCCCTCAAAAATAGAAAAACTCTAACTTTCGGTAGAAATAACAGGTTTTTGACCGAAAGTTAGAGTCAATTAGGTGATTTTACTAGTGCAAACGCATACCCGGTTTAGCACCGCAATCAGGGTTTAACAGATACAAGCCGGTGGTCTTCTCACTGCCGTCAGAAGCAGAAAGAAGCATTCCTTCAGAAAACTGGCCCATCATTTTGCGAGGTTCAAGGTTCGCAACAATGACTGTCAATTTACCGATCAAGTCTTCCGGCTTATAGAAATTGGCAATACCGGAGAAAATGTTTCTTGTTTTTCCTTCTCCTACATCCACTGTTAGCTGAAGGAGTTTCTTGCTCTTTTCAACTTTAGTGCAGTTGACGATTTTTGCGACACGCAAATCTAATTTAGCGAAATCGTCAAAGGTGATATTCGGCTGTAGAGGTTCAAAGACGAATTCATCTTTGTTTTCATCGGAGACTGCCTCTTTAGCTTTTTCTTCAGCTTTTGCTTTGTTAGCAGGGTTGCTGAGTTCAAATAATTGTGTGAGCTGGTCGGGTGTCGCACGCGTCATCAAATGCTTGAATGGCTTGATTTGAGTTTCTGCATTTAATGAATTTTGAACGGATTCCCAGTTCAGGTCGCAGCAGCCGAGGAAGTCTTCAACCTGAGATGCTGTTCTCGGAAGGACAGGTTTCAAATACAAGGTCAGAAGACGGAAAGCTTCCAAGACGATAGAGCATACGGCATGAAGCTTAGCGCGGTTCTCTTCGCTCTTTGCTAATTCCCACGGTTTTTGACTGTCAACGTATTCATTGACTTTATCAGCAAGCTCCATGACTTTTCTCATGGCCTTGTTATATTCCCTGGCTTCGTAGAAGTCTCTAATGGCGTTCGAGAAGGACTTTACGTCGCTGACGAGGTCGCTGTCAGTAATCGCATCAGCATCGACTTTGCCGTCGAATCTCTTGAGGATAAAACCGGCGGAGCGGCTGGCAATGTTTACATACTTGCCGACCAAGTCGGTATTGGCTCTTTGGATGAAGTCTTCAGGATTGAAATCGATATCTTCCACCTTAGAGTTGAGCTTATAAGCCAGATAATAACGGAGCCATTCCGGATCCATGCCCAAATTCAGGTAGGCGATAGGATCAAGGCCCGTTCCGCGGCTTTTACTCATCTTTCTGTTGTAAACGGTTAAGAACCCGTGGCACCAAACATGATCCGGGGTCTTGAAGGGCTTGCCGGAAAATTGAAGCATTGCCGGCCAGAAGAGAGTATGGAAGTAGGCAATGTCTTTGCCGATAATATGAATCTGTTCAGTTGTAGAAGTTTCCAACAAGGCTTGGAAGTTAATTCCTTTTAATTCGCAATAGGCCTTTAAGCTCGCAAGGTAGCCGATAGGGGCGTCGAGCCATACATAAAAATATTTGCCCGGTGCATCCGGAATTTCAATGCCGAAATAAGGAGCATCGCGGCTGATATCCCAATCAGAGAGATCGCCGTCTTTTCCAAGCCATTCTTCAGTCTTGGCAATAATCTGAGGCTGCAGTCTCAACGAACCGTCAGGAGCAACCCCTTTTGTCCAGTCTCTCAGGAATTCTACGCATTTTGGATCGGAGAGTTTAAAGAAGTAGTGAGTACTCTTTCTTAATTCAGGTTTTGCTCCGGAAAGGGCGGAATACGGTTCGATGAGTTCGGTCGGGGCATAGACTGCTCCGCATACTTCGCAAGAATCACCGTATTGATCTTCAGCACCGCACTTAGGACATTTGCCTTTAATGAAACGGTCCGCCAAGAACATCTTCTTTTCCGGATCGTAGAACTGTTCAATATCCTTTGTATAAATCAGACCGGCGTCTTTGAGGCGATGATAAATTTCACAGGAAAGTTCGGTATTCTCTTTACTGTCTGTGGAGTGCCAGTGATCAAACTTGATGTAAAAACCGTCCAGGTACTGTTTGCGTCCTTCGGAAATTTTCTTAACGAAAGCTTCCGGAGAGATGCCTAATTTTTGGGCAGAAATCATGATTGGCGCACCATGTGCATCATCGGCACCTACAAAGTGGACAGTGTTGTCGCCCATGCGTTGATGACGGACCCAAATGTCAGCTTGAATGTACTCAACAATGTGGCCCATGTGAAAATTACCGTTCGCATATGGGAGAGCGGTAGTCAGGAATATGGTGCGTTTACTCATGTTTAAAGTTCTGCTAAAGATTTAGTTAACGTGAAATTCGTAATTTTACTCTTTCTGGCAGAGCTTCTTCTTTCTGAGGTCAACTGACCATCAGAAAATTCAGCCAGTTGCATAATCATTGAGAAAATCTCTTTTTGAGCATTGCTGTCCAGTCTTATTCTTGCGGCTTGATTTTCTTTTGAAGCCTTGAGTTTCATACAATATTTCGCAACTTTTTTGATCCGTTTTGAAACAATCGATTAGGGTATCTCTTCGGTCGTGAGTTAAACTTAACGGATATTTTTCAGAACTAATAACTGGAGTTCTACATGGACGAAAAAATTGAACAAAAAGTTCGCCATCTTTTGAAGGAAGTAGTTGATCCGAACACCGGAAAAGATTTGGTGACTTCTAAGTCAGTTAAGAAAATTGAAGATGTCGATAATAAGCTAAAAATTTTAATCGACCTCGACTATCCCGCAAAAACACAAATTCCTGTTGTCAAGAATCTTGTCGAAGCAAAATTGGCTGAGAATCATATTGAGGCTGATGTTGAAGTTAGACAGAACATCATCGCTCACCAAGTTCAGAGAGGCGTGAAGGTATTTGATAATGTCAGAAACGTTATCGCCGTCTCTTCCGGCAAAGGCGGTGTGGGCAAAAGCACCGTTGCAGCTAACTTAGCGTTGGCTCTTCAGGCAGAAGGCGCAAAAGTCGGTTTGTTGGATGCTGATATCTATGGTCCTAGCCAGCCGACTATGCTTGGTCTTAAAGGCGGTGCAGTTACAAAAGACGGCAAGACTCTTGAACCGTTAGACGGTCATGGCTTGCAGGTAGCTTCTATCGGGGTGCTCATTGATCCGGACGAACCGATGATTTGGAGAGGTCCTCTTGCTGTTTCTGCTCTTCAACAGTTGATTAAGCAGACAAACTGGCACGATCTGGACTATTTGATTGTAGATATGCCGCCGGGAACAGGCGATATTCAGCTTTCTCTTTCTCAGGAAGTGCCTTTGACCGGCGCTATCGTGGTCACAACTCCTCAGGACATCGCTTTAATGGATGCCAAGAAGGGTTTGGTCATGTTTGAAAAGGTCAATGTTCCAATTCTCGGTATTATTGAAAATATGGCAACTCATATCTGCAGCAAGTGCGGACATGAAGAACATATCTTCGGTGAGGGCGGAGCTAAGAAGATGGCCGAGCAATACGGCGTCAAACTTTTGGGCGAAATTCCTTTGGACATCAATATCCGCCTCAGCATGGACAAGGGCGAACCGATTGTTGAAGCTGCTCCTGACAGCAAGGTCGCTCAGGTTTACAAAGAAATCGCTAGAAAGGTCGGCGTTCTCGTTTCTGAAAGAAATAAAGATTACTCAGCTAAGATGCCTTCTATCAAGGTTTCTAACGACTAATCTTCAAAATTGAAAAAAGCGGCCGAGGCCGCTTTTTTCGTTTCTTAATCAAAGTGAGGTGTTTCAACGCCTAAAACTTTGTGAAGCTTCGGACTTGTTGTGGTGTACTGCAGGAGAACACGTTTTTCCGGGAAAACGTAGTCAGCTGCCGCAAAAGCAGCAAGAGCACATTCATGGAAGCCGGACAAAATAAGTTTCTTCTTGCCCGGATAGATGTTGATATCGCCCACGGCGAAAACACCCGGAATGTTGGTTTCAAATCTTGCAGTATCAACCGCAATCTGTTTGCGTTCGAGCTTAAGGCCCCATTCGGCGATTGGGCCGAGTTTCGGTTGAAGACCGAAAAATACCAGCAGATGATCCATCGGCATGCGTCGTGTAACGCCGTCTGCGCCGGTAACTCTGACCTCTGTCATAACGCCGTTTTCTTCTGTAAAGCCAGTGACTTGACCTACTTCAAACTGCATTTCCCACTGGTCGCAGAGTTCTTTCATCTTAGTTACGGAAGCAGGGGCTGCTCTGAAGCCGTCTCTTCTGTGAATAAGGACAACGCTTTCTGCTTTGCCAACAAGGTTTAAGCACCAGTCTAATGCGGAGTCACCGCCTCCGCAGATAACAATATTCTTGCCTTCGAACATGGAAGGATTTTTAACTTTATAGTGCAGCTGCGTGCCTTCGAATTTGTCGATGTGCGGTACTTTAAGTGTTCTTGCTTGGAAAGAGCCTACACCTGCGGCGATGAATACTGCGCGGGCAAGAAATTCCGTTCCCTTAGAGGTTCTAACGTAAAGACGGCCATCTTCGAGCTTCTTGAGTTCCTGGGCTTCTTCTCCGTAGTGGAAAGTCGGATTAAAGGGCTCGATTTGTTTAAGAAGGTTGTCTGTAAGTTCTTGTGCAGAGCAGACTGGAACGGCCGGAATGTCATAAATAGGCTTGTCCGGGTACAGTTCCACACATTGACCTCCCGGTCTCGGTAAAGAGTCGATGACGTGGGCCTTCATTTCCAGAAGACCGAGTTCAAAAACTTGGAATAGGCCTACAGGGCCGGCTCCGATGATGACTGCATCCGTTTCAATTGGTTTGGATTGATTTTCTGTTTCTGCCACTTTATTTCTCTAAATTTAAAACCGTGATATTTTCTCATTAATCAAAAGGTTCAAACGACCTCAATTTTCATACTTTTTGTCGTCTTCAACCTGCTTTCTTAATTCTCTTAGCCTTGCATCGATTTCACTCATCGTGTAGAAATCACCGTCGTTGCTTCGCTGAGCAATTTGAAATTGCTGAATAGCCGCGACTTTCTGGCCGTTAAGCGCATACATTTCTCCAATTGCTTGGTGACTCAGGCTTTTCTTTCCAAGTGCCTCGTAAGTTCTTCCTAAAATAGACTGATACGCCGGAGTCCTAGAATTAAGAGCATGCTGTTTTCGCATTAGCTTAATGACCTCGTTGTATTGTTTTCCTTTGTATAAGAGTTCTGCATAGTTCAGAAGCGCTAACTGAGATAAAGGATTGCGGTCGTAATTCTGTTTTGCAAGCTGAATGCCGCGGCTTTGCTGACTTGGTGAAGAAAGGAAAACTAACTCGGAATGGAGTTTGCTGATTATGTTTGAATTTTGGCCGGCCATCTTCCTAGCGGTTTCAATCTCTGTCAGAGCTTCGGAATATTTCTTCATTCTCTGGAGTGCAACCGCGCATCCGTAGTGATCGGCAACTGCTTGATAGCCTTTGGCTGTCTTTAAGTCGTTTCGGAAGTACTGCAGGGCGTCATCCCAGCCTTGGAATCTGTTTGATTCCAGCACACGAAGGCGTGCCTGAATCAAAAAGAAGTCAAGAGAGTCTTTGTAGTTTACTTTCTTTGAAAGACGGGAGCGATTTTGAGCCTCACTCATTCTTTCAACTGTCATCGGGTGAGTGCGCAGATAAGCGGGGGCAGCATGCGCACCTTCGTACACACGATTATTAAAGTCTAAACGGTCGAAGAACTGCTCCATGCCCTTAGGATCGAATCCGGCGCGCACAAGGGAAGCGTAGCCTACACGGTCAGCTTCTCTTTCAGCGTTGCGGGAAAAACTTAAGTAGTTTTGTGCCATTGCGGCTTGTGTGCCGACAACTGCGGCGGCCGCCCCATCACCGCTGCCTGCTCTTGCTGCCAGAATAGCGACAAGCAAAGATCCGAGAGTCCATGCCAGATTATTTTTTTGTCCTTCCAGCATACGTGCAATATGGCGCTGCTGGACGTGAGCAATTTCGTGTCCCATTACCGAGGCGAGTTCGCTTTCCGAACGAGCTGCCGTAACAAGCCCTGTGTGGATGGCGATAAATCCTCCCGGTAAAGCAAAAGCGTTGATCGAGGGATCGCGGACGGCAAAGAAATTGTAGGAATAGCCGTTAGCCGGGCCTGCAGAAACTAATCGATAACCGATTTTGTTCAGATATTCTGAGGTTTCCGGATCGGGAAGATAAGTCGGATCGCTTCTGACCTCTCCCATAATGTGTTCGCCAATTTGTCTTTCTTCCAGAGGAGACAAAGTAGAACCGCCGGCCGCACCTAAATCCGGAAGATTATAAGATTGGCTGTAAGCTGCAGAAATCGGCGTCAGCGCTGTAAACACCGAAACAACTAGACAGCATAACGGTTTAAGGTTCATACACTCTTTCGCACAGATGTTATAGGATCTACAAAGTTAACTTTAAAAGCAAAAGCTTATCTCTTTTTGAGAGAAATAACTTAAGTTGTAACCAAATATAGGATTTCTAATGGCAGAACTAACTCATTTTAACCAATCGGGTGAGGCCCACATGGTTGATGTCGGAGAGAAAGGCATTACCAGAAGAATAGGCATCGCAGAAGGCTGGATCCGCATGCAGCCGGAAACATTGAAGAAAGTCCAGGAAGGGACTTCCAAAAAGGGCGATGTGCTTGCCGTAGCACGAATCGCTGCAATCATGGGATCCAAAAAGACTCCGGATTTAATTCCGCTTTGTCACCCGATTTCGTTGACCCATGCAAATGTGGATTTTGAAATTTTTGAGAAAGAGTCAAAAATTCGCTGCGTCGTGACATGTGAAACTTGGGGCAAAACAGGAGTTGAAATGGAAGCGCTCACCGCCGTTCAGGTAGGCTTGCTTACTATTTACGATATGCTGAAAGCCGTGGACAGAGGTATGGTCATGTTCGACATCCGCCTCTTAGAAAAGCACGGAGGAAAAAGCGGCGATTG
This sequence comes from uncultured Sutterella sp., assembly GCA_900542195.1. Taxonomy (GTDB): domain Bacteria; phylum Pseudomonadota; class Gammaproteobacteria; order Burkholderiales; family Burkholderiaceae_F; genus Turicimonas. The sequence continues at coordinate 18,837 of UQNA01000010.1, read as the reverse complement.
GTTCGCCGCTTAGTTAAGAATTATTTCTCTAAGATGCCCAGCTGGGAGGCTTCGTAAACAGCCTCTCCGCGGGAGTGCACCTGAAGTTTACGATAAATTTTTTTAATGTGTGCCGTGACCGTATGACACGAAATTTGCAATGTTTTGCTGATTTCAGAGAAACTCATACCTTTGGCAAGCAGTTCGAGAATCTGTGATTCTCGCGGAGAGAGAGGATTGTTGGGAGAAGCGACTACGCGGGCGCCATCTTTTTTCCGGTTTTCTCTGCCTTTTTTTGCCTGAATGGAGTCTAGGACAACTCGTGCGACGGGAGGACTAATCGGGCTTCCTCCGGATGCCACGACACGAACGCATGCGGCAATATCAATTGCTTCAGGTTCGCCTTTTAGAATGTAGCCGGTAGCGCCGTTGTCTATAGCGGCTTTAATGTCAGTTGGAGTGTTTTTTGCGCTGATGACAACACAATTTCTCACGCCGTAGTCAGTTAAAGCCAAAGATATCAAATCGGCACCGTTGCCGTCGGGGAGATCGATTTCCGTGATCAACAAATCGCAGGAGGTCTGACTCAACAATAGATTGGCTGAGGACATGCTTGAGCAGATACCAACTAGTTTGATTGTGGGATCATGAATCAAACGTTGGCGGTACAAGCGCTGTGTCTCTAAATCAGACTCGGCAATTAATACTGAAATTTCTTGATTTAACAAAACACCCTCCTACAACTACAAAACTCTTCCTTCTATAAAAAATATAAAAAACTTTTGTTACGGTTAGAGAAATATTAGAAGTAACAAAAGGTGTGTTTACTTCATACTGCTATTTTACAGGGGTGAATGAAAAATAACCATGAGTAAAGTACTATATCGTATTAAGAAAACCTCTTAAATGAAAGTACTATTTTTAACATTTTGTTAGCTACTCATTCATAACCCCTTAATTATTAAGGATATATAAAAGTTATTTTGGCAAGATCAATCAATAATAAGTTGAATGTAAAAATTCAGCACGATATTGTTACACTCTTAGTTGCAATTTTGAAAAGACAAAATACTTTTTTATCAGTTCGGCTCGTAAAACGCCGTCCTTTAGAAGGAAGATATAAGGCCGGATCTCGGCTTTTAATCATGATGAAGTCGGGGATGAGAGATTTTTATTGGAAGCTTTCAAGTAACCCGCTCCGGCTAGTAAGGTGCCTCCTAAAGACCAGAAAGCAGCTGCTGCGCCGACTAAACTTCCTCCGGCTCCGAATAAAAGCGGGAATACACAGTGACTTAAATTCATCAGCATTGTTCTGATGCCGATTGCTTCTCCAATTCTCCCATCCGGCGTCACCGTATGAAGTAAGGAAAGGACATTGGGCTGAGAGGAGCCGATAGACATTCCGAGTACGGAAACAAAGACAAATAGAAGCGGAAGAGAATGAATAAACGGGAATACCAAGAAAATAAGCCCGCTGCTGGTCAGGACAAAAATAATGATCTTCCACTCTTCAAATGCTTTGGAAATAATCGGCATGACTGTTCTGACGGCAAAAGTAGAAATGGAAAAGGCACTCAGCAGCCAGCCGATTTGCACGGCATCTAGCCCAATTTCCGTACCGTATACCGGAATCATGAACGCTTGAAGATCCCAAGCCATCGAAACAAAGGCCGAGGCAATAAGAACATTGCGAACAGGTTTGAGAGCGAAGAGTTCAAGAGCACTGTGCTTTTCAGTCCGCTTTAGTTTAGAAATATTGCTGATATTCTTTGGAAAATTTGAACTAAGCAAAAAGAAGGCCAAGCCCCCAACTATTGCAAAGCTGAAGGCAGCAAGATAAGCGTAGCTGAAACTTCCCAAATCAATGAAGTACCCGGCCATAACGGGGCCTGCCGATCCTGACAAAGAAAAGGCAATTGATTGATAAGTGAAAGCCGTTGCTCTGGTCTTATTGGTTGAAAGAACTCCAATGAGGCCTTGTCCGCTGATTAAAGCAAAGAGAAAACCTGTTCCCGCCAATAAACAAGTAATGAAAACCGGCCAGATCCCGAAACTTTCGTAAGGCAGAAAGACCGGAACTAGTGAAGCACTGCCCACCATTGATGCAGCTATCCCGAAGGGAAGCTTGACGCCGACTTTATCAATCCATTTGCCGACATGAATGGCAATAAGTGCGGGGATAAGAGAATAGGCAGAAAGAATCGCGCCGACCACCCAAGCAGATTCTTGATGATCGAGCGCGTAGAGAGTAGATATCACTCTTGAGGACGTAAAGCCGCAATGCATCAAACCCATAATTACAACGAGTTTGATAACTTTAAGCATATTAAGTCCTCATAAGAGCGGGCTGTGATTAAGCCTGAATAACTAACAAAGGTGTTTCGCTGATAGCTGCGATACGAGTTGCTGTGGATCCGAGGACGGCTGCTTTAAATGCACCGTAGCCGCGGGTTCCCATAACGATTAGATCCAGACCTTCTTTCTTAGCATAGGCGGCAATTTCATCGCCGGGATTTCCTACAAGGCAAATTTCTTTAGTTGCATAACCGGCTTTGTCGAAGCCTCCGCGGATTGGACCGACAGCTTCTTCGAATGCTTCTTTCTGCATAGAACGTACTTCGGACTCATTTAATGTCGGAAGTGCCATTCCGGCCATATCCGGCATTACTACGCCGGAGTAATCGCTGACAACGTTGATCAAATGGAATTCTGCGTTATCGCCGAAGAGATCATGATTCTTCAAAATATATTGAACCGCAGCTTCTCCATATTTAGAGCCGTCAATTGCTACGCCGACTTTCAGTGAGTCATTTGCAGGGGCAGGTTTATTTCTTAAGATAAGAACAGGTTTGTTGCTCAGTGCCAGAACCGCATTAGTAACGGAGCCGAGTAATAAGCCCTTCAGAGCAGATCTGCCGTGAGAGCCCATAATAATCAAGTCAGCTTCAGTATCTTCAGCAACTTGAGCAATGGTCGGAGCGGCTTCACCTACGGCGAAGCGGGACTGTGCATTGACATTAGCTTTCTTTAAAGCTTGGACAGCGGGTTCTAAAACGATTTGAGCTTCTTCGTCATAGTAGGTCTTCAATGCACCGGAACCAACTAAGTTAGATGCACGTGATGGTACTGCTGCTTGGACGCTGAGAAGTTCGACGGTTGGGTTGTGACCCAAAAGAGTTGCACGCGAAGTTACGAAGTCAATTGAATTCTTGCTGAATTCACTCCCATCAATAGGAACTAAAATTTTCATAGATATCCTCCTCTGTATCGGCTGTACTTATTCTAATTGTTGTAAAAATCTTTGACTACAAAAATCCGTATAACATTAACTGAAGCCAGCCATTAAGACTATTATGCGGTGGTCAAGCCAATAGTGTAACGGCAAATTGTCGTTGAAAATAAATAACTAAAAGGTATTGAATTGTCGAAAAACTTAGAACAAGCTGATCTAAAAAGAAGATTCTCGGGAGTCGGACGTTTATACACGCCTGCCGGTCAAAAAAACATTAACGAGTCTCACTTTATTGTTGTTGGTCTCGGAGGAGTGGGATCGTGGGTAGCGGAGTCTTTGGCTCGAACAGAAGTAGGCCACATTACTTTGATTGATTTAGACAACGTGGCTGAAAGCAATACGAACCGGCAGATCCAGGCCCTCGACGGAAATTACGGAAAGCCCAAAGTTCAAGCGTTGGCCGAGAGAATCGCCCTGATCAACCCTGCTTGTAAGGTTGAATGCATTGAAGATTTTATTGAGCCGGATAACGTCGATGAAATGCTCCCGAAGGACGGCATCGTCATCGACTGCATCGATAATGTCAGGGCAAAAGCAGCGATGATCAATACTGCTCTCAAACGCGGTCAGACGATTATTACTTGCGGAGCGGCCGGAGGACGCAAGGATCCTCTGAGAATTAAAATCGATGACCTGGCTTTGACAAAGGGAGATCCGCTTTTATCCCGCGTCAGGGCTCGTCTTAGAAAGGAGTATGGCTTTCCTAGGAAAAATGTTTCCGGAAAAGTCACGAAATTCAAGGTGCCGGCTGTATTTTCCGACGAAGAAGTTCTACAACCCAATGAGCAATGCGAGCTTCAGACTATGGGCGGACTATCATGTGCAGGCTACGGATCCGGCATGGTTGTGACGGCCTCGGTAGGATTAGCCGCATCCGCCTTGGCTCTCAGAAATGTGGCGGCTGCCAATAAAACCATTCGGATTTAGAGGATTCTTTATTTTTGCGATGGAAGTTTTTGCAAAATTTGTGATTTGCAAAAAAATATTTCATAGAATGTGTGGCTGCGAGTAATATTAAAGATTAACGAGCTAATCGGTAGAGAACAGGAAAAATATGTATTCAAAGATTTTAATTCCCACAGACGGTTCAGAATTATCAGATAAAGCCCTCGAAGCCGGTGTCAATTTTGCAAAAGCCCTTGGCTCTTCTGTTGTTATTGCAACAGTAATTGAGCCTTACAGTTACTCTAATCTTTCAGAATACAGACCTGAAAGTATTGATCAATATGACTCTCGAGTCAGAGAATTGGCTCAGGAAAGACTTGAAGGGGCTAGAGAACTGGTTGAGAAGAAAGAAGTTCCCTGTGAAGTAGTGGCCTTTAAATCTTTTTCACCTGCGGAAGCAATTATCGATGCCGCTACTGAATATGGCTGTGATCTGATCTTTATGGCTTCTCACGGTCGTCAAGGTTTAGCCGCTGTACTGCTTGGCAGTGAGACTCAGAAAGTTTTAACTCATTCCAAAATTCCTGTAATGGTCTATCGTTAATTTTTCGCTAGTCCGCCGACAGTCTCAATTAATGCATCAACAGTCTCTTTTTAGGGAAGAGATACTGCATTGTTGTTTGCGAACGGGGCAAAATATAAGAAAATTATTTGAGGAGTGTTTATGTCCGAACCAGTTCAACAAGAAAAGCCAGAACAGGCTGAAGATGCTCAGATGAATCCTGAAGAGCTCTATAGAGAAGAGATATACACGGACCGTAAAATTGGCGTGATTCGTGCTTTGATTCCTATTCACGTCAGTGGTGAATTCGATGACAGAAGACCTGTAATTTATACAGGTGAAGCTCAGATCATGACCCAGATGGGACCTCTCCCGATTTCCTTCGAAATCAAGGCTGATAACCTTGCGGATGCAGTTGCTAAGTACAAAGAAGCTGCTAAGGCAGGTGTGCAGGAAACAATCCAGAAACTTCAAGAACTGCGCAGACAAGAAGCCAGCAAGCTTGTAGTTCCCGGTCAGCCTGGATTTACTCCACCGTCCGGAAGCGGAATCGTAATGCCGTAACTGGCTTAGTAAACGAAAGAGGCAGCAGAGATGTTGCCTTTTTTCATATATCCAATCAGCGTCATAACGTCAGACTTGCGTTCAGGCAGCAGAAAATATCGATTGCTGTGCAGGTCAGTACCATTAAGAAATTCCAATTTCTTTCTTCTCCAATGAGGGATTATTTTATGAAAACTGCCGTGATTGAAAAAACACTAAATGAGTTCCTAGACATTAAAAAAATCAAGGATTACGCTCCAAACGGCCTTCAAGTTGAGGGTTGTAAAGATACAACAAAAGTTCTTTGCGGGGTGACGGCTTCTTTAGAACTCATTGATAAGGCGATAGAAATTGGTGCCCAGACAATTATTGTTCATCATGGCTACTTCTGGAAGAATGAAAGTACGTGCATCACCGGAATCAAAAAGAAACGACTTTCAAGGCTCCTTACAAAAAATATTAACCTCTTGGCTTACCATCTTCCGCTGGATATTAACCCCGTGATCGGCAACAATTATCTTTTCGGAAAATTGCTCGGGATTCAGGACGGACGGCCCCTTGAAGATTATCCATGTTTGAACATAGGAACATTGCCAAAACCCATGACCGTGTCGGAATTGGCTAATCTCATCAGTACTAACCTCAATAGACCACCCCTCTCCATATTTTTAGACTCCGACAAAATTTTATCGACTGTTGCTTGGTCAACCGGAGCCGCCCAAGACTACCTGGAAACCGCATATGAAGCAGGAGCTCAAGCTTACATAAGCGGAGAAATTAGCGAGAGAACGGTACTGGAGTCCCGTGAATTGGATACTCCTTACTTTTCTGTTGGGCATCATGCCAGCGAAACATTAGGCATACGAGCTCTTTCGGAATGGCTCAAACAGCAGTTTCCTGAACTCGAAGTTTCTTTCGTCAATATAGACAATCCGGTATAGCGGAATCTATCAGCGCGACAGGGCTCTTAACATAAAGGAAATTTATGCCTTCCATTTTGAAAGGCAGGGCGAAGTCGTGCCTTGTTTTGGCGGTTTTTAATGCCGCGATGTGTTTATCTTCCGTTGGCGCTCAAGAGCAATCTTCGGAAAACTGGTTAGAGATCTGGAAACAAAACGGATTCGCTCAGATCTCAGATGACGAATTAGTAGAACAATTTGCTTCTGAGGCAAAAATTGTATCTGACAGCGCCGTACTCACGGAGTTCTTTGCAGATTTGACAGCACCGGACTTTGACATTCTCAAGCCCGGTGCCTCGGTGAATTTCGGCTATGAATTCAACTCTCAGAGCCTACCTGTTCTGGCGTTATCCGATTCCTCCGTAACATTGAAACTGAATTTATTCGGGTTGAACAGAGGTGAGAACACTACCGGCATCAATCTGCTTCAAGTCAACGGAAAAACGAAATTCCTGGAAGATGTTTCTCTTTCTTTGGCATCAAAGGGTGAGACAGCGGCAATGCTGCAGGTTAATCTGTCTTCAGAGGCAACGTTTAATGCCGGATTGAACGCTCAGCAGTGGTCAGAGGCTAATAATACTTTGGTTGATATTGCTGCCGGTTCTTCGTTAATTTTAAACGGCACCTCAGAGCTTTCTTTTGAAACTCCTGGTAAGGTGGGTACAGGCATCCGGTTTGCCAAAAGTTCCTCAGTTTTAAAAGTCAACAACTCTTTAACAATCAATGCGGCAAAAATTTTTGAAGGTGCCGGCTGTATAGAGGTTGCGCCCGGTGACGAAGGAAAAATTGTCCTCAACGGCTCTTTAAAAGATTTCACGGGAGATTATGTTCAAAAGGGAGGTTTCTTTGAAACTTCCGGAGAATTTAATAAAAATTCGGAGGGTTATGTTGTCGGATGGCTCTTTACCGATGTAAACATTACGACGACATCTTCTAATCTTCTCAAGACCTCAGCTTCTGAATGGGGATTGACAAGTCTTCAGGAAAGCACCTTCAGTAATGGAAGCACCTTTAATTCGATCACATTAACAGACGCCTCTGTTTCGTTGGATTATTTGCTGCGCGCACAGGAGGTCTACAAAGATTCTGTGATTATTGCCGCGGGCGAAGTCACGGTGAGGGAAGGGCAGTTGAGCGAAGTGACCTTTGACCAACACTTTGGAGTTCTTGACAATCCGAATGTGATTCTTTCTCACGTGACTTTAAATCTTAAAGATGAGAGTCTTCTTCAGAACAAGGAAATTAAGATTGGAGCTTTGAAGCTCGATACGCAAGGGGATGTGCAGTTAGAAAACAGTAATGTTGTCCTTTACAGCGCAAAAGGTGATGTAACCGAGAACATCTCAAAGCTTATTGTGGAAAACGGCTCTTCCCTATTAATCCATGGACAAGCTAACTACTCTCATACTCGAAACTACTATGAACCGACTCTCTTAAACAGCCGAGTCCTTACCAAGGAAGGTGCCTTATTTACGCTTTCCGGTCAAGTCGCTGTGAAGTCAGGCTCCGATGTCGAGAATCAAGGAGAGATGAGAATCGCGTCAAATGCCGCGATTCGCTTCATGGATGATGTAAGCCAGAGTGGAACGGGTAGTCTGAAGATTGAGAACGACTCGACTGCACAGTTCTATAAAGATTTAAACAATGCCGGTACGGTTTTGCTTGACGGAACTTTGTTAGGTAGTTCTGTCAATAATTCAGGACAGATAAAAATCCGTGGATTAATGGCGATTTCTTCATTGAATTTGGCAGGGGGCAGCCGAGATCTATCCGGAACTGCTTTGGAAGTTCAGGAAGGAGGGATACTTAAGGTTCAAGAGCTGACTACAAAAGACAGCAGTTTTAGCTTGAAAGGGGCCAAAGACGGAGCAACTTCCTGGGCAATCATCGACAAGCTGTCATTGAATCACTCCGAGCTATCCGTTGAAGAGAATTCTGTTCTACTTTACGGACCCGGCTCATCCGGACTGAGCTTTCAAAAAGAAAGCGTAGAGGGACTAGTTAAAGACTTCGGACTGAAGAACTATGCCGTCCTCGCCGTGAATTCTTCGATGCACTTAGATAGTTCGTCGAGCATTGTTTTGGGTACTGATACGGTTCGGTCTAATGGTGCAAATCTTGTTTTCGGTGAAGGTTCAGCCTTACTTTTTAATCCTGTTGCTGCCGAGCCTGTCTTCACAGCGACTGGGTCTGCGTCTCTGGCTTTGGAACAAGGCAGTAAGCTCATTGTGCTTGATCCTTTTAATTTAGGTTATCTCACGGATTCATCAGTTGACATTGATCAAGGGTTCATTGGAAGCGAAATTGTGTCAGCAAATACAAATGTTTTGCTCGGACTAAAGAAGGACGAAAAAGGGTGGAAGTTTGAACGCATCGATATTGTTGAGCAAAACTTTCTTTATCCTCAAATTCAGAATGTTCTCTATAACGATTTTGAAGACTTTAATGTAAATTCCGCAAATATCGGCGCCCAGTTTTTTGCGCGAGCAGATAATGAAAAATATATGAGCGCTCCCCTATCGCATCGTTTGTTGGCAGAGGGTACGCAATTGTCAGCTTTAACAGGAGCTAAAACGACCGCTTTCCTAAATGCTAATGAAGCATTGAAGGGACAAATGGATGGAATTCAGAAGAAGTTCCTCCGCAGCGGAGAGACTGAACTCTATGGCGGCATTACCGGATCAGCTGTATTTTCTAAACACATTAACTCTTACTTAGGCGAAGATAAATTTAAAGCTTTTTCTGAAGGAGTCAGAGCTGGGGCTGTGTACGCATTCACTGATTCCCTGAAGGGTGCTTTTGGAGCCAGTGCGGTCAGAACATCTTCGAAATCTTCGGGTACGGTTATAGAAGCCAAGAATAAGCAATGGAACTATGCCCTAAATTTTGCTCTGCAAAAAGAATTTGATAATTGGTTCCTTGGGTCTCAAGCAGGTTTCTATCACGCTAATAATCGCATTTCCGGTGTGATGCCGTCTTCCATGGAGATGGACGACCTGAAGTTGAAAGGAAAATTCAACTATATGAGCTTAGGTGCAGCAGCCGGAGTGCGCTTCAAAGAGTGGGGAGACATGAGCTTCCGACCCACAGTCTGGCACTATCCGAAGCATACCGAGAACACGCAAATAGGAGGCGGAGGCGCTTTTAGCCTTAAGATGAAAGCTCAGACTTTTATTGAACTTCCGCTGGAATTAAATATCAATCAAAAAATTTCAACATTTAAAGGTGTTGATCTCTCAGTGCATGGCGGGCTTGAAGGTTCTCTGAGAGTCGGGCAGACAAAAGATAAAGCGCGTCTTTCAATTCCCGGAATTAATGCCTCGCAAAAAATCGTAACGGGAGAAATTAACCGTTGGTCTGCTTCCGCTGAGTTTGGTGTTCAGGGCCAAGCTAAAAACTTTGGAGTAGCGGCTTTTGTTGCTGCCCAAACGGGAGACACACGACTTGCCGTTACAGGGGGCATTAAGGGAGTTTGGAGGTTCTAGAGACGACCTGAATTCTTTTGTGTCGAGAGTGACGAGTTCTTGATGATGAAATGGTCGAAAGATTTTTTTCATTCGACCATTTCAAATATGTGGTGTTATTGCTGCGGCTTGTTCTTCTTTAACTCAGCCAGAATTTCACGAAGCAAAATCGTATCTTCGGGAGTAACCGGAGCAGGTGCAGGTTTTTCTTCTTCGGCTTTAATTTGAGCTTCGAGTTTCTTTCTCATTGAAGACAAAAACTTGAGCATACAAAAGATCACCAAAGCTAAAAGGAGGAAGTTAATAACTGCGGTTAAGAACGTGCCGTATCCTAATACGGTAGCACCAGCCTTAGTGAGTGCATCGTAGGTCATTGGGCCGGAATAATCCGCGGGCATTTTCATAACCCAGAATAAATTTGAAAAGTCCGGTTTGCCGATAATGACGCCAAGAATTGGGTTAATAATATCTTTGACAAAAGAATTAACAATATTGTTAAATGCTGCACCGACGATAACGGCTACAGCTAAATCAATAACATTACCTTTGGAAATAAAGGCCTGGAACTCTTTGAAGAACCCCGATGCCTGTTGCTGTACAGAAGCCATGAATACACCTTTCGGTTAATACTATTTAGGCTGATTCTAGAAGAAAAGATAGAAAAAATTAGCGGCAGAGCTCGAAATTGGTGATTTCAAAAATTTGGGATTTTCAATCAAATATTTTAAAATTCGAATATTTAGTACATTCTCAATTAAATTAGGAGAGGAATACCCTCATGATGGTTCTTTATTCTGGCAACACTTGCCCATTCTCGCAGCGTTGCCGTTTCGTTCTTTTCGAAAAAGGCATGGATTTTGAAATCCGTGATATCGATCTTTACCACAAGCCTGAAGATATTAATGTCATGAACCCCTATGGTGAGGTTCCCATTCTGGTTGAAAGAGATCTGGTTTTATACGAATCCAACATCATTAATGAATACATTGACGAAAGATTTCCGCATCCGCAGCTGATGCCGCCTGATCCGGTTGAAAGAGCACGTGCAAGACTGACTCTCTTTAACCTTGAAAGAGAAATCTTTGTGCATGTAAAAACTTTGGAAGACAGAAACTCTACCGAAGAACAACGCGAAGCTGCAAGACAGAAGATTAGAGACAGCTTGGTTGGTCTGGCTCCTGTCGTTGCTAAGAGAAAATATCTCAATGGCGATGAATTCTCTATGCTTGATATTGCGTTAGCTCCGCTTCTTTGGCGTTTGAGCTACTACGGCATTGAGCTTCCTCCTGCCGCTATGCCTGTTCAGAAATATGCTGAAAGAGTTTTCTCCAGACCGGCATTTATCGAGGCCTTGACTCCATCTGAAAGAGTAATGCGTAAATAAAATGTTTTTTAATAAACCTGACGTTCCTCCTTTTACTCCCTATGCTCTCAGAGCATATTACGAATGGGCTGTTGATAATTCCTATACTCCGATGATTCAAGTGGATCTTCAGAGCAATAAAGATGAAATCAATGTTCCCGCAAAATTTGAAAACGACAAAGAAATCGTTTTCAACATTAGTCCTGAGGCATGCGGAAATTTAGAAATCGGAAATGAGTTTGTTGATTTTGATGCCAGATTCGGCGGGCAGGCTCATCATATTCATTTCCCGGTGGAGAACGTGAAATTGATAGTCTGCAGAGAGTGTCAATTTGGTTTACCCATGGATCTTTTCCCGGGAAAACGGATAAAGAAAAAAGATTCAAGGCCTAAGAAACCTGTATTTACAGAGGCTTAAAAATATTAGAGGACAGATTTATCTGTCCTTTAATGTTTTTAAATGTATATTTTTGCTTTGTTCAACACGAAAATAGATTTTTTGTGTACAATGCGTACCTCGTTAGTGAGGAGCCCGTTTAGCTCAGTGGTAGAGCAACCGCCTTGTAAGCGGTAGGTCGTCTGTTCAAATCAGTCAACGGGCACCACTTCCTTTCTCTTCAAAAAGAATCCAAAAATATTCTGTTATCTCAGCGTAAGCGAGAGTGATTTTTTACTTTCGGAATTATTTTTACAGCTCGAAACTACTCGGTCCAGACCGTAAATCTGTCATTGCCGCCGTAATCACGTAAAGTTTGTGCGCCCCCAAAGCTGTTTTTTTCAGCCAGTTGTCTAACTGCAGAACCTTGATCCCAGCCGTGTTCAATGGCTATGACAGAAGGTTTTTCCTGAAGAGCAGACGCTTGTGAATAGATCGTTTCAATACAGCTAAGACCGTTTCCATGATCAGTCAGTGCAGATAAGGGTTCAAAGGTTAATTGCTTAAGATGCTCATCGTGCCGATCAATATAAGGCGGGTTGCTGACTATAACATCAAAGCTTTCGCCGGCAGGGAGGGCTTTAAGCCAATCTCCTTGATAAAACTTAATTTCAGCTCCTAAGTTCTTGGCGTTCTTTTTAGCTGTAGCTAAGGCATTCTCGGAGATGTCGGTGGCGATTACCTCTAAGTCCGGTCTTTCCAGTTTAAGCGTGATGGCAATACAGCCTGAACCTGTTCCCAGGTCTGCAGCTTTAGCGTTTTTCGGAATATGGTCAATCAGCCATTCGAGCAGACATTCTGTATCCGGCCGAGGAATAAGGACGGAGGGATTGACGAAGAAGGGACGAGAAAAGAATTCTTGAGTCCCGACAATATAGGGGAAGGGCTCTCCGTCTAAACGGCGTCTGACCGCTTCGGAGAGCTCGTGAATTTCGTTTTCGGAGAGAACTAAATCTTTTCTGGTTAAAGTCTGTATTTGTGTTAGGCCCAGAAAATGACAAAGGAATCCTCTCTTTTCAGATGCGGGGAGGAGCGTGGCTTGATACCACTCTCCAAGCGTCATCGGCTTATTAGGCATCGTTGCTGAGATTTGCCAGCTGTTCTGCCTGGTATTCGGCTCCTAAGGATTCGATGATTTCATCCATGTCGCCGTCCATAATTGAATCCAGTTTATAGAGAGTCAAATTGATTCTGTGATCGGTAACTCGCCCCTGCGGATAATTGTAGGTACGGATTCTTTCACTTCTGTCACCGGAGCCAATCAAAGATTTTCTCATGGATGCTTCCTTTGACTGCTGTTCGGCAACTTGTGCAGCTTTGATTCGAGCAGCTAAGACTCCCATGGCTCTTTCTTTATTCTTGTGCTGGCTTCGTTCGTCCTGGCATTCAACAACAATACCGGTCGGAATGTGGGTGATTCGAACTGCACTATCTGTTTTCTGAATGTGCTGACCGCCTGCGCCGGAAGCACGGAAAACGTCCACACGGATATCACCGGGGTCAATGACGACATCACCGATTTCGTCTTCTTCCGGAAGTACGGCAACCGTACAGGCGGAAGTATGAACTCGTCCCTGTGATTCAGTTTCCGGCACGCGCTGAACGCGATGGCCGCCGCTCTCAAACTTCAATTTCGAGTAGGCACCTTGTCCGATGATTCGAACAACGATTTCTTTGTAGCCGCCAAGGTCGGATTCACTGGCCGAAACAAACTCAATGTTCCATTTTTGGCGTTCTGCATATCGGGAATACATTCTGAAGAGGTCGCCTGCAAATAAGGCGGATTCGTCTCCGCCAGTACCTGCTCGGATTTCTAAGAAGATATTCTTGTCATCGTTAGGGTCTTTCGGCAGAAGAAGAATTTGAAGATCTTGCTCGGCTTTTTCCAAGGTTTCTTTGGCTGCTTTGATCTCTTCAGCGGCAAATTCAGCCATTTCCGGATCTTTGAGCATTTCTTCAGCAGTTTTCAGATCTTCTTCTGCGGTTTCAAATTCTTTTGTCTTGAGCACAACAGGTTCAATTTCAGCTCTTTCTTTGGAGAGAGCACGGAATTTGTTCATGTCGCTGGTGACATTCGGATCTTGCAGGGTGGTATCAATTTCTTCTAAACGTCTGGCCATTTGAGCCAGTTTGCTTCTCATCGAGTCTTTCATGTTCAACTAATTAATTGAATTTTGTGAAATTCTAATGTGTAAAGGCGTGATTTGTCTCTTCAGACACAAAAATGAGTTGAAGAGGAGAGAGAAGGAGCGATCGCTAATGGCCGTGATACAAGAAAAAGTTCTGTAAGAGGTCTAAAACTTTCTGATAGTCTTCATCAGGAAGACTTTGATTATTTCTGAGAGTAGTAAGCGGATCGTGGATGAACTTATTCATCAAAGATTTGGACATTTGCTCCAGAACTTTTTCAGGGTCCTCTCCCTTGGCCAAGGCTCGTCTAGCCTTTTTTATTTCTCTTTCGCGAAGAGCTTCCGCTTTTTCCTTTAGAGAAATAATTTGAGGTACGGAATTTCGGGCAGACATCCAAACGTGGAATTCGTTGACTCTTTCTTGAATGAGAACTTCAGCGGCTTTCACTGCTTCCTGACGCCCTTTTATGCCTGCTTGAACTACTTTGCCGAGATCATCAACGGTATACACATAAATGTCATCGAGATTGCTGATTTCCGCTTCAATGTCGCGAGGTACTGCCAAATCCACCATAAACATCGGGTGGTGACGGCGTTTTTTAATGGCTCGTTGAGCCATGCCGAGTCCGATGATAGGCAGAGAGCTGGCGGTACAGGAGACAACAATGTCGTAGTCAGCCATTACTTCCGGCATGTCGGAAAGTTTGATGGCATCGGCGCCAATCTGGTCCGCAAGAGCTTGCGCTCTTTCAACAGTTCTGTTGGCGACCGTGACTTTTTTAGGATTCTGTGCACAGAAATGCGCTGCGCACAGTTCAATCATTTCACCGGCTCCAACGAATAAGATGCTGGAATCAGAGATGTTCCCGAAAATTCTGTTGGCCACTCTGACGGCGGCCGCGGCTAAAGAAATAGATCTTGTGCCGATTTCAGTAGTTGACCGAACTTCTTTGGCTACTGAAAAAGTTTTTTGGAACAAATGGTGAAGATACAAGCCTAAAGAACGGGCTTCTTGAGCTGTTTTTTCGGCTTTTTTAATTTGACCTACGATTTGGGTTTCACCCAAGACCATGGAGTCCAAGCCCGAGGCAACCCTGAATGCATGTCTGGCTGCTTCTTCGCCGATGTAGAGATAAAGGTGTTCTTCGAGTTCGGCAAGTTGAACTTGTTTTTGTTCCGCAATGAACTCTCTTAGGCTGCGGGCTGCTTTTTCAGGATCCTGAGCTGCGCAATAGATTTCGGTACGGTTGCACGTAGAAAGAATTGCAGCTTCCGAGATGCCTCCTTTGTCTTGGGGTGAGAGCATTGCTCGAATCATATTGATAGAATCTTTCAGCTCATCCGGCCCATAGGATACTTTCTCTCTCAAAGAGAGAGGGGCAGTGTTGTGATTAAGACCAAGAATAAGCAGATTCATGAAAAAACGGCGTCACAGAGTGTTTAATAAAAAACGTGAATTATAGTTGCTATGGCCAAGCATACCAACCCACTTCGACTTACCATATTAGAAATAGTGCATTATTCTTATCTTAAAGTGTAATTCTTTAGGTAGAAACGAGGAACGGTAATGACAACAAAACTACCCGTAGTTCGTAAAGAGCAGGAAAATGTCGGAGAGTCCAGACAGATTCCTACGGAAGACGATGATCTCGAAGCGGCAATTCAACGCTGTAAGAAACTCGTTACCAAAAGAGCCTTGTATAGCGCAGGGGCTTCGTTGGTGCCGATTCCCGGAGTCAATATTACCGTTGATGTTGCCTTGATGGCTTCGATCTTGAATTCCGTTAACTCGGAATTCGGACTTTCTCCCCGAGAAATAGAGAAATTATCCACGGATCAGAGGCTTCAAGTATTTGCCATGATTACGGCAGTTGGCAGTTCGTGGGCCGGAAAGTATATTACGGCTCCGTTAGTGACGGCGGTGCTTAAGAAACTAAGCGTACAGATAACGGCAACACAGGCTGCGAAATTTGTTCCGATTCTCGGGCAAGTTGCCGGAGCCGGGATTTCGTTCGCCGCGATGAAGTTTATCGGGAATAAACATATCGAAGACTGCGTCAGAATTTCTCGGCTCTTTTCTCAAGCGAAATCTAAGGAGCAGGCGTAACGCCTGGATTTAAGACCGGAGCTTTGATTTGATAGCTTGGGGTCTGCAGAGGAATCATGAAGCCATTGGACAAAAGTTTCTGCACTAACAGCTGAGAGTAAAGTTCAATAGTTTTTTCATTTGAAAACTGCTCAAGAAGTGTAGTGAAGGAAGCTGTCCACAAAGTTTGATAGTCCTTTGCCAGCAAAAGCTGGATATTGCTCACTAAATACTGATTGGTAGTAACTGAGGGTGGAATTGCCCATCCTCCCCACATCGGACCGGGGCCCATGAACGGACCAGGTCCCATGAACGGTCCGGGACCGAATGGTCCGGGTCCGAAAGGGCCGCCCCAGAAAGGATCGGGACCCCACGTCACACCGGGATTGTAGACCGTCTGGTTTTTTACACCGTTAAACGTAATGACGAGGATGTCGCTTGCCTTAGCATTCTTGGCCGCTTGTCGAAGAATCGGTAGGTTCAGGCCTCCGTTTTGAAGCAGAACGCCGGATCCTGGGTTTAGATATTTGTACGCCGGTTCCGAAGGAATACCGTTCAAAGTAAACGTCGTGCTCGTAATATCTTCGTAAAGCCTTTGGGTAGTCGGATCTGAGGACACCGCAACAACTAAAATTCCGGTAATGGTTTTTTGATCAAAAGTAACGCTTTGATTCAACCATTGCGAATTCATCTGAGTAGGATTGACTTGTTCCTGCACCGCTGTACATCCATTGAGAGCTAGAAGCCCTGCGATGGATAGAACGAGCAGAAGTCCTCGGTAAAGTTTCTTCATATTTATCCTCTCTGTTTCTAAGACAGATGATTCAATTCTAAAAAGCTTTCCAGGTTCCTCAAACTCTCTTTCTCAGATTGAGAGTACGCAAGTTAAGAGATTTTCGGCGTGAAGTCCAAGGCTACGAAGATGCCGATGATTACAAAGAGAGCCGCGGAAATTAAGCGTACCCATTTAACCGGTATTTTTTCCGAAAGTTTGTCGCCAATCCAAACCGCAGGAACGTCGGCAATTAACATACCCAGGGTCGTACCGGCAACAATGATGAACGGGGTGCCGTAGCTGGCCGCAAGAGCAACGGTAGCAATTTGTGTCTTGTCACCCATTTCAGCCAAGAAAAAGGTAATGAAAGTAATTCCAAATACACCCCATTTTTCCATGAATTTGTTTTGAGGGATGCCATCATCGTCCATTTTGTCCGGAATAAGAATCCAAATAGCCATTGCAACGAACGACAAGGCAAGGACCCATCTCAACACATCAGGACTGAAGAGTCCGGCAAGCCAAGATCCTGCAAGCCCTGCCAATGTGTGATTAAAGATGGTCGCGACAAAAATACCTAAGATGATAGGCAACGGCTTTTTATATCGAGAAGCTAGAAGGAAGGCTAAGAGCTGGGTTTTGTCGCCCATTTCTGCAAGTGCGACAACACCGGTAGATAGTAATAGGGTTTCCATTATTGTTTTCTCTTTTCTGCCGGTAAGTAAAATCAACGATAAAACAGGCAGACCGGCGGCCGCCTTTTTATCGTTGGTCTCACCAAGCTGAAAACCGACAGCGCCATGATTTATTCAATCAAGTATGTTGACCCTGTCTTAGACACCGGAATGTCTAACGGTTACTCCCCAATGATCGGAATATCTTAATTGTAAGAAAAAATCCCAAGGACTTTTACATCCTCGGGATATTTATTCTGGTGGCTAGAGACGGAATCGAACCATCGACACACGGATTTTCAGTCCGTTGCTCTACCAACTGAGCTATCTAGCCGGCTCAATCAAGAGAAGTCGAACTATACAGGAGAAATTTTAATCGTGCAACTGTCCCGGACAAAAAGTTAAATTTATTTACATTTTGAGAAAAGTTCACTTCTTCTGCAGGCCATGCACCGCGAGATATCTTGAAACCAAAGATTAATTTTTTAAGATTGAGCAATTACTTCAACTGTTATTATTGGCCTGCTAAAGATTTATTGCTTTTCGTATTGATTACATACAAGGTTAAAGTCAGAGATGCTCAAGAAATTTATTTGTTTAGCTGTCCTTGCCGCCGTTTGCGGTGCTGGACAGGCTCAAACACCTGAACAAAAAGCCGCTCCCGCCGAAGCAAAAGAAGTTGTGCAAAGCACTAATGATTCTGCACAAGAAAAAGAGTTGGATAGAATAAGAAAACTAGCTCAAGGACGTTTGGGAGTCCAAGTCAAGCATGTGCTTCCCTCTCCGATTCCCGGACTCTACGAATTAGCCGTGAATAATGAGATTATTTACATGGATCCGACCGGGGATCATGTTTTGATGGGCGAAATCTTCAATACCCTGTCCAGAAAGAATCTCACTCAAGAAGCAAAAGATAAACTTTTGACAATTGATTTTTCTTCTTTGCCCCTTGCAGACGCAATTAAGACAGTTCATGGCAACGGATCCAGACAGATTGCCGTTTTCTCCGACCCAAACTGCTCCTTTTGTAAGAAGCTCGAGGCTAGCTTAGCGGGCATGAAGGACGTAACTATATATACTTTCTTGTACCCGGTAATCACAGCCGGATCCAAGGAGGCCAGCGCTAATATCTGGTGTTCTAAAGATCGTGCTTTGGCTTGGAAGCAGCAGCTTTTGGAAGGCAAAGCTGCTCCTAAACGCGCTGCAAACTGTGATATTTCTGCTTTAGATCGTAATATTGAGCTTGGTTCCAAACTCAACATCACAGGAACCCCGACTGTCTTTGTACCTTCCGGAAAGAGAGCTCCGGGCGCAGTCGGCATTGATTATCTTGAGAACCTTCTTTCTGAAGCTCCTCAGCACCCATAACTCATTTTGGAAAGTAGAGCACTTGCATTCACAGGTTCTTTTCTATAGTTCTTCTAGAATTTTTTTGGAGATTGAACAATGAAATTCGATGAAAAAAATTGGCCGGTAGAACACGCCTTTACGACTAAGTTAGGAGACGGCAGCGCAAAAATTGCAGTTTTCGCCGATCCTAACTGCGGATGGTGCAAACGTCTTGTGCAGGAAACGTTGAGCAAGATGGAAAATCTGACGGTTTACTGGTTCCTTTATCCTGTTTTAGGTGAAGACTCAGTTGTTAAGTCTGCCGTTATCCTCTCCTCCAAGACTCCGCATAAAGCTTGGT
>UQNA01000009.1 GCA_900542195.1 uncultured Sutterella sp. | reverse complement strand
CAATTTCGCCACATGGGCACGAACCCAAGATTTTACACAAACAAATCCGGTTGTCAAATATGAGTCCGTAAGATAATTTTGGTGCTGGTGCCCGTAAGATGATGATGGTTCGAGTCCAGTCGTGGGCACCAAACCCTTTGAACTGGAATTTAAGGCTCCGTGGGAGACTTTCTCCAGTCTGAGCGGTTTTTAGATGTCTCCTCGATTTATAGAAGTTACAATTTTCAAATCATATAAATTTGCTTGAAGAGGAACCCAAAATTACTTCGAGAAAAAAATCTAAAGAGACAAGATGGGAAGAAGACTTCGAACCGATTTCTACTATTGGTGAGGCCAAAGAGAGTTTTTTGAATTACCTTTGCTCCTGCCAAGGTGAAATAGGAATGTCGATCCTCATAACTCGCCTGATTAAAAAATTCGGCGTGAGCGCATCATTTGTTAAAGACGTCCTTGAGCAGCTCGTTAAAGACGGACAGATTAAACGTGACCACATTAATAAGATTAGCTACATCGGAGACAAAAAAATCTATACCGGCGTGGTCCAGGCTCATAAGAATGGCTTTGGTTTTTTAATTTGCGACGAGGATGTGCCGGATCTCTTCATCCCTGATGAAGAAATGGAAAAACTGCTTCCTGACGACAGAGTTGAAGCCACATGCGTTGGTTTCGACTATAAAGATAAGATGATCGCCTCCGTGCATAAGGTAGTCTCAAGAAAACTCAAGACTATCGTTGGAGTGTACGAACCCGTGAAAGGCAGGAAGATTGTTAAGCCCGAAGATCCGCGAATTCAGCAGGATTTTATTATTGACGGAGACACCCAGAATGCTACTCCGGGGGATGTCGTTGAAATTGAACTGAAAGATGCCGGTTTCTTGTCCTTGCGCCCTCATGCGACGATGAAGGAAGTCATTGGGAAACCGGAAGACAAAGGCATGGAAATCGAGATTGCCGTTAGAAAGTTCGGTGTTCCGCATAAATTTTCCGAAGCAACTCTTGAGGCCGTCAAAAAGTTTTCAGATCACGTCACAAAAACTGATTTGAGAAACCGGGTTGATTTAAGAGACATTCCGTTTGTGACAATTGACGGTCCTGATGCAAAAGACTTCGATGATGCGGTTTATTGCGAACCTATAGGAAAAGACGGAAGCTACCGCTTGCTCGTTGCTATTGCTGACGTCTCACATTATGTAAAACCAGGCTCTGCGATTGATAAAGACGCACAGGAACGAACGACAAGTGTGTACTTTCCAACGAAAGTTATTCCTATGCTTCCTGAGGAGCTCTCTAATGGGCTGTGTTCTTTAAATCCGAATGTAGATCGGTGTACTTTGGTGTGCGATGCCGTTCTCAGCCGTAAGGGAGAAGTAATTGCCTATCAGTTCTACCCGGCAGTCATTTGTTCGGCTGCTCGATTAATTTACGACAATGTTTGGCTTGCTTTGCAAGATCCGAATGGTCCGGCAGCCCTTGCGATGAAGGATGTCTATCCTCATGTAAAAGATCTTTATGACCTCTTCAAAATTTTGTTGACTTCTCGGGAGTACCGAGGAGCAATGGACTTTGAAACCGTCGAGACTTACATCGTTGCCGATGCTCAGGGAAAGATTGAGAAAATTCTTCCAAGGGAGAGAAACGATGCACATCGCTTGATTGAAGAGATGATGCTGGTGGCAAATACATGCGCCGCAGATCTTTTGCAGTTAAATAAAGCTCCATGCCTTTACAGAGTTCATGAACCGCCCAGCGAAGACAGGTTGGAGAAGGTCAGAGCCAGCCTTGCGCCTTTCGGATTGGTTTTGGAAGGAGGAGACAAGCCGACACCTGCAGATTACTGCAAAGTTCTGGATAAGATTAAAGACAGACCGGATAAGGTTCCTCTTCAGATGCTGCTCCTGAGATCCATGCAGCAGGCGGTTTACAGTCCTCATAACCTTGGCCACTTCGGATTGGCTTATCAGGCATACACTCACTTTACTTCTCCGATCAGACGTTATCCGGATTTGTTGGTCCATAGAGCTATCAGAGGAATTTTGGCTGGTAAACATTACGTTCCGAAACTGTTGGTTGAGCCCGATCTGTCTGAAACAACCCTCCAGCTTAGAAAGACGGAGGCTGAATCTGAAGAAGGTGCGAAGAAGATCCCTCACATTGAAACCTGGGAAAAACTTGGTTTGTTGTGCTCTGAATACGAAAGAAGGGCAGATGAAGCCAGCTACGACGTCATGGCCTGGTTAAAGTGCTACTACATGAGGGACTTTATCGGACAGACGTTCAGCGGAGTGGTGACCGGAGTAGCTCCGTTTGCAATCTTTGTTACTTTGAACGACTACTATGTAGAAGGTTCCATCCACGTTGCTGAGCTCGGCGCCGATTACTTTGTCTATGACGAAAAACTGAATCAGCTGAAAGGCTCCTACTCAGGCAAGGTCTATAAATTAGGTACACCTGTTAGAGTTAAACTAATGCGTTGTGACTTAGAGAACCGCAGAATAGAATTTATTCCGGTTGAGGAGGCTCCTGCCAAGAAGGCAGCTAAAGCATCTTCTGCTAAGTCTAGATCCAGAGCATCTAAAGAAAAAACAAAAGCCGAGCCTGCAAAAGAAGAAAAGGCGCCGAAAAGGACTTCGGCGCGCTCCAAAAGAGCTTCGGCTGCGAAAACCAAATAAGAAGGCAGATTTGAAGAATGGCAAAAAATAATACTGTGCTGACCGGCTTTCATGCAGTCAGCGCAAGATTGAAAAAAGATCCTTCAACTATTGAAGCTGTTTACGCCGATCCTAATCGTCGTGATGCACGCATGAAGCAGATTCTTGAGCAACTGGCAAAAGCCGGTGTTCGAGTCATGAAGGCCGATCATCAAAGATTGGAAGGATTATCAGGAGGCATTCCTCATCAAGGATTGGTGGCTTTAGCAAAGCCTATCGAAAGCGCGATGAGCTTTGATGATCTGATGGACGCAATTAATCCGAAAACTCTTTTGCTGATCCTGGACGGTGTCACCGATCCGAGAAATCTGGGCGCGTGTTTAAGAGTTGCGGATGCAGCCGGTGTTCAGGCTGTCGTTGTGCCTAAAGATAGATCTGCAGATTTGACTCCGGCTGCTATCAAAGCAAGTGCCGGGGCATCAGAAAGCATTCCTCTCGTTCGCGTGACCAACCTTGCCGCCAGTATTGTTGAATTAAAGGATGCCGGTGTTGAAGTAGTTGGTACGGCCGGGGAAGCAACCAAAACAATTTTTGAATTTAATCAGACAGGTCCGTTCGCATGGGTTCTCGGAGCCGAAGGCGACGGATTGCGTCAGCTGACCAGAAAACGCTGTTCTGACCTTGCCAGTATTCCGATGTTCGGCAGTGTGGAAAGTTTGAACGTTTCCGTTGCTGCCGGAATCTGTCTTTATGAGACGGTTCGTCAAAGAACTGCTTAATTTATTTACAAAACCGCGGACTTCAACTTTTTTATTTAAGTGTAAAAAGGTGTAGAATTTCGCGTTTTCGAAGTCCTTGTCACACCGGAAGACGCTCCGGGCGACTAAAAACCATAAGGAGGCTAAATGCGTCATTACGAGATTTGTTTCATCGTTCACCCGGATCAAAGCGAACAAGTTCCGGCAATGATTGAACGTCATAAGACTTTCGTGGAAAGCCACGGAGGTAAAGTACACCGCGTTGAAGATTGGGGCCGTCGTCAGTTGGCTTACCCGATCGAAAAGCTTGTTAAAGCTCACTATGTTCTTATGAACATCGAATGCGGTCCAGAAGTCCTTGATGAAATCGAAAATGGTTTCCGTTTTAACGACGCCGTTCTTCGTCACCTCACTGTCAAGATGAAGAAAGCTGAAACAGAACCTTCTCCAATGATGAAGGCTGTTGAAAAAGAAGAGGCTCGCAAAGCCGCTGCTGCTGAAGCTGCTAAGAAGGCAGAAGAACCAGCTGCTGCTGAACCTGCAGAAAAAGCTGAAGAACCACAGGCCTAATTCTGAGGTTCTAGGTGAACGGCTTCCAACTGTCAGCTCAGTTAATCAGCCGAGAGGCTTTGAGATACACCTTGGCCGGTGTTGCGGTCTGTGAATGCGGATTTCAGCATACCGGTGTGACTCAAGAAGCTGACAGCGACAGGAAGAACAACTTCAAATTTACCGCAGTTGCACTGGGCAAGATTGGAGAGGTTCTCAGTAAAGAAGAGCTTGGTTCTCAGTTAATTCTTCGAGGATTCATCGCTACTTCTTCAGTACGTTCATCTAAGCTAGTTCTACACATTACGGAATACGATAAAGGAGTTTAATCATGGCTTTTGGCGCCAAAGGAAAGGGTAAACCTCGTAACCCTAATCAGCAGAATGCGCTCTTCAAACGCAAAAAATTCTGCCGCTTCACAGTTGATCATGTTGAACAGATCGACTACAAAGATATCGACACACTTCGTGACTTCATCCAAGAAAACGGCAAGATTATGCCTGCACGTTTGACTGGTACTAAGGCACGTTATCAACGTCAGCTTGATACAGCAATTAAGCGCGCTCGCTTCCTTGCTCTTCTTGCTTACACTGACAACCAGTAATCGGAGGAAAAGAGATGCAAGTTATTCTTCTTGAAACAATTCCTCATGTTGGTCAGCTTGGCGACGTCGTCAAAGTTAAAGATGGTTTTGCCCGCAACTACTTGATTCCTACAAAGAAAGCCAAACGTGCTACACAGGCTGCTTTGGACGAATTCAATGCAAAGCGTGCTGAGCTCGAACGCGCTCAGGCAGAACGTCTTGCTAAGGCTGAAGAATTGAAAGAAAAGATCAACGGTATCGTTCTTACTATCGCTTCTAAGGCTGGTGTTGACGGACGTTTGTTCGGTTCTGTTACTAATATGGATGTTGCTGAAGCTCTTGATAAGCTCGGCTACGAAATCCACAAGAGCCAGGTTCGCACTCCATTGGGCGCAATCAAGGCTATTGGCGAATACACACTCCAGATCGACCTTCACCACGACATCATCGCTGATGTAGTAGTTAAGGTTGTCGCTGAAGCTTAATCTGCAGTCAATTTAATTTTGACTTACGGCCTCTCGGTTTACGCTGAGAGGTCTTTTTTTTAATAACTCTATCTCTGAGAACCGAGAGATATTTCTTTTTCGCTATATTTTGTGTGACCAAAATAGTTAGCGGCCAACGGATAACAAACACCCATTGGGTGAAAGTTTCAACTTGCTGAATCTATATCTTTAATTTCAAAAATTTCTATACAAAGAATTTTACTCAGCAGCTTTTCCTTTCTTCAGTTCTGAATTCTAGGCCTCGATTTGAGGATCGATAGTATTCTTCTTTTCGATTTCTTCCTTATCCTTTTCACGTTACAACATTACACGAACAAGGATGCAAGTAATTATTACGAATTCGGTGCCGGGATTTGTGGGAAATTCTGTTCTGAAGGCTTTCTCTTGGGAAATGCAGCAGAGGAAGGAAAGGTGAATCATGAATTCGAAACTTAGCCAGCTGGAAAAGAACATAAAGCGTTCTTTGTGGCGCCATTCTCATGAGCAGATTTCTAAGTTCCATGATCCGTCTTTCATTCTTAAAGCGATCAGAATCAGCTGCATTGCCATAACTATTTTTTTCTGCATCGGAGCGCTTGTCGGGATAGCGTCGTTATACGGCTTGAACACTACCGCCAAGGATGTGAACAGAATTCTCATTTGCCTTCACATATGTTTGGCTTGGTTCAGCTTCATTGTTGTTCTGGCTCTTATTTTCGATTTTAAAAAGTACTTTATAAAAAGCGGGTGGCTGAGAATTGCAGTCAATATTTTGGTCCTTGTGTGCTTAATTGCTTTTTTGAGCCCTGACAGTAGGAATCATATTCTCGAGTATTTGCAAAGCGAAGATTTTTTAACTTTCACGCTCATCAGTTATTCCATTATTTTCTTAAGCGCCAAGTGCCTGGAGTTGGCTGACAGAAAAAAGACCAATCCTTCCTTGCTTTTAGCAAGCAGTTTCTTATTTGTAATTCTGATTGGTTCATTCTTATTCATGCTGCCCAAAAGTACAACTGTTCCTATCAGTTATACGGACGCCTTTTTTATTGCTACGAGTGCCGTCTGCGTTACCGGACTATCTCCTCTTGATATTTCAACCATGTTCACGCCGTTCGGATGGTTGATTCTTTCAATTTTGATTCAGGTAGGAGGATTAGGGCTTATTGCGTTTACCAGCGTATTCTCTATTTTCTATTCCGGCTCAGCTTCTATCTATAACCAACTGCTGATAAGAGACGCTATTTATTCAAAATCCATGGATGCCGTTTTGCCGACTGTGCTGTATATGCTTGGATTTACCTTAGTGATAGAAAGCCTTGGAGCATTTGCAATTTACATGTCGGTGCCTCCCGAACTTTTTGCATCCCCGCACGATCGATTGATTTTTTCGATCTTTCATTCCATGTCCGCTTTCTGCAATGCGGGATTTTCCACCATCAAAGATGGTCTAAGCAACCAAGCTCTAATGTTGGGCTCTCAGAGCTTTTATTTAGAGATCTCTTTTCTGATGTTTTTAGGTTCTATCGGTTTCCCGATTTTGATTAACTATAAAGACAAGCTTGTTGGAAAAATCAAAGGAACCATCTGGAAAGACAAAAGATTCGAATCAAAGGTTAGAGTAGATTTGAATACCAGACTCGTATTGATTACGTCATTGGTATTGGTAGCGTTAGGAACCATTTTCTTTTTCATCTTTGAATATAACGGTACTTTAAAAGGAATGGATTTTTCTACAAAAGTCATCCAATCTCTATTTAATGCTATTTTGCCGAGAACTACAGGATTTGCTTCCGTTAATCCGGCCGAATTTGCCGTTCCGACTGTTTTGATGGTTTGCCTTTTAATGTGGGTGGGCGGCTCATCCCAGTCAATGGCCGGCGGCGTGAAAGTGAATACATTGGCGGTTATTTTGCTGAGTCTGAAGGCAACGATTACGGGTCATAAAGAACCTTCCGCCTTTAATCGTACAATTTCCGCTTCCGCTGTAAACAGAGCCTACAGCGTGGCGGTCATTTCGACTTTATTGGTTTTTTTCTTTACTTTTGTACTTCTGTTTTTAGAACCGCAGATGAGTTTTAAAGACATTATTTTTGAAGTGATGTCGGCATTGTTTACAGTAGGTTCATCAATGGGAATTACTGCTGAACTGTCTTCTGCTTCTAAATACAGCCTTTGTATGGCCATGTTCTTAGGCCGTGTCGGATTACTGTCAATTCTTATGGGATTTTTAGGAGCACAAAAAGAAATAGACAGCACGTATCCGACAGAAAACGTCATTATTAACTAAGGAGAAGGTTATGCGTTATTTAGTAATTGGCTTGGGAACTTATGGGAGGAATCTCGCCATAAATCTGACTCTCTTGGGGAATGAAGTTATTGGCGTGGATAACAAACAAAATAATCTGGAGGCAGTTAAAGACAAATTGAGTTCCGTCTACATGATGGACTGCTCGGAGAAGAGCTCCTTGAATATGCTTCCGTTGAAGAATATCGATATAGCTATTGTAGCGATCGGAGAGGATTTCCGTTCAAGTCTGCGGGCGGTCGCTCTTTTGAAAGAGGGCGGGGTCAAGAGAATCTTTGCTCGCGCTATTGATGACCTCCATCAATCTATTTTGGAGGCTTTTTCTATAGACAGGATTCTGACGCCTGAAAAACGGGCGGCCGAAGATTTATCAAACGAGCTGAATTTTCATTCACAGGTAACTTCTCTTAGCGTTACGCCCGAGTATTTGGTCTCTAAGCTGGAAGTTCCCAAGAAATTTGTCGGGTTCCCGTATAGAAATTTCAATCTTGCCAGATTCGGTCTTATTCTGATTTCTGCCACTAGGAAAAAGGTATCGAAGAACCTCTTAGGTTTAGTGACGGAAGAAGAGATTTTGCTTGATATTGAGCGAAAAGCTCAGGAAGAGACGGCAGAAGTCGGCGACTGTATTGTAGTAGTAGGGACAAAAGACAACTTCATCGATTTTGCTAAAAAAGTAGCCGATGAGACAACAGTCTTTTCTGTATGAAAAGAGTAAGCCTTCTAAGAAGGCTTACCCTGTAGTTAGGAAGACATTAGTTCAGAGGAACTATGACAAGATGAGGTTCGGTCTGTGAATTGGCCGGATATCCAAAATACTTGTTGGCCCACTCAAATCCTGCAACAACCGCTTCAGGATACTTCTTCTTGAGTTCGGTGATAGGACCGAACTGAAGAGCACCTTGCGTACAAGCTTGTACGCAAGCAGGCTGTTTGCCGGCGGCCAGAAGCTTGATGCAGCCGTCACACTTAAAGACTTTTTTGCTTGCCGGATCAAAGACCGGTGCTTTAAAGGGACAAGCAGCAATACAGGCTTGGCAGCCAATGCATTTAGCATGATCTTGAACAACCAGTCCGTCAGGCTCTTGTGTGTAAGCTTTAACAGGACAGGCTGATACGCATGCTGGTTTTTCGCAATGATTGCATGCAACACTTAACCACATCATTTGGTTTGGAGTTTCTTTGACTTGTCTAAGCCAGACTCCATCCGGTGTTTTCTGTTGTTCTTTACATGCGATTACACATGCTCTGCAGCCGTTGCAGCGGCGTGCATCAAATACAAAACCTAATTTTTTCATGATTACGCCTTTTTAACATCGACAAGAGTTGAACAAATACTGGTTCCAGTTCCAAGAATTTCAACAGTATCGTTGGTGAGAACAGAAGAAGAATTAAATCCGTTTTGTCCCATCCACCATCCGTTTTCGAGACATAAAACGCCAGGTAGGATGTCATCATTCACAATAGCAACTGTCGGATGCTGGCCTCTGTCGTTATAAACAACAACTTTGTCACCTTGCTTAATTCCTCGTGCTTGTGCATCTTTGGTATGCATCTGAACTGTCGGTTCTTTTGCAAAGAGTTCATCGAGCCATTCATTATTCTGGAAGCTTGTGTGAATGTTTCGAATAACCTTTCTCTGGACGGCCATAAGAGGATATTTCTTCGCTAGTTCAGGATTGCCGACAGGACTTTCTTTGACCTGACGATAGGTGACGACCGGTAAGAAGCCTTTGGCTGCCCATGGTTCGCAGAAGAAATGAGCTTTGCCTGTCGGGGTATAGAATTTTCCGTCTTTGAAAGGAATCCAAGGACCCTTAACCGGGCAGACGGGACCCTTCTTAATTTCTTCGTAGGTAATGCCGGAAGGTTTAAGAACATTTTTGATCATCTGCTCGACCGGCACTATGTAGCGGCCACCAAAGCCAAGTCTCTTGGCTAGTTCTCCGAAAATGACATAGTCAGGCTTGGCCTCGCCTTGAGGTTCTACTGCTTTTTCAATTAATTGGACGTAATGGTTTCTCGTGCCTGCCATTACAGAGTCGTATTCGAAGACAGTGGTGGCCGGAAGAAGAATATCCGCATAAGTCGCTGTAGGAGTCATGATACTTTCCGCAACGACAAAGAAGGGAACGCTCTTTACGGCTTCAATCACTTTATTGGCATTAGGCCACTGACCAACAATGCCGCAAGTCTGGGTATACCAGAAGTTGATCTTATTGGGTTTGCCGGCTAGGACATATTCGCCAAGTTTTGCGGTTGGAATAGGAGCAACTTTCTTGGGTTTTTCTAATGGAGCCGGAATAGGAGCTCCAAACTTAGCCATTTGCTGTGCACCGCCTGCATCGCATATGCCTGTTCCGGCTTTGCCGATATTTCCGGTGAGGAACGCAAGATAGTACTGACCGCCGACTGCCTGAGAGCCAAACTCAGTTCTTTGGAAAGAACCCATGTTGTTAACGATCATGGAAGCTTTGCTTGTTGCATAATCATGGGCTAATTCTTTGACAGTTGCAGCCGGGACGCTGGTTGTTTTTTCTACAGCTTCCGGAGTTCAAGGTTCCGCTTGTTCAAGAACCATAGTCAAAACAGTTTTGTACTCTGGGTTGTCTTTTACTTGAAGTTGCGGGACTACGCCTGGGGCATCGTGGCGCGCCAACTTGTTTGTTTTGGTATCAAGCACTAAGTAAGAGTTAGGATCTTGAGGATCTTCTCTAAGAAGTTTTCCATCTTTTCCAACTAAATAGCCTGCGCCTGTATGTTCTTGTAAGAATTTAGTATCAAGCAGATTATTTTCCGCAATCCAGCGGATCATGCCAAGGGCAAGTGCACTGTCGGTACCGGGGATAATTGGAACCCACTTGTCTGCTCTGTAGGCAGTTTCATTTTTACGAGGATCAATTACAACTATTTTGGCGCCATTTTCTTTTGCCTTTAAATAATAGTGCCAATAAGCCTGCATCGTCACAAGCGGATTGTTTCCCCAGCAAATGATGTATTTTGCTTGATCAATCGTGTCACGCGTATCTACATAACGTTTACCTACCATAGGCATCATGGTTGCGGTAACGGCTGAGCAACATAAAGAGCCTGCTGTTCTTGTAGTGCCTCCCAAATAGTTACCGAAGGCAACCTGAGAAGGGTTGAATAGACTGTCCATATTTCCGGAGGCGGATGTAAAGAGCAAAGACTCCGAACCTCCTTTTTGGATAGCCTCTTTGATTTTTGCTGCGATGGTGTCTAGGGCTTCATTCCAGGAGATTCTTTCAAACTTAGCTTCTCCTCTCTCTCCGACGCGCTTCATCGGATAAAGAATTCTGTCTTTGGCGTAAACCCATTTGATTCGAGAAAGACCTCTGGCACAAGGTTTACCGTCAAAGGCATTTGCATTTCCAATTTTTTCAATTACACCGTCTTTTACATAAGCACGTAAATTGCAGTGGAGGCATTCCATTGAGCAGGTTGCCTGGAAAGTTTTATATTGCTTATCTGGATCGGAGGCTTGCATCGCGCTGGCCATCGCCGGGCAACCCGCTGCTGCAGAGGTGAGCCCGAAGAGGGTGAGAAAGTCGCGACGATTAATTTGGGGTAGTTTTTTCATCGTCTTTCCTTAGTTTAAGCAGAAAGTCTGCAGAATTAGTGTAGGAGAAAACGATGTAATGGTTAATAAGGAATATCTGTATTTATTTATCTTAAAGAGAAAAAGCTTTTATCTATACAAGAATAAAATTTAGTAAAAAATGGATTTGTTTCTTTTTTCTGAAGGAGTTATTCCGAACTCTTCTTTAAATAAACGAGAGAAGTGAGAAACCTGCTTAAAACCATTTCTTTTTGCTATTTCCTCCACTGAAAAATGCCGGCAATGTTCTTCACTCAACATTACGCTTGCACGTTTTAGGCGGAAACCCATTAATTGTTTGTGGACAGTAGTTCCTCGTTGGCGGAAGGCTTGCGAGAGATATCGTTTTGACACGGATAGTTCGGCGGCGATATCGCTGAGTTGAAGAGATGGATCTTTGAATCTTCTTCTTATCACTTCGTTTCCCTTATACCATAGAAAGTCTAGATGCGTTTGAGTCGTCAAGGCAGTATTGACTTCCAGTTCTTTGAAACTGGGACGAAGGTAAGAAAAAAGACCGTCAAGCACTAATTCATGCGTATCTAGCGGGAGGAAAGGAAGAGATTTGAAGGTGGTCGCCAAGACAGAAGAAAATAATTTGTTTGCTGCACTTTTGGATTTGAAAATTCTTCCGCAGTAGAGCTCCGGATCATGTTTCGTGTGAGTCAATACATAGGGTTCGGATAGAAGAGCCAGGATAAAGTCGACTCGTTTATCACTTTTGATAGTAATTTTTTGAAGTGCCTCGTAAAAGACAAATTCTCCTTCTCGGATATCTTCAGGGGACTGGTTACCTTCCGCAATCTCGCAGTCTCCTCGGAAAATATAAATGAAGAACAGGCAATGGTTCTGAATCTCAAAAGATTTGGCTTGGAAGCTTAAGTTGCATGCATCACAAGAAATGCGGTTGATAACTCCCAGGCTAATTTTTTCCTGCAGAACCTTATATTTAAAATGGTGGTTTGTGTTCTGACGGCATTCAAGAAGATTAAAAGAGATCAGATTATGTCTTATGCTCTCCAGAAATTCTAAGAAAGGATTTTCTGTTTTATGGAGCCGGTCAGAGGTTTCTTCTCGACAATTGGATTTTGAGCTCGGACTAGATTTCATTATCTTTAAAGGAAGTGAATTTTTATCTAAAGCGGAGATTATTATTCATTGTAATCTCAACCGTTTATCTTATTAGCCTTTGATTCTCCTGAACTGAAGAAAACTGATACTTTCCTAGAGTGTAAGATTGGACTACAGCGGATTTTAGTCTGCTGTAGTCCACGTTAAAAACTCTTGAATAAAAGTCTTTCAGCTGTTTTCTTATGAAAACTAGAGGAAGAAATAAGCTGTTGCGGCAACCCGAAAATAACGCTCTGAAAGACTTTGTTTTTTTGTAGATGTATGATCCTGTTCCACTTCCAAATCATTCGACAAAATTCAAAGAGAATCGCTTAACGATGACAGCCCATTTGTCATTCTTTGGTGGCTGAAATTGTAAGATCCGTCAGTAAGCTATGAAGTGAAATCAGGTCTCTTCCGGAAGGTTGAGACAGGTTATTTATTTTTTATAAAAAGAAGTAGTTATAAGGTATTTAAATGGAAAATTCGTCTGCACCTGCAAATGAACTAAAAGAACTGAGACTTCCTCCTTTCTCAAAAGAGGCTGAAGACAGTATCCTTGGTGCATTGTTGGTCGACAACAGTGCCTTGGATATCATTTCTGACAAAATCAATGCCAATGACTTCTATGACTATGGCAATAGGCTCATTTTCGAACACATCCTTAAACTTGTCGAAAATGATCATCCTGCAGATGTCATTACCGTTGCCGACAGTCTGAAAGAGATGAATCAGGAGAAAGAGACCGGCGGAATTGAATACCTCAATCGTCTGGCCGACTATTCCCCGGGTTCTGCTAACCTAATTCGCTACGCAGAAATTCTTCGAGATCGTTCTATTCGAAGAAAATTAATTTCAGTCGGGTCAGAAATTTCTGCTCAAGCCTTTACTCCTGAAGGATTGCAGGCAGAGGACCTGCTGGATCAGGCTGAAGCAAAAGTATTGGCTATCTCGGAAGATCTGGAGAGAAGTTCAGGTGATTTTATTTCTTTAGGTGCGGCTCTTAAAACCTTGGAAGAACAGCTCAAGGAGCTGATGGAAAATCCGGTTCCGGAAGGCCAGTTCAGAGGTATTCGAACAGGTTTTGCCGATCTGGATAAGATGACTGACGGTATGCATGATGGTGAACTCATTATTGTTGCGGGTCGTCCTGCCATGGGTAAAACAGCTTTTGCTTTGAACGTTGCTCTTCAAGTGGCATTGGACGGCTTGCCGGTGGGAATTTTCTCATTGGAAATGGGTGCGGATCAGCTCGCTAACCGTATGATCAGCTGCCTTGCCGAAATTCCTCAGGACAATCTTAAAACCGGACGTTTGGATGCAGACCAGTGGGGCCGTTTCTACAATGGCGTCCAAACCATGAAGGATCTCAACCTGCTTATTGATCAAGGCAACGACTTATCAGTGATGAACATCCGTTCTCGAGCAAGAAAACTTAAGAGCCGTTACGGCAAATTAGGTCTTATCGTTATTGACTATTTGCAGTTGGCCAGTGCAACCAGCGGGGGAGTCATGTCAGAAAACCGTGCGGTTGAAGTCAGTGCGATTTCCCGAGGTCTCAAGGCCCTAGCCAGAGAACTGGGGGTCCCTGTTATGGCTTTGTCTCAGCTGAACCGTGATTTGGAAAAACGCGGCGATAAACGACCGATGATGAGTGACTTGAGAGAATCCGGTGCTATCGAACAGGATGCTGACTTGATTCTTTTCTTATACAGAGACTGTGTTTATAACAAAGTCGAGGGAAATGAAAGAGATGCTGAACTCATTATCGGCAAACAAAGAAGCGGTCCTACCGGCACAATAGGTATGATCTTCGAAGGAGAATTTACTCGATTCAAGAGTAAAGCATACGGGTACCAAGAAGAGTACCAACCGCAGGATTAAAAGGAATATGTGGCTTAGTATTATTTTATGGATAGTGGCGGTGCTGCTGATTATTGTCGGATTGGCCGGTACTATTATTCCGGCTCTTCCGGGTTTGCCGATGATTTTCTTCGGAGCTTGGCTGGCCGGATACATTGATGATTATCAAAAAATTGGAGTTACTCCGATTGTCATTATCGGCGTACTGACTGTTATCGGCCTGATTATTGATTGGGTCGGACAGTCGCTCGGGGCAAAGAAAGCAGGGGCAACGAAACTTGGAATTATCGGTTCCATGATCGGAACCTTCGTTGGAATTTTTACTGGTCTTTGGGGATTGCTTTTTATGCCTTTAATTGGGGCGGCAATCGGCGAATTCATTGACCATCAGGATATGATCAAAAGCGGCAAGGTTGGAGTTGCCACTTGGATCGGCATGATAATCGGCACTGTAGTCAAGCTTGGTTTGGCTTTCACTATGGTCGGGATTTTGATTGCTGCCTGGTTTATCTAAAAGAAATATTAAAAGCAGGAAAGAATATGCCATTACCTTCAGCACCTACAAAACCGGGTTCAATTGTTAAAGATATTCCGGCTCAGCTTGAAATTAAGCAGGAAAAACCAAAAAGAAAAAGAACGGTTAAGGCCAAGAGCACTGTAGAGCCGGTAACTGCTCAAACAGCGGAAGTTATGACTGAAGCTGCTCAGAGCACAGAAAAGAAAGTCGTTGCCCGTGCAGCTAAAAAAGCTGTCAAGGCTGCTCCTGTTCCATCTTTGTCTGAAAACAATCATAAGCCAAAACTGAAACGCAGCAAAGCCGGAGCCTCAGAAGGTCGCAAGCTCTATGTTTTGGATACCAATGTCCTTCTTCATGATCCGACAAGTATGTTCCGTTTCGAGGAGCATGACGTTTATCTGCCGATGATTACATTGGAAGAGCTCGATAACCATAAGAGCGGCATGACTGATGTGGCACGCAATGCCAGACAGGTCAGCAGAACGTTGGATGCAATTCTTCAGCATCTTGAAGGTCCGATTGAGGAAGGCATTCCTCTTTCCGTGCTCGGCAGTAAAGAGTGCCTCGGCAGACTCTATGTTCAAACGACGCCTTTTTCTACTCAGCTTCCGATGCTTCCGGCAGGAAAGGCAGATAACCAAATTTTGGCCGTTGTCAGAGGATTAAAGGAAAGCCGTCCGTCCGAGCAAGTTATCCTTGTTTCCAAGGATATCAATATGCGCCTGAAGGCCGCTGCTCTCAATCTTGAGGCTGAAGATTACTTCAACGACAAGATGATTGAAGACAGCGATATTCTTTACAGCGGAACAAAACAGCTGCCTGCAAACTTCTGGGAAGCTCATGGAAAGAATTTGAGATCTTGGCAGCAAGACGGTTATACCTGGTACGAAATTACCGGACCTCTTGTTTCTTCTTTCATTGTCAATGAATTTATTTGGCACGAGGGAGAAGGGACACCGTTCTACGGTCAGGTTAAGAGCGTGGACAGAAACACTGCGATAGTTAGAGTTCTTCCTGATTACACCTCTCAGAAAAATTCCGTGTGGGGAATTACGGCTAGAAACCGTGAACAAGGTTTTGCTTTAAGTCTTTTGATGGATCCGGAAATTGATTTCGTGACCTTGTTAGGGCAGGCCGGTACCGGTAAGACCCTTTTGGCTTTAGCGGCGGCTCTAACCCAGACAATGGAAATGAGACGCTTTAATGAGATTATTGTCACTCGCGCGACGGTTTCCGTCGGCGAAGACATCGGTTTCCTTCCGGGTACCGAAGAAGAGAAGATGACGCCTTGGCTCGGCGCTATTGACGATAACCTTGAAGTTCTCAACAGAGGAAGTGCAAATGACTCCGAATGGGGCCGCAGAGCTTCCAATGATTTGATTCGGTCTCGAATCCGCATTAAATCTATGAGTTTCATGAGAGGGCGTACCTTCATGAACAAGCTTGTCATTATCGATGAAGCTCAGAACTTGACGCCGAAACAGATGAAGACCTTGATCACACGTGCAGGCCCAGGCTCTAAGATCGTCTGCTTAGGCAATATTGCTCAGATCGATACGCCTTATTTAACCGAAGGTTCTTCCGGTTTGACTTATGTTGTTGACCGCTTCAAAGGCTGGGAACATTCCGGTCATATCACTATGCAAAGAGGCGAACGTTCGAGACTTGCAGATTACGCAACTGACGTTTTGTAAACTTCTTTCAATTCAAAAGAAAACGGATCCTTGAAAATTTTCAAGGATCCGTTTTCTTTTGCCTGCTTGTTGAAAATCCATCCAATTCACGTTATTGAATCGCTCATAATGGTAAATTCATAAGATCTCAATGGATTGGACGCAGGTCCAGGTAATCAAAAAATCGAAGGATCCTTAAATGAATAATGATTTTCCACGTATTAAACGTCTTCCTCCTTATGTCTTCAATATCACTAACGAGAAGAAGATGGCGGCAAGACACAGAGGAGAAGATATTATCGATTTGAGCATGGGAAATCCTGACGGAGACACTCCTAAGCACATCGTCGATAAGCTCGTTGAAGTCGCTCTGCGTCCGGGAACCCATGGCTATTCTGCTTCTAAAGGTATTCCTCGTCTGAGAAAAGCTATTTGTGACTGGTACAAGCGCAAATTTGATGTGGATCTTGATCCGGATAAAGAAGCTATCGTTACGATTGGTTCTAAAGAAGGTATTGCTCACTTGATGCTCGCCACCTTGGACAGGGGCGATACTATCTTGGTTCCGAACCCAAGCTATCCGATTCATATCTACGGCGCAATTATTGCCGGTGCCGACGTCCGCAGCGTGAAGATGGCCCCGGGAACAGACTTCTTTGCCGAATTTGAGAAAGCTGTTATTGAAACAACTCCGAAACCTAAGCTGATGATTTTAGGTTTCCCAAGCAATCCTACCGCTCAGTGCGTTGATATCAGCTTCTTCGAACGATTGGTTGCTTTAGCTAAGAAGTACGGCATCTACATCGTTCATGATTTGGCTTATGCTGATATCGTCTATGACGACTATAAGGCTCCTTCCATTATGCAGGTTCCGGGTGCCCGTGATGTTGCCGTTGAATTCTTCACCATGAGTAAGAGCTACAACATGGCCGGCTGGCGTATTGGTTTCATGGTCGGTAACAAAGATTTGGTTGCCGCTCTGACAAGAATTAAGAGCTATCACGATTACGGAACATTTACTCCTATTCAGGTTGGTGCTATCGAAGCTTTGAACGGTCCTCAGGATTGTGTTGAAGAAGTAAGAAAAGAATACGAACACAGAAGAGACGTGATGGTTAAAGGCCTTCACGAAATCGGTTGGATGGTCGAAAATCCGAAGGCGTCCATGTACATCTGGGCAGAATTACCGGATTATTACAAGCCGATGGGCAGTGTTGAGTTCGCAAACCATCTGTTGGACAAGGCTAAGGTTGCCGTTTCTCCCGGAGTCGGTTTCGGTGAATACGGCGAGGGCTTCGTCCGTATTGCTCTGATTGAAAACGTTGACCGTATCAGACAGGCGTTGCGCGGCATCAAGAAGATGTTTATTGAAGATGGTCTGCTTGAAACCGCTTCTCATAAGCGTCAGAGCGTTACTCGCCGCTGGAAAGGTGCACATATGCCTTCTGAAGCTGAAGCTAATGCAAAGCCAAAAGTTACGCTTAAGCCGGAAGAAGTTCCGCACATTACAACTAAGTCTGAAGGATTAAAGAAAAAAGGCAAAAAAGTTACAGCCGCTAAAGCAGAGCCTGCAGCAAAGAAAGCAAAGGAAAAGGCGGCAAAACCAGCAAAAACCTCCAAATCTTCAAAGAAATAAGGATAACTGAGAATGGCAACTTCAATTAAAGTTGGTCTTGCCGGATTCGGCAATGTGGGTAAAGGAACATACGACGTTCTTCAAAGAAACAAGGACTTGATCGTTAAAAGATCCGGTACGGATATTTCCGTTAAGAGAGTCGTTGCCAGAAATACCGCCAGAGTCGTTCCGCTCGTTGCTGAAGACGTTATCGTCTCCTCCGATTGGAAAGACATTGTCAACGATCCCGACATCAACGTCGTGGTCGAAGTAATGGGGGGCATTGAGCCGGCTCGTTCTCTTATTCTTGAAGCCATCTCTAAAGGTAAGCATGTTGTTACCGCCAACAAAGCTCTTTTGGCTGAATACGGTAATGAAATTTTTGCTGCTGCCGAGAAGGCGGGCGTCA
The DNA here is from genome assembly GCA_900542195.1 of uncultured Sutterella sp. GTDB lineage: Bacteria > Pseudomonadota > Gammaproteobacteria > Burkholderiales > Burkholderiaceae_F > Turicimonas. Next base: position 42,267 of record UQNA01000009.1, on the reverse strand, counting down.
ACGTAGCATTTGAAGCTGCCGTCGCAGGTTCTATTCCTATCGTTAAGGGTTTGAGAGAAGGTCTTGCCGCTAACGATGTTAAATGGATCGCCGGCATCATCAACGGTACCTGCAACTTCATCCTTTCTACTATGCGTGATACCGGAAGAAGTTTTGCAGACGTGTTGGCAGAAGCACAGCAGTTAGGCTATGCGGAAGCCGATCCGACTTTTGATATCGAGGGTATCGATACTGCTCACAAGATCATGCTTTTGGCAGCTATTGCCTTCGGAGTTCCTGTCAATATGCAGAAAGTTCATATTGAAGGCATTAGCAAGCTTGAAGCTAAAGACATCAAGTATGCAGAAGAGCTCGGTTTCAGAATCAAGCTGCTCGGTATCACTAAGAATACGGATTACGGCGTTGAAGTTCGTGTTCATCCTGCTTTGGTGCCGAACAGAAGACTTTTAGCTAATGTAGAAGGAGCAATGAATGCTGTCGTCGTTAAAGGCGATGCCGCAGAAAGTTCTCTCTACTACGGTAAGGGCGCCGGCGGCGAACCTACGGGAAGTGCCGTTATTGCAGACTTGATTGACATTGCCCGTACAGCTTCCGTCGATGTCTCTGAAAGACCGAAGATGCCGACCGTTGACGCAAAACATAACGCTAATCCATGGGCTGATTTCGGAGATACCGTCTGTTCTTATTACATGAGAATTCCCGTGGAAGATAAACCGGGCGTATTGGCTGAAATCACTAGAATCATCGCGGACAACAAGATTTCCATTGAGTCCTTGATCCAGAAAGAAGCTCCTCAGAAGGTCCATCAGACTGAAGTCATCATGATGACTCATACCACTAAGGAAGCCGACGTTCAGAAGGCTATCAGAACCATGCAGGAACTTTCCAGTGTTCGCGGACCAATTGTCTTGCTGCGTAAAGAGGAACTTCACTAATGCAGTACGTTTCTACACGAGGCGGCGTTCCTGCCGCCACCTATACAGAGATCATTCTCCAAGGTCTAGCCAAGGACGGAGGACTTTTTGTGCCCGTCCAATATCCTCAGGTTTCTAAAGAAACTCTGAAGTCGTGGAGAGGTTTGAACTATGCTCAATTGGCAACGGCCGTTACCGCCTTGTTTGCCAAAGACATGAACCGCTCAACAATTGCGCATCTTTGCGAGTCCACCTATACGTCGGAAACTTATGACCACGGCAGAGAGGGAACGGATTTTTCGAAGATTGTGCCTCTAGTCTGGCTTGACAAAGAAATCGGCATTCTTGAGTTGTCCAACGGCCCGACGTTGGCATTCAAAGACATGGCAATGCAGTACCTTGGCGCTTTGTTTGAATGCGTTTTGTCTAAACGTCAGGAACAGCTCAATATTCTCGGTGCAACGAGCGGAGATACCGGCAGCGCAGCTGAATATGCGATGAGAGGCCGTGAAGGTATCAAAGTATTCATGCTGTCTCCGAAAGGCCGCATGAGCGATTTCCAAAGAGCTCAGATGTATTCTTTGCTCGACGGCAATATCTTCAACATTGCTGTCGAAGGAAGTTTCGATGATGCTCAGGATATCGTGAAAGCTGTTTCGGCTGATTTGGGATTCAAAACCAAATACTCCATCGGAACCGTCAACTCCATTAACTGGGCCCGTATCGCTGCACAGGTCGTCTACTACTTCAGCGGCTGGCTTCAGGCTACAGAAAGTGAGGATGAGGAAATTGCATTTTCTGTTCCAAGCGGAAACTTCGGTGACGTTTTAGCCGGTTGGATTGCTAAGCAAATGGGCTTGCCGATTAGACAGCTTATCGTCGCGACCAACGAGAATGATGTCCTTTACGAGTTCTTCAAGACCGGACGCTATAAGGTCAGAGATTCTGCTCATACTTACGTGACAAGTTCTCCATCCATGGATATTTCCAAAGCGTCTAATTTTGAACGTTATGTTTACGACATCTGCGGCAAAGATCCGGAAAGAGTTTGCGAACTTTGGAATGAATTGAAGACCAAAGGTGAATTCTTGTTGGATGGCCCCGAATGGGAGCGTGTAAAGGCTAGCGGAGTTTGCTCTGCCCGCAGCACTCATGAGGAACGCATCGAGAGAATCCGAAAGACCTGGAACGAACATCAGTTTTTGGTTGATCCTCACACGGCAGACGGCTTAAATGCCGCCTACAAGATGAAGATTGACGGCGTCAAAACGATTTGTCTTGAAACTGCTCTTCCGACCAAATTCGGAAAAACTATCGTTGAGGCAGTCGGTTTTGAACCGCCGGTGCCTAACGGATATGAAGGCATATTAGAAAAGCAGCAAAAAGTCGCGGATATGCCGGCAAATGTTCAATTAGTTAAAGAATTTATTGAACAGAACGCCTAATTTGAACAACTAAACAAAAACTCCCGCTGATGATGCCTTGAAGGAATTATCGCGGGAGTTTTTATTTGCGGATCCGGAATATGGGTTTTTCAGGGAGCTCATAGTGCTAATGCATCTACCCACCTAAACGATCGGTGGGACAGGTAAAATATTCTCTACAACCAATTTCGGACAAGAAAATATGGCAAGAACCACTACAGGAGTTGGGGAAGTAAGGCTTCTTTTAGAAATTCTGAAAAGGATCCCCTCTGATCGAAAAATATCTAGCACAGAGCTGCTGACGGTTCTGGAGAATTCCGGATTCTCCGTTAACAAGCGGACTTTTCAGCGGTATTTGAAAGAGTTGGTTGAGGCCGACTGCGGAATCATGTGCGATAGTTCTTCTAAACCGTTCGGATATAGAAGAACGAAAACAGTCACCAGCCTTGAGACCTTAAGGCTGGACAACAACGCTAAACTGCTTCTTAACCTTGCCAAAGAGCAGTTAAAGTATCAGCTTCCGCCTGAAGTTAGTAATTCTCTAGATTATTTGTTTTCTGAGTCAGACGATCCAGGCCGGGGCAGCGAAGACAAGCTCCGTCAAAAATGGCTGGATAAGGTTGCGGTTGTCTCCGACTCTATCCCCATGATGCCTCCGAAGATCCTCACTCGTATCTTCAATGAAGTTGCTGCCGGACTTTTCGAAGGTAAACAGCTTGACATAAGTTACACCACCAGTGACGGAAAAGATAAGCAGGTTCGAGTCTCTCCTTTAGGACTAGTTCAGCAAGAAGTGCGGCTTTATCTAGTTTGTGAGTACGTTGGGAGCGGCGAACTGCGGCATTTTGCTCTTCATCGTATGAAAGATGTTCGAATCGTGGACATGCAGGCCGAGTATCCCAAAAACTTTAATTTAAAGTCCTATGTGAAGAACAACCACTTTAATTACGGAAGCGGTAGCAAAGTTCAATTAAGGATTGAATTCACCAATCCCATAACTGCCGTAAACATGAAAGAAACGCCGTTTAATCCGACCCAGAAAATTGTTCAGCTGGATAACGGAAATTTCGAACTGATCGTTGAGATTGAAGACTCAATTTTATTGAATGGCTGGATCGAGAGCTGGAGAGAGTCCGGAGGTTTCGTTAAGGTAGAGAAGAACGAGATCATCGAAAACACTAAAGCGGGACAATCTTGAAGAAATTAATGCGGAGATTTCTGTTTTTCCTTTTTTTGTTTGGTAATCTACTTATCAAATTTAAACCTATGAAGTGAAAGTAAAGCTTGTTGTGCACTCACAGAGAGTTCGGGCAGCTGAGATCCGAGCAGAACGCAGACTTGCATAATGGGTCACTGAGGGCGCAAGGAACGGTTTGACAACTTAGTATTCTGCGACGTGAAGGGATACGTTAGTTACCCAAGGGAATGATGGTTCCCTGTAAAGTGCATAAGAGACTTGTATAAATGCAGGTCAATTATGAAACAAGGTGGCACCGCGAGCTAATAACAGCCCGTCCTTGAATAAAAGTTTTATGGAATTTTTATTTGAGGGCGGGTTTTTTGATTGCCCTCAAGAAGAGGAGCAATCATGTGCCACAAAACGTGTTTGAAGAAAGGAAAGCTTTGTAATAAGAACAAAGCAGTCGATCTCTTTTCTTTCTCCTCCTTGAGTTTTCTTTTGGAAGAAACAATAGCTTCCAAACTTACCAAGCAGCTAAGAGAAATCTGCCATGAAGAATTTTTCCGATGGCGTAGATGCCGGAGAAGTCTCGAATTTCACATTCAGGCGGCTTGACCAAAAGAGACTTAGTCAAGCCGTAAGAAACCGAGAAAAGTTTCAGCGTCCAAGCTGAACAAGTCGATCAGTAAGTTAAGCAACTTTTTAAGAAAAGAATCACAAGGAATCAACAATGAGTAAAGGCCGTTTCGGAAAACATGGTGGTCAGTACATTCCGGAAGTATTGATGAACGCAGCATCAGAGCTTGAAGAAGCTTATGAGCATTACAAAAATGATCCGGAATTCAACAGAGAGCTTCAGGAACTTTTGAATGAATACGCAGGTCGCCCGTCAAGACTTTATTTTGCAAAGCGTATGACAGAAGATTTAGGCGGAGCAAAAATTTATTTAAAGAGAGAAGACCTTAATCACACCGGAGCTCACAAAATCAATAACGTTCTCGGACAAGCTCTGCTTGCCAAGAAAATGGGTAAAACCCGTTTGATTGCAGAGACCGGTGCAGGTCAGCATGGTGTAGCGACTGCAACTGCTGCAGCCCTTTTAGGGATGGAGTGTGTTGTTTATATGGGTAAGGAAGATACCGTCAGACAGGCCCTTAACGTCTACAAAATGAAACTGTTGGGAAGTGAGGTTGTTCCGGTTACATCGGGAACGGCAACGCTTAAAGATGCAGTTAACGAAGCAATGGGAGAATGGGTTAAACGTCTGGAGGATACCCATTACTGTCTCGGTTCTGCAGTGGGCCCTCATCCTTTCCCGGAAATCGTCAGGGACTTCCAGGCTGTTATCTCCAAAGAAATCAAAGAGCAGATCCTTGAAAAAGAAGGACGTCTTCCGGATGCTGTTTTAGCGTGCATCGGCGGAGGCAGTAACGCTATCGGCGCTTTCTACAATTTCATTGATGATGAAGGCGTGAGATTAATCGGATGCGAAGCCGGTGGCAGAGGCATCCATACGGCCGAGACAGCCGCAACTATCTCTGTTGGCAGGGAAGGTATTTTTCACGGCATGAAGAGTTACTTCTGCCAAGACGAGTTCGGTCAAATCGCACCGGTTTACTCGATTTCTGCCGGGTTGGATTATCCCGGAGTAGGGCCGGAACACTCTTATCTCCATGATATCGGCCGAGCCGAATACGTTGCAGTGACAGACGATGAAGCGGTTAATGCTTTCGAATACTTAGCCAAGACCGAGGGCATCATTCCTGCAATCGAATCCTCTCATGCGGTTGCTCACGCATTAAAACTTGCCCCCACCATGGGCAAAGACCAAATCATGGTTATCAATATTTCGGGCCGCGGCGACAAAGACTGTGCGGCAATTGCTAGATATAAAGGAGAAGACATCAATGAGTAGCATTAAACAAGCATTTGCGGCACCGACAGTTTTAGTTCCTTTCGTGACATGCGGTGATCCGGATTTAGAGACTACAAAAGAAGTCGTCAAAGCATTAGCTAAGAACGGTGCCGGCCTCGTTGAGTTGGGAATCCCCTTTTCTGATCCGACAGGAGAGGGTCCTTTGGGTCAAGAGGCTAACGTTCGTGCTTTAGCAAACGGGACAACAACTAACAAGATTTTTGAAATGGTTAGTGAGCTCAGGAAAGAAGTTAGTATCCCGTTGGTTTTCAAAACTTATGCCAATGTGGTTTTCGGTTACGGGACTGAGGCATTTTTGAAAAAGTGTCAGGAAATCGGCATTGACGGCTTGGCTTTATTGGATGTCCCTTATGAAGAAAGAGAAGAGTTCTCACAACTCTGCCGCCAGTACGGAATTGATTTTATTTTCACAGTGGCACCGACATCCGGCAAGAGAATCAGTTTTATTGCAAAGGAAGCGGAAGGTTATCTTTACTGTATCGGCGCTCTAGGCCCGGTCTCCGCGGATGTCCTCAAAGCCAACGTGACTAAGATGGTTCAGTTGGCAAAAGAAGCTAACCCTGAACTGCCGTGCATAGTGGGGTTGGGTGAGGTCACAGCAGAACTCATCAATGAGCTCAAAGGACTCTGTGATGGATTTGCTATTGCAGAAGATATTGTTCGAATTACCGCCAGAGAAGGTAAGAATGCTCCTCAGGCCGCGGCGGAATATCTTAGAGGCTTAAGAGCTTAATCTTCATAATCCCAAAGAGAATTTAATTTCAAAGGAAAACGTCCTTCCGAATTGGCTGCCGGAAGGACGTTTTTATCGGGATTGAGTGTTCAACTAGACTAAGCCAAGCCACTTCCAATACGTTTGTGCCAACACCAATAACAGGCCGTAAGCGACTAATGTAAACATCAAACCGAATTTCGCAAACTGAGACACTTCAAAAGTTCCCGTGGAATAAGCAATCATGTTTTGCGGAGCGTTAACCGGAAGGATGTAGCCAAAGCTAATCACAAACTGAAGAATCATCGTCAAACCAATGATATTAACGCCCGGTGTTTTAAGTGCTCCGAGAACCGCAATAATAATTGGAATGATGGCGGCGGCAAGACCTGTCGCTGAGGCAAATCCTAAGTGAATAACGATTAAGAATATTGCCATTACGGCAAGAATCATGAAAGTTGTGGAGTTTTCAAGGCCGAAACTTAACACAATCATATCGGCAAGCCACTGAGCCGCTTTAGTGGAGAGGAGGGCCGATCCGAGAGAGATTCCAACACCGAATAGAAGCAGCGTTCCCCAATTAATTTTGTTGACTGTTTGCTGCCAATTCATGACGCCGATTCCCGGGCACATCAGAATAGCGATAGCACAGACGGTCGTGGTTGTAGTGTCTATCTGGTGAAGTGTTTTTTCGGATATCCAGAAAGAGAGCAGGATGATGGAAACAATGAGAAGCTTCCATTCATTCTTACTCATTGGGCCGAGTTCTCGAAGTCTCTCTCCGATGATTTCAGAAGAGCTCCCAAGTTTTGTTGAATCAACATTGAAACACTTGCAGACTAGGAAGAACAAGCAAACGGACAACAGTGCGGCAAATGGTGCGGCTGCAATGAACCAGTTCATCCAAGTAATGTCAGTGCCTGTTATCTCTCGGATGAAATTGACGGCAACCATGTTTTGAGCAGCTGCAGTTTTGATGCCAATATTCCAAACGGAATCCACTTGAGCGACGGTAATCATGAGTGCTGCGGCAAAGGCTGATTTCATCGACAGATTTAAAGCTTGAATTACACCGATAACGATGGGGACTAGACAGGCCACGCGGGCAGTTGTAGATGGAACGAAAAAGGAAAGAATAAGTCCGCAGAGAATAACTCCGAGGACGATCCGTTTCGGTTCAGCACCAACCTTGTGCAGAACGAACAAAGCAATTCTTTTATCCAGTCCCGTAATGGTCATGGCTGCGGCAAGAAAAAGAGCAGCACCAACCAGGCAGAATGCGGGCGATGAAAAGCCGACGAGAGCCATTTTCATTCCGGCGGTTGTCCCTATAATCTGATCCGGGTTGGTGCCTGGAGAAAAGCCGATAAAGAGCGCTGTTAAGGTCATGATGAGACCTGCAGAAACGGGATAGGAGACTGCGGAAGTCGACCAAAGAATGACGGCAAAAATCATAATTCCGATCATGCGTTGGCCTGCAACAGAAAGTCCCGGCTGTTCAGGGAGGAGACAAATAACGGTTAAGGCAATAAAGGCGCTGATAAAGCCGAATTTCTTCCATTTTCCCCATTCAAGAACATTAGGGTTCCTAAGTCCGGTCTTAAGTGTTGCTTCCATTTTTCTTTCCTTTTCTTTTGTTTTAAGTCATAAGCACCTCAACTAAAGACAAGCAAAAAATATGCCAGTGTCGCCCATTTCGGTACCTTGAGCGAAACAAATAAGCCGAGAAAATGCTTGTAAAGAAAAGGACAGGTAAAGGTCCAAAGGAGAGGATGCGACGGATATCGAGGAAAAGAAAAACTCGGTAAAGAAAAAATAAACCTTTACCGAGTTTGTAGACTGCTGCTCACGCTTTCAAAGCATAAGCTTTAAGCCCTTAATAACGATGCGGACGATTGTTTCTTCTCAAGGAGTTGGCGTATCTAATCCAAGCTTGAGACAGGGATTCGCCGTCATTCCAAGTGAAAGTGCGGACACCGGCCCATAATTTCGGATTCCACATCGGTTCATCTGGAATACGAATAAAAGCATTGAGTCCCGGATATTCTTTCGGATTCAATTCCATCATGACTTTTTTGCAGTCTCTGACGAAATCACCATAGAAGTCGTCAACAAAGCGATCAAACTTGGAGAAGTCGATAGTGATTTCTCTGGAACCGGTTGGCGTTCTTTCTACGGAGAGAATTGGAGTACCTTCACTGTTCTTGTCTAGTCTGATATCAAGACCTTCGTAAGTTTCGTATACGGCTTTAGCGTAATCCGGAGTAGTTTGGAAGAATTCTTCGGCGGCCGGATGCAGTCTCATCTTTCTCAACCAAGGCTTGTTGGGAACGTTCGGGCCCTGCATTGTGGCTACTCTTGGATTTTCGAGCACTTCGTCAGGAATATTTAGACCCTTTTGATGAACCATTTCAGCAAAGGCGCGAGTGTCGGCTTTTTCCTGCATGATGCTTAAAATCTGCCAGACTTGTTCTAAGTCTTCTGCAGGAATGGAGAACTCGTCAACGTAACCGTGTTCTTCGTTTTCTTCACGGTAGTTCGGACGTTGATCCAAAGCATGAGCTACTCTCCAAGAACGGCCTTCGGAAGCCTTGGGAACCGGTCTCTTCGGTTTTGGAGGTTCTTCAGGGGCAGACGGTTCTTCAACAAACTCACTTACCGTCATTGTCGGCTGAATAAATTCCTGGTTCGGTTTAGGCTGATTCTTTTCGTTGCGGTTAGGGCGTTGATTTCGGAACTGCTTGCCTTGTCTGCGTAAGCCGAAACCTTTTTCATTTTGCTGAGCTCTTGGATTGATATCATCAGCTGCCGGGGCTCCGGATACTTCCTGGTTTTCTGATACAGGTTGGACTTCTGCAGCGGCGTTTTCAACCGGAACAGTGAGGACAACCGGTTCTACGGCTGGTTCCTGAGGCTGTACAAATTCTGGGACAGGAGCTTCTTGGACTTTGGTTTCAACCTGCTCGAAAACCGGAGCTGTCGGAACTGATTCTTTCGCTACGGGATTTTCGGGTTGAACTTCCAAGGATTCATTTGTTTCCGGTGCGGTTTTCTTTTTAGCTAATTTTATTACCGGGCGTTTTGGGGCGCTGGCTGCCGCATAACTTGGGTCTTCGGCAACCATTTTTTCGTAATCTTTGATCCATTTTGAAAGAGTTTCCGGCTTAATTTCAAGCTCTGCTGAAACGTTAGCGGCCGGCTCTTTTAAGAGCAAAACTCTTTGGACTGCCTGTTTTTTAAATTCTGGCGAAAATGAACGACGAGTGCGTTTTGTTTCCATATGAACATTAGGGCAGAACGCCCTGCAATTATTAAATATCACTAAAAATCAGATCTTTGGAAGTCTGACGTCTTTTTAAAAATTTGAGAATCTAAGAGAAAGCCGCCGAGAAAGTGGGCTTTACAGATAATCATTCATATTTCTTTATTTCGATTAATTGTAATTGGAAAAAGTTTGGTTGTGGAGGGCTATTTTTATTAATTTCTCGCTTTGCGCCGGATGTTGTATCAATTTGGAAATAGCACCTCTTGAAGCTTTTAGCAAAACAGAAGGAGATAGGAGCAGAGCGTTAGCTGTTTATGAGATAGCAAGAAGAAGGCCGAAATTAAGGTTGATTTCGAGATTTGTGACACAGTGTGTAGCAAATTGAGTTGGCGCGCAAAACCTCCTGAGAATGTGAGTGTCTGAACCAAATGTAATAGTGTGCTATCTCAATGAGGCCTACTCATGTCCGTGGCGTGTAAAGGAACCGGACCGGAATATAAGCGCAAGCGACTACCAGAGAATATTGCCCAACCAAGTTACGTCACAAAAATCGTCTCTTTCTAAAGAACGTTTCTGCGCTCTTTTATTAAAGATCCTTATGTGTTGGAGTTTTTATGATTGTCTAAATGCCTAGATTATTTTAAAAATATTAAATAAGAGGGTGAAATTATTGACAGTAAAACTAACTTAAAATTACTGTCTAAATTTGTTAACTTAATGAAAATAAATATAAATAGAATTTTCCTAGGATTTTATTAGGACAGTTTGCACGAAATTCAGAGATTGCTCGTAAAATGATTTGAAGCAGATTGCTCGAACCAAGGTTAATAACGATGAGACTACTTCATACTTCAGATTGGCATCTCGGAAAGAAGCTTGCAGATCGTCCGAGAAAAGAGGTTTTTGTACAGTTTTTGAACTGGCTGTTAAAAGTCCTAAAAGAAGAAAAGATTGACTTGCTTCTAATCGCCGGAGACGTGTTCGACGGCACAATGCCCTCTCACGAAGCCCAAGAACTTTATTACAAATTTCTTGCCAGAGCTGTCAAGAGCGGATGCCACAATATTGTAGTTATTGCCGGTAATCACGACTCGGCTTCTTTTCTTGAAGCACCCGAACATCTTCTTAAATTCCTCAACATTTATGTGGTAGGTGAGGCTGAAGGCGATCCGAAAAAAGAAGTCATCGAGATAAGGAAAGAGTCAGGAGAGGTAGAAGCGGTTGTTTGCGCAATCCCGTTTTTAAAAGAAAAGAACCTTTATGTAATGGGTCGCGATGATGAACTTTCAGGCAGAGACGAGCTGATAGTTGAATCTACAAAAGTACATTTTGCCTCCGTAGTACAAGAAGGGGTACGAGTACGCGGTGATAAAAAGGTTCCTTTGATAGGAACGGGACACCTCTTTGTTGCAGGGTCAGATGTCTCGGATTCGGAACGGCAGCTATATATCGGCTCATTAGGTCGTCTTCCCAAAACAATATTGCCTGCAGAGCTTGATTATGTCGGATTGGGTCATATCCATAAGCCGCAAACTGTCGGAGGCGATATCTCACGCAACTACAGTGGTTCACCTATTGCTTTGGATTTCTCAGAGGGCAGTCAGCAGAAACTTGTCCGAATTGTCGATTTTGAGAACGGTAAAGCCGAAGTAAGAAATCTGAATGTCCCGGAATTCGAGAAGCTCTCATTGATAACAGGGTCGCAGGAAGAGTTAGAAACAAAGCTCAGAGACTTGGTTCGGAAAGGAGAACGCTGTCTTGTCAGAGCAGAACACACGGGCACGATGCCTGCAAAAGATTTGTCAGGGCGTCTTAAAAACATTGCTGAGGGCACTCCGGTTGAAGTTGTTCATATTCGGGATTTAGCCAAGAAACAGTATTACTTAAGCTCGATGGTTACTGAAGAATTCGTCCATGAAATGACACCGGAAAGCGTTTTTGAGAAGCTTTTGGAAGATTGCTACGGCTTAAAGTCAGGTGGAGAAGAGTTGGACGAAGAAAAGAAACAAGAAATAAGAGAGCTGCACGAGTGTTATCAGGAAATCCTTCAGGAAATCAGATCAGGAAGCTAGTCGGAGAGAAGAATGAGAATAAAAAAACTGGAAATCGAAAACATCAATTCTTTGAAAGGTAAGTGGGCAATTGATTTCGAAGACGAGAATTATCAGAACTCCGGTCTTTTTGCGATTACGGGGCCGACAGGTGCCGGCAAGTCTACGATTCTCGACGGGATAGCACTTGCTTTATACGGCCAGACTCCAAGGTTGGGCATCCAGTCCGCCACTTCCAACGAAGTCATGAATAAAGAAAGCGGAGAGTGTTCGGCCAATGTTGAATTTGAAGCGAACCGTAAATTCTATCGTGCTACTTGGAGCCAAAGAAGAGCCAGGGGAAAGGTTGACGGTAATTTACAGGCCTCGGAACAGAGGTTGGAAGAATTTGACCCTAAAGCTGAAACATGGACGCCGATCGCACAACAGGTAAAAGAAAAAGCCAAACTCATTCGGCAAGTCACGGGCCTTTCTTACGAGCAATTCAGGCGCTCCGTTCTTTTGGCTCAAGGAGATTTTGCGGCATTTCTTAAAGCTGAAGAGAAAGAGAAGGCCGAGATTTTGGAGCAGGTTACCGGCACTGAAGAGTACAGAACCATATCAAGCAAGACTTTTGAAAGAAAAGCAGAAGAGGGAAGAAAGCTAGAAGGGCTAGAACTCAGACTGAAGGAAAAGACACTTCTCACTCCTGAGGAGCGACAAGCTAAAGAAGATTCTTTCAAGCAGCTGAACGCTAGTTTGGCAGACCTGGAAAGGTTAAGGAAGGAAATCGGCGAGAAGCTGGAATGGCGTAAAGACCTCGAAGATAAAACTCAGCATCTCCAAAAACTGCAGAGTGAAAAAGAAACATTGGATGCGCAGAAAGAGGAAATGGAGCAAGTTAAGCAGACCTTAGAAGCCAACCAAAAAGCCCAAAAATTAGACTCGACCTTTAATCTTTTATCGCAGAGCAGGAACGGTTTAGCAGATTTGCAAAAGAAGCTTCCGCTGGTCACCTCCCAAATCCAAACCCTTATTAGGTCAGAAGACAGCGCCAAGGCCTCCGAAATGCAAGCCGGGGAGGCGGTTAAAAGACAAAAATCTGCAAATGAGGCGTTAAGGGAGGTTTTAAAGAAAGTTGCAGAACTGGATTCTCAATTAAAGATCCAAGATTCGAATTTAAAGGAAGCGATCCAAAGAACGAGTACCGCCAAGGAAGAGGAAAAAAAGGCGGCAATAAATTTAAAGACCGGCGAGGATTCTCTTCGCGTCAAAGAACAAGAGAAACTCAAACTAGACAACTGGCTGTCAGCTCATAAGAGTGCACAAGTTTTACATGGAAGACAAGATGCTCTGACAGAACTGAGTACCAAAGCCGAATCTTTGGCTTCGTTGAAAAAAGAAACTTCGGCCGAGTTGGCCGATGTCGGCGAAAAAGTAAAAGAAACCTCCCAAGGGCTTACTCAGGTGAGCGCTGATGTAGCTAACGCAAAGAAAGAAATTGATCAAATAAAGAAAGCTATTGCTGAGAAAGAATCCCAAATCACGAACCAGCTTAAAGGGAGAGATTTAGACGAATACGAAGAAATTATTCGTGAACAAGAAAGCAAGAGCCGAAAGTTATCTGAAATAAAACCAATCTTGGCCGGTTGTTTCGAAGCTCAAGAAGCGACGAAAGCTAAGTCTGAAGAGATTCACACCACAGAAGGGCAGTTAAAGACTAATAGGGACTTGCTTGCACAACAGAAAGAACTTGTTGAGTCATTGGAATCTCAGAGACAGACTTTGGAGACTCTATCAGGAATTGAAGAACTCACGAAAAAAAGGGCCTTGCTAGTCGACGGGCAAGAGTGTCCTCTTTGTGGCTCCAAAGACCATCCTTTTGCCGAGGCTTTGCCTGAAGGTGTTCTAAATGCTAAAAAAGAAAGAAATAAGGTCGAAAAACAACTCAAAGAGGCTGAAAGCCGAGAAGAGGAGCTCTTGAAGAGAGTCTCGAGTTTGGAGGCTACGGTCGTCTCTACAAGAGCCGCATTGAATACAGAAGAAACCCGTTTACAAAAGTTCCGGAATGAACTCTGCGTACAAGCTAAAGGGCTCGGTTTTTCTTCGGAATGTGAGGTGCAGGTTTTGGAAAACCTTGTGATCTCCGCTGAACAAAAGGCATTAGAAGAAAAAGCACGATGCGAAAAAATAAAAAAGAGCGTCAGATCTTTTGAGAAGGAAAAGCAGACTCTTCAAGAGAAGCTTGCCAACGAAGAAACAAATATTCGAGGCAAAGAGTTTCAGGAAGTTAACCTCCAAAGAGATCTCAAACACCAACAAGAACAACAAAGACTCTTAAAGGAAAAGTCAGATAAAAACGGTCAAGACTGGACTGAGCTGATTAGTACTGCCACTCTTGAATTAAAAGACGGATTGTCAAAAGCTTTTGGTAGTGAAACCTTTATAAAAGAGCTTAAACAGCTTCAAAAAGCGGGTAAGGATTTTGGTTTGAAGTCCGAAGAACTGCAGAAAGTCGTAAACGCTCTCGGTGTTCTTCAGATTGAGAAAAAAGCTCTCTTAGAACGGCATGACAACTGTCTTAAAGAATTGGAGGTCGCTGAAGTAAACCAAAAAGAAAAGCAAGCCGAGTTTGATAAAACAAAGGGCCAGAGAGAAGAGTTGTTCGGTACCAAAGATCCCGTAGTAGAAGAGAAAAGAGCAGCCGGCATACTAGAGGCCTTAGAGAAAAATTTGGCTGATGTCCAGGCCAAACAACGCAACATTGAAAAGGAGCTGATTCAAAAAAGAGCCGAGGCAACCGGACTGGAAAAATCCATCTCGGAAAATAACGAAAAATTAGTCCGGGAAGAAAGGAAGTGGAAAGAGGAGCTCGAGCACACCGGCTTTATGACGGAAGAAAAATGGAAAGAGAGCAAACTTTCTGATAAGGAACAGACGGATCGACAGCAAACTATTGATGCATACGGACAGAACCTCTTTGCAAAGAAAAATGAAATATCAAAATTACAAAAAGAAGTAAATGAGAAGACTCTGCAGAATAAAACGGAGTTGACTTTATGGGAGTTGGAAGAACAGAAAGCAAATAATGAAAAATCTATCGGCGAACGAAATAAAGAAATCGGCGGAGTAAGAGAAGAGCTTGATCGTGATGACAAGGTAAGAAATGAGTCAAAAGCTTTGCAAGCTGAAATTGAAAAGCAAAGAAAGGTTTTCGAAAAATGGGAACGACTGAATAATTTGATTGGGCAGAAGGACGGAGCCAAGTATCAGAAGTATGTTCAGAGTTTGACTCTGGAAACCTTGATTACCAAGACAAATAAAGTGTTGTCGCAATTATCGTCCAGGTATTTGTTGATTAAGAACCAAACGGCTTCACTGGATCTGGATGTAGTGGATAATGAAATGGATGAATTGGTCCGAGCCACTTCCAATCTTTCCGGTGGTGAAACTTTTATTGTTAGCCTAGCTCTGGCTCTGGGTTTATCGGAACTAACGAGCAATAAGATAAGAATTGACTCGCTCTTCTTAGATGAAGGTTTTGGGAGCCTTGATGAGGAAAGCTTGGATAAAGCATTGACTGCTCTTGGCAATTTAAATACTTTTAATAAAGAAAGCGGTCATCAAAAATTAATCGGTGTTATTTCTCACGTGGGCCAGATTCACGAAAGAATTCCGGTTCAAATCAACGTTACGCCCCAGCAGGGAGGATCAAGTATTTTGAAAGGGCCCGGCGTTCAAAAGCTTGTATAACCGTTTCTGACCTCAATTGCACAAAGCGCAGGATAAGCCTAAGCGCTTTGTGCATTTTTCTTTTGTTATATAAAAATTCAACAAAAAAACATCAAAAGGTTCCCATAGATAAGAAAGCAGTTTGTTACAATACAAAGATAACCGTTGCGCCGCTTTGGGTAACGGCAATTCGGCCGAAAAAGATTGAATCATTTGAGGTCAGCGACTGTCAGAAGTTTATTGAACATGGCCCAGGTCTTTTTCGGCTTTCCTAAGGAGTCGCTTATGTTGCGTAATCAAGTTAGTTCGAGAAGAACATTCCTCAAAACAGCCTCAGCCGCACTTATCGCCGGCCCTGTTGGTTTGGCAACTGCAAAAGAAATTTCAAAAAATGACGAAATCAAATGGGACCGTGAGGCCGATGTTGTTGTCCTAGGGTATGGGAATGCTGGTTCGAATGCCGCAATTGCAGCTGCAGACGCAGGTTCTTCCGTCATCATTCTGGAAAAAATGCCGGAAGGTGGCGGAAGCGTGTGTGTTTCTTCCGGCGGCTTCGTAGTGCCGACGAACAAAGACGACTACTACGCTTTTCAAAAAGCTTTGTACGAATTATCCAGATCTGAGTGGGATCCGGAAATTCTTCGCGTGTTCTGCGAAGAATCTCTCAAACTTGGCGACTATGTGAAGTCTTTGGATCCTCAAGTGACCTTAGCAATTTACGGTCACGCTGGTTACCAGAACCTTCCAGGTGCTGATTGCGTGAACAAGATTTCACCACGCAATGTTCCGGGCAAGAAAGGTGGAGAACGACTCTTCGGCATTTTCCAGCGAGCGGTAGAAAAGCGCAACATTCCTGTCCTTCTTAACACGCCGGCTCAACAACTTATTCGGTGCGGCAACGAAGTTGCCGGTGTTGTGGCTTTGGAGAACGGCAAACCGATTAATGTGAAAGCCCGAAAAGCTGTCGTTATTGCGACCGGAGGCTTCCAGTGCAATCCTGAGCTTATGCAGAGATATGTTTTCGGTAATCCAATGGGTTATCTGGGCGGACCGAGCCATACCGGCGACGGTTTACTTATGGCTCAATCCATGGGCGCTGATTTGTGGCATATGAATTCAGTATCGGCTCCGTTGGGTATTCAAGTTCCTGGCGTTAAAGCCGGTCTAGCGATGGTAACTAGACGTCCTGCTTTTATTTGGGTGGATCAAGACGGAAAACGTTTTGTTAATGAAAAGAAATTGGATTACCACTGCTCGTGGATGGCTGTTAACCAGTTTGATGCCATTAAACATCGTTATCCAAGAATTCCTTGCTACATGATTATGGATAAGACCTACCTCGAAGGAGCTCCGCTCATTAGCTCCGGAGGTTCAGGATATGCCATCAACAAAGAAGGTTATGTTTGGAGTAAGGACAACAAAAAAGAAATTGAATCCGGTGTCATCATTGAAGCTCCGACAATTGAAGAGTTAGCAAAGAAACTTGAAATTCCTAATCCGGCTACATTGGTTGACACGGTCAATAGATGGAACAATGACCTGAAGACCAAAGGAATAGATACTGAATACGGTCGTACTCCTACCGCCGATCCTAATCAAAAAGCGGTGTTTGTAGGAAGAGATGTTAAAGCCTGGTCAGCCCCAATCGAGGAAGGGCCTTTCTACGCTGTCAAACTGGTTCCGGTGATGTATCACACAATGGGCGGTCCGAGAAGAAGTGTGAAGGCCGAGTGCTTGAATCCATACGGAGAAAAGATTCCGCGTCTCTATGTAGCCGGTGAACTTGGCTCAACGTGGGGCTTAACATATCAGGGCGCTTGTGCCAACGCTGATGCCATGATTTTTGGCAGGATTGCCGGTAAGGAAGCTGCAGCCCTGACACCGTGGTCATAACTTAACTTCTCGAAGAGGTCTTTCGTGGGCCTCTTCTAACTCCTAATCTTTCATTCAAGGAGTTGTGTTCTATAACTCAAGAATTTCAAATTACTTCAATTCTTTCTGCGCCTGAGAGAGGCAGAGTGCAGCCAAGGACATCCAGGACAAAAGAATCAGAACAATTAATAGCTGTTGTCTAAATGGTTAGAAGAGACGAGAAGGCTGAAATCCTAGAAAATTTGCTTGCTATTTATTCACAAGCCATTGTCTGAATCAAAAAAGAAGAATAAGTTAAGGGGTGTAAATATTAGGGTTTCTCACTAGAAAAACGCATGTTTTGAACTCTTGTTTTTCTTCAAAATCCTACCCATTGAAAATTCCCCTATTTTTTGTTTTTAGTAAAGACTTAGATGAAAACTTCTAAAAAACTATTAGCTGGTTTAATGTTCAGCTCTTTGGCAGCAGTCAGCACATCTGCTATGGCCGCAGGCTTCCAACTTACTGAGCAGAGCGTTGTAAGTATGGGTCGTTCTCATGCCGGCGCCGGTATCGTTGGAGACGACGTTTCTGCAGTTTGGTATAACCCGGCTGGTATGACTTTGCTTCCGGGAACACAATTCCAGATTAGCTCCACTGTCGTTGACCTCGATATTGATTACAAAGGTTTTGACGGAACCACCGAAAACGGCCGTGACAAGCCGGCTCCTATTCCTGCCTTCTTTGTTTCTCATCAACTCACAGACAACCTCTGGGCTGGTCTTGCTATTACTTCCCCTTACGGGATGAAGATCAGATACGGCAGCGACTGGACTGAAAGAGAAAGAGGTATCAGCGGTTCTATTATGACTGTAGATATCAATCCGAACATTGCTTGGAAGGCAACTGAGTGGTTCAGCATCGGCGCTGGTGTTTCTGCTATGTACACGCACTCCAAGATTAAGAATGGTCTTCCTATAGTTCCTGTGGGCAAAGCCTATGTAACGGGAGGGGAGTTTGAGTATAAAGGCAGTGACTGGATGTTTACCTATAACGCCGGTATCATGCTTTCTCCTCTTGAAACCTTGAGATTCGGCATTTCTTATCGTTCTGCAGCTCATGTTCATGCTAAAGGCGACTACACTGTTCGTGGTAACCTTGGACCAATCGGACTCTCCCAAACTAGTCACGGCTATGGTGACCTTACTACTCCAGAAACGGTAATGATCACTGGTACTTGGGAAACTACACCATGGTTGCGTCTTTCGGCTTTAGCCCGCTGGGCAAACTGGAAAAATTTCAAAGATATGCGTTTTTATACCAATGCAGATGGTGGAATTTATTCTATGTTGAACCCACAAATGTCTTATACCCTCTCCCATATGACATTGGAGAATAATTGGAAGAGCGTCTGGTTACTGAGTTTAGGTGCAGATATTAAAGTCAACGATCAATGGACAATTCGCGGCGGTATCGCTTTAGAGACTGATCCTATTCACGATCAAACTAAGAGAACAGCTCTTATTCCTGATACCAAGAGACTTTGGTTGACCTGCGGCGTTTCCTGGGCTCCAACTAAGAACTGGCAGATCGATGCTGCTTACGGCCACATCCGCGGAATTGGTCACAGAAAACTGTATAGAGACCACCACAACGGTAGTTATACAGAAGTCGGAAAATTCGAAAAGATGAACGCTTGGATGGGCGGCTTGCAGGTCCAATACAAGTTCTAATTTAAGAACTGCTCAATTTGAAGTGTCAGGAAGTTTGCTCCTGGCACTTTTTTATTGGCGGTGCGAAAATCAAATTTTCTTCTTGAGAATTCTTATGGATATCTTTGAGCCTTGGCCGAGTATTGAACTATTGACTCCGTGCCTTTATACCGTGACTGAAAAACTCGACGGCTCAAATTTATGTCTCAGTATCACCGATGGGGAATTTAGAGCCTTCACAAGGCAAGGAAACAATGCATTTGATGCTATTCCTATTCTGAAGAAACATCAGGAGCTTTTTACGCCGGTTAGGAATGCATTCGAAAGAGAATTACAAAAATCTCCTCTGGACAGCGTTCTGCCGAATTTTGGAAAGAAAGTTGTTGGAGTCAACATTTACGGCGAGTTCTTAAATTTTTTGAACATGAAGAGGATTAAGTACTGTCCTCCGAAAGCAGCGTTATTTAAGATTTTTGGTGCCAGCGTTGTATTCTCGGAAGGAGAGGGCAAAAGAAGTTCCTATCGATTGCTGTTTCCGGAAGTGGAAAAATTGCTTGAAGGCTTAGGCTTGAAAGATTCCTATTTAGTTCCTGTTCAAGAACGGCATGTGTCTATTTCTGAGATTTTTTCCAGAAGAGACTTTTGCATAAATAGTGCGTATGGGAACGCCCGGGTAGAAGGTTGGGTCTTTCATCCTGAGTCGCCAGGAGCCCGGACATATAAGCTGAAAACACCGGAATTTTTTGAGTGCTTAGCTTCTCAAAAAAAGAGAGCCGCAAACGGAAAAAATTCGGAGTTGGCAGACATTTATGCTTCTTTCTTTACGGAGAGCAGAGCTTTTTCAGTTAAGTCTAAATTTGGCTCTATAACTGCAGAAAATTTGGGAGAAGCGGTGGCATCTTTCCTTCGAGATGTCCGGGAAGAAGCCTCTAAAACAAATCCTGAGCTTGTTTATTTTTTCTATACAGATGAAGCCTTCAGGATTAATCAGAAGGCTTTTGTGCTGATGAATAGATTCAAAGAAGAGGCTTAAGAAGGTAAAAAAGCGCTGTCTAAATTGATTCTTTAGACAGCGGTCATTTCAACAGGAGTTTACAACTAACAACAATACAGAAACTTATCTTTGCAGAACGTTGCTGATCTGCTCTGCTGTGTGCATCAAATCATAGGTTTGAGAGTCATCAAAAGCTGCAAAGACATCGCCAATCTTATCGGTTATGACATACATGTCTTCCGGTGTCTTTTGAATCCAACCTAAATCTACAAGTTTTGCCAATTTACGGCGAACAGTTTCTCTTGGAATGCCAGTCACTTCGGAAATTGACAAAGCATTGCAGGCGAGAAGCTGAGGCTCCGGCGCATTTGGCGAGCGAGGCTGAAAACCGCGTCTTTCGTCATAGAAGCGTTCAGTATTTCTAGATGCAATTTCACCTAAAACCAAGCAAAGTGTTAAATCTCCGTCATAGGCTTGATACATAGCGCGAAGACGGCTCGTCATGAATCTAAGCATGAGGACAGAAAGAACTTCTCGGTGTGCAGCATAGGCTTGCGGAGAGACTCCATTTGGAATATGCATAGACGGCAATTCAGTCGGAAAAGCTGCTCTATCCTTAGGAGTGCGGCGCATTCTTAACATTTTTCCCTCCATTCGTTCCTTTTTTAGTAAAAAACTAGTGTTTTTACTATGGTAGCCATGATAACGGGAAATCCCGTAATGAGCAAATACTAACCCGTGTTATATATCACGCAAACACGGTATAAACTAAGACTTTATAGTAAGTTCTCTTTTGTAAACAAATAGTTATGAAGCTAAATAATTAGTCAAATTTTACAAATTATTACATTTTTGATTTACTTTTCACTTTCGTATGCGAACTATTTCTTTTTCTTTAAATCAATAAGATAAAGAAATTTTTTACTGAAAAGAAGTAAGAAGGTTTCTTGTTTTAATGATTGAAATGCAAGATTGTTAATAGTTTCTCCCGGGATTTTGAGATTCTATGAACTTTGGAAAAGGCAGAAAACGAAATATCTAATATTTTTAAAAACCACAATGGGCGTGGCTTGACAAGATTAGTTTTCCTGTGTAGAGAGAATAAAGAGCCTCTGCTGTCTTTTTACGAAGCGGTAATTGTTTTTGTAAAGTCATCTGGATTGCGGTTATCAAAGATATGTAGTTCCTGTCCGAATAAATTCTTAATCTTAAGAAGCGAAAAAATTTTCGGGTGGCAAATTCTTGATGGAAGATCTCATGCTCTCTTCTCCGTAGGGGGAAAATATTTGCTCCCTTGATTTCTATCTCATTTAACGAAAGTTGATAGGTGTCAGATCTAGACGTTAACCGGAGATATTCTTCTTTTACGAACTCTCTCAGCCTGAACTGATTGTTTTGAGGAGTAAGGCTAAAAATCTGTCTCCTAAAGTTTAAAATTCCCGAAACTATTGTGAAGGAATAAGAGTCAATGTCTGAGCAAACTGGATTTAAAGATTTCGGTTTAGATGAAAAGTTATTAAAAGCGGTTGAAAAAGTCGGCTACACAACACCGACACCTATTCAAATCAAGGCCATTCCGGTTGTCTTGGAAGGAAAAGATGTCATGGGGGCCGCTCAGACCGGAACAGGTAAAACCGCTAGCTTCGGACTCCCAATTCTTCAAAATTTGCTCAAATATGAAAATCCCAGCGTCTCTCCGGCACGCCATCCTGTACGAGCTCTTATATTGACGCCGACGAGAGAATTGGCACTGCAGGTTGCTGAAAACCTAGAACAATACGCTTCTGAAACGAAACTTCGAGTCGCTTGCGTCTACGGCGGCGTAGATATTAAGCCGCAATCCATAGAGTTAAGAAAAGGCATTGAAGTATTGATTGCCACCCCGGGACGCTTGCTTGACCATTTGGAACAAAGAAATACTTCTCTAAAGAATGTCGAAATAGTGATTCTCGATGAAGCGGATCGCATGCTGGACATGGGCTTTCTCCCGGATATCACAAAAATCTTGAAAGAGCTTCCTCCGAAACGTCAGGCTTTGATGTTTTCCGCGACGTTCTCTCCTGAAATTAAAAAACTTGGACAGAGTTTCTTAAATGAACCTGTCATGATTGAAGTTGCCAGACAAAACACGACGGCTTCAACCATCACCCAGGAACTTTATGAGGTTCCTGATGGCAAGAAAACAGATTCTCTCGTCGAAATTCTCACGACAAAAGGAGTCGATGATCAAGGAAATACTCTGCAGGCAATTATCTTTGTTAATTCCAAATTAATGGCCGGTCGCCTTTCAAGGCAGCTGAACAGATACGGTTTCTTGGCTGATGCCATTCATGGAGATAAATCTCAGGAAGAAAGAACTAAGACCTTGGGAGCATTTAAAGACGGCACTATCAATTATTTGGTTGCTACGGATGTGGCTGCACGCGGCCTTGATATTCCGGATATGCCGTTGGTTATCAATTTTGATATTCCTTTTATGGCCGAAGATTATGTTCACCGAATCGGCAGAACCGGTCGTGCCGGTGCTAAAGGATTGGCGATCAGCTTGATGACCTCTGAAGATGAATACAACGTTGAGGCTATCGAAAAGTTAACCAAAAAGAAATTCAATCGAATCGACTTATCTCCGAAGAGAGTCAAATTCGATTTTGTAAATCCTAATAAGAAGTACACCTATCAGAAAGTAAAACAGGATGTTGATCCGTTCTTTTTGAATCCTTATGTTCCGTCTAAGACTGTTTCTCAAAAGCCTGTCGCTAAAACGGTCGCTATTGTTGAATCAATTCACGAGCACAAACCAAAACTAGTCGCAGCTCTTTTGGGAGGAACGGGCAGAAGAGGTTAGCCGTTTATTCCGCGAAATACGGGCTCTTTCTCCAAAGGTCAATTGCCTTGGAGAAAAAGCCTTCGCAGCTGTCAAAAGAAAATCTCTCGAAACCAAGGTGTGTCCAGGCCTTGTCGATTTCTGCGTCAATATTTTCTAAATCAAGTCCGGTTGCGCCGTTTTGCTTAGAAAGTTTTTGTCCGTTCTCGCCGAGTACGAGCGGAATATGCATATACGAAGGGGTGCGATATTTCAGAGCTTTCTGCAGTTCGATTTGCCGCGGTGTATTGTCGAGTAAGTCTGCACCCCGGACGATATGAGTAATTCCTTGATGATGGTCATCTACGACGACTGCCAATTGATAAGCCCAAAATCCGTCAGCTCTTTTTAAAACGAAATCTCCGACTTCCTGCTCTATATTTTGCCGGTACTCACCGAAGTGACGATCTCTAAAGAATCTGTCCTCGGAAGGAACTTTAAAGCGCCAAGCCCTGATCCCATCGGTCAGATGTTTGTCTCGGCAGATTCCGGGATAGATGTTCGCGGGTTTTCCTCTGGCGTTTTGATATTCAGCAATTTGTTTACGAGAACAGCTGCAGCCGTAAACAAATTTATTAGTAATTAGGTAATCTAAGGCTTCTTTGTACAGATGATGACGATCTGACTGATAAACGATAGGCTCGTCAGACGAAAGTCCTAGAACTCTTAATGTTTCAAGAATCTTTGGGGTTGCCCAAGCCGGTTCACGGGGAGGATCTAAGTCTTCGATGCGAACAAGCCAACTTCCGTTATGCGCTTTGGCATCAAGATAGCTGGCAATAGCACAGACAAGACTTCCTAAATGCAGTTCTCCAGTCGGAGAGGGTGCAAATCTTCCAATATAGGTGGCCAAATTATCCTCAGTCAGCTTACGGGCAGTTCAAAAGATCTTACTCTTCTTCACCGCCGCCTGAGCTTTCCTGTTTCTTTGGCTTCTGGGGACTGTCGAACATGCTTTGAGGAAGCCCGACCACAGCTGCATCTCTTTGCTGATTAGCTCCTAAAGTTAAACTCGGATGAGAGATGATTTGAGGAGCTTGCGCCGGATGAGGAGTTGCACTATCCGTATTCGGATCTGTCAGATGCGGGGGAGGACTGGAATGAGTCGCCTTAGCGGAAACCGACGGTGCGTTGTTGCTCGTTGCCGGTGTAACGCTGACAGCATAGCTTGGGCCCGGCATAATGATGCCGTTGGCTACGCAGGCATCATTGATGGCATTTAGAAAAGCAGCTTCCAAGCGGTAAGGTTCCATCAGTTCAATTGGATCAACCCAAATGACAAGTTCAACGTTAATGCCGAAATTTCCGAAGCCGGTGATGCCGCATTCAACCTCGTGGTATTGATCGGGCTTGATGCAGAAGGGAACTTGAATAGCCGCATTCTCAATAATTTCCTTGACTTTTCTAAAGTCGATGCCGTAGGCAACGCTGAAGGGAAAAATCTTTCGGACGCCCCGAGGATTCAGCGTGTAGTTGGTAAAAGGTTTGTCAATCAGGTTCGCATTCGGAACGATGATATCTTCACCAATCGGGGTAACGATTCGTGTAGCACGAATCGTAATCATGTTGACTTTGCCGATATGGCCGGATGGGGTGCAGATAACGTCCCCGACGCTCACAGCTTTTTCCGTGATAAGAATCAAACCGGCGATAGAGTTGTTGACGATGGTCTGTAAGCCAAAGCCGATACCGACGGAAAGAGCGGAAACTAAAATAGCTAAGTGAGTAACCGGAAGACCGATGGCGGCAAAGCCGAACATCAAACCTGCACACAGAATTGCCCAGTGAACGAACTTGGCAAACATCTGCAGGGATTCCATGCGGACTTGACTTCCGCGGTGTTTGCCGATGCGCGTAATACTTGCTTCCGCAGCTTTCCCTAAAAAATAGGTGACTATAAAAATAATCACGAATTCAATCAGATCAAAGCTGTTGATAGGAACGCCGCCAACCGTAAATAAGTTTATCTTCAGCGGCTCAAACAAAGGACTTAAGCTGCTGAAGGTATGCTCAAGAAGGTTGAGATCTGAATTTGCTGACATAGAAAGCCCTCAATCAATATAAGGCAAGACTACAAGAAATCTTGCCTTACTAAGTTCTCTTCTACCTCAGAACGGTCGCCAAGAAATCAGCTAAATCTCCAATCTCGTCGAGATCTATTGAGTGCTGCAGGCCTGGATAGCCATGGGCTGAAAGTTTGTCAGCACCGAGTTTCTTTAGGTAGCTAACAGAGATTTGGGTAAAGGCAGGCGGCACTACAGAATCTTCTTCTCCATAACCGATGAAGAGTGGAGATTTGATGGCGCCCCCGACGTGCTCAACTTCTTCTTTATCAATTAACGGGAGGTATCCGCTCAATCCAAAGAAGCCTCCGATCGGCTTATCAAGCTGAACAGCTGCGTAAAGAGTCATGCAGCAGCCTTGAGAAAATCCGCCCAAGAAAATTCGGTCTCTTGGAATGCCTTTAGATTCTTCTTCAGAAATCAATCTGCGGATGAGTTGGAATGTTTTTTTGATTCCCTCTGCGTCTTCTCTGTCTCTGCTTTCGAGACTGTAAAGATCGAACCAGCCCCGCATCTCATATCCGTTGTTCATTGAGATTGGAATATACGGAGCGTTAGGTAAGACCATCCTTGTGTTTTCTAGAGGAGCGCCGCTTGCAATCAGCTCTTCTCTGAAATGGCCGAAATCGCTTCCGTCGGCTCCCAAGCCATGAAGCATAATGATGGCGGAGTCGGCTTTTCCTTCAGGTTCAAGAATCAGAGAATCTATGATTTCAGGACGCTTGGCAGATTTCGGACGGAAGGCTTTAACGTATGTGGCATCCGTTTCAATAGTCGGACCGCCGATTAATTCTATGCAGTAAGGAACGGCAGCAAATACGCCGTTAACGCCTTTAGCAGGCAGACCCTCTAAAGTCTCTGCAATGGCCTTAGGCTGACCCGGAAGATTAATGATGAGAGCAGCGTGGTCTTCGGTTTCTCTTAATGCACCTACTTGACGGGACAGAATAGCGGTCGGAACAAAAACGGAAGAAATTCTTCTCATTTGTTCTCCGAATCCGGGCATCTCTCTGGTAGCGATTTCTAAAGTCGCATCAGGAGTGACATCTCTGCGTGCCGGTCCCGTTCCGCCGGTGGTAAGAACTAAGTCGCATTTTTTCTCATCAATCAGTTCTTTCAAAACGGTTTTAATCGTTTCTTTATCATCCGGAATAAGTCTTTCTTCGACTTCAAACGGATTCAGGATGACTTTGTTGAGCCAGTCTTTAAGGGAAGGAATTCCCAAATCTTTATAAGTGCCTTGAGAAGCACGATCAGAAACGGAAACTAAACCGATTCGAGTATTTTTATTCATCTGTATCTTCCTCATCTTCTTTGACTTCAAGGATCAACGGCGGCAGCACCATGTTATGAATGAGCCTGTAAAGTTCTCTGGATGCTTTGGGAGGTTTGTTGTTTTGAGCCTCTTTTCTGGCGTTGCGGATGAGCTGGCGAACTAACTGGACATCTACTTCCGGGAAGTCAGCGATAAATTTTGTCAATGCTTCGTCTTGTGCAATGAGAGCATCTCTAAGTCTTTCGGATTTATGAAGAGCTGCCACGGCTGCTTTGTCATTACCTTTAGCACGGTCGATAGCTAATCTGACTTGATTGCCGTCTAAAGATCTCATGTATTTGCCGATGAGCTGCAGCTGACGTCTTTTAGCGCCGAAGCTTCTCATTTTGTGAAATTCTTGAAGCTCGGCGAGAATTACGTCCGGAAGAGGAATTTTGGCTAAGGTTTCAGGCCCTAATTCCGTGAGCTCTTTTCCAAGACCCTGCAAATATTCTGCTTGTCTTTTTAATTCGCTTTTGCTTGGTCCGGAGTACTCTTCGTTGTCGTCTGTATAGTCTGTCATTTTTTACTTAATAATTGGTAAGGATCTCCTTGTTAGGAGTATCTTTAAAGATTCCATTATCATAGTCTCCTCGACGGTTGTAACGGCAGATTAAATGAAAAAAAGCCCCACATTAAGTAGTAAAGACTTTCTTGAAAACCAAGTCCGATACGCCTTGGACTATGCGCTCTCAAAAGGAGCCACTTCAGCGGCTGCTGAAGTGCAGGATCAAAACGGACTCAACATTAACGTCCGTAATTTGGATGTAGAAACTCTCGAACATACAAGAGACAGAAGTTTTGCCATCACTGTCTATATCAATCAGAGAAGAGGCAGTGCCTCAACCGGTGACTTGACCCGCGAAAGCATTGAGCAGACGGTAAGAGCCGCGGTCGATATCGCAAACTACACATCTGAAGATCCCTGCGCGGGTTTACCGGAAAAAGATCTCCTGTGTACTAAGTTTGAAGACCTTTCTCTATGGCATCCGTGGGAGATTTCCTCTGAAGAGGCGATCGAAATCTGCAAGGCTGCGGAAAAGGCGGCTTTAGAAGGAGATTCTCGAATTGTGAATTCGGAAGGATCTAACCTAAGCACCAGCGTGGGAAGATTTGTTCTGGGCAATACTTTAGGGTTCTGCAGCGGCTTTGATTACAGCAACCATTCGTTGGATACCTCAGTCATTGCTGAAGACGACAGCGGAATGCAAGTCGGCTTCTGGTATGACATGGGAGTAAGCCCTTCTCAGCTTGCTTCTCCGGAAAGCATCGGTAGAGAAGCCGCAAAAAGGGCTGCGGCCATGCTGTCGGCAAAGAATTTATCTACAAGAGAATGTTCAGTTATTTTTGACCCGTATACGGCAAAAAGCTTGATCAGGCTCTACATCTCTGCGGTCTCGGGCTCTCAGCTCTACCGCAATCTCTCTTTCCTGACAAATTCTCTGGGAACTCAGGTATTTCCGGAATTCTTATCAATGAAAGAAGATCCGTTTGTCAAAGAGGGCTATGGCTCTGCTCCTTTCGATGATGAAGGTGTCCGACCTTCCAAGAGATTTTTCGTTGAAAACGGAGTCGTCAAGGGATATTTCCTTTCAACTTATTCCGCAAGAAAGCTTGGCATGAAGACTACGGGAAATGCCGGGGGACCTTACAACATCTCTCTTCACACTGATGAAGAGCACGAAGAAAAGACGCTTAAAAAGTTGATGGAAAGAATGGGAACGGGACTTCTCGTAACCTCCTTAATCGGGCAGGGAGTTAATTTGACTACCGGCGATTATTCCCGCGGAGCTAAAGGCTTCTGGGTTGAAAACGGTAAAATAGCTTATCCGGTTGACGGAATCACCGTCGCCGGAAATTTGAGAAATATGTTTTTGAATGTCGAAGCAATCGGTCAGGATATCCTTGCTTCCGACAATTATCGTACCGGTTCAGTTTTGATCAAAAATCTAAAAATTGCTGGTAACTAAGGATCGAGAAAAGGTCCACAAGACCGTGTCAAAGATTATTATTTGCTTATAACTTTTATATCACCAAGGAATCAAAAATGCAGAAAAAAAATATTGACTGGGCCAATTTGAGCTTCGGTTACCAGCCGACTGATTTTAGATTTGAAGCAAGATGGAAAGACGGTAAATGGGATGAAGGAAAACTTACCGACAATCCCAATATTGAATTGTCAGAAGCTGCTTGCGTTCTTCACTATGCACAGTGCTGTTTCGAAGGCTTGAAAGCCTATGAAACGGAAAAGGGTGAAATCGTGACTTTCCGCCCGGAAGAAAACGGTAAACGTATGTTCAACACGGCAAAGCGTTTGGAAATGCCGAGCTTCCCTGTTGAGAAGTTTGTTAAGGCCGTCGAAGATGTAGTCCGCGCGAATGCAGCATGGGTTCCTCCGCATGGAACAGGCGCTACTCTTTATATCCGCCCGGTAATGATTGGTTCCGGTCCGCAGATCGGTGTGGCTCCCGCACATGAATTCATTTTAAGAATCTTTGTGATGCCTGTCGGCTCTTATTTCAAAGGCGCCGTCAAGCCGATTAAGCTCAAAGTTGCTGAGTATGACCGTGCAGCTCCTCATGGAACAGGCAACATCAAGGCCGGCTTGAACTATGCCATGAGCTTGTATCCGACAATGGAAGCTCATAGAGAAGGTTACGCAGAAAACGTTTACTTGGATCCGGCAACTCGCACATTCGTTGAAGAAACCGGCGGCACAAACATCATGTTTGTAGACAAAGAAGGAACTATCGTAATTCCATCTTCTCCGTCTATTCTTCCGTCTATCACTCGTCGTTCTTTGGTTGAAGTCGCAAGAGATATCTTAGGCTACAAGGTGGAAGAACGTCCGGTCAGATTTGACGAAATCAAAGATATGCAGGAAATGGCCGTTATCGGTACAGCCGCTGTTTTGGCCCCTGTCGGAATGGTCCACTCTAAGGACGGCGATATTTACCTGCCGACCGGAATGGATAAGATTGGTCCTGTCAGCGCCAAGCTTCGCGAAACCTTGACCGGCATCCAGATGGGCGACATTGAAGATGTTAAGGGCTGGGTTCACAAGATTGACTTGAATAAGTAAGATTAACTGACTCGTTAAAGAAAGAGGAGGCTGCGGCTTCCTCTTTTTGTATGAAAACCAACTTCTATCAAGACCAATAAAAAAAGCTGAAGATCGAGAAGGCCTTCAGCTTTTTAACTAAGGAAAGATGCTTATTCTCTTTCAGCTAAGATTTTCTTCCAGCGTTCAACTTGATAAGCAACTTGGTGCGGTGCAGTGCCGCCAACGTGATCGCGAGCCTTCAAAGAACCTTCGAGAGTCAAACTCGCATAGACGTCTTCATCAATGAGAGGATTGAACTGTTTGAGTTCGTCCAAAGAAAGTTCGTGAAGTTGGCAATTCTTTTCAGAAGCCAAGCGAACGGCGCAGCCGACGGCTTCGTGAGCATCTCTGAAGGGCAGGCCTTTTCTGACAAGATAGTCGGCAAAGTCAGTTGCAGTGGCAAAGCCTTCCTGTAAAGCCGCTCTCATTTTTTCTTTTCTTACCTGGATTCCCGGAACCATTTCTGCAAAAGCTCTGAGAGTGTCTTTGACGGTATCGATCGTGTCAAAGAGAGGTTCCTTATCTTCTTGGTTGTCTTTGTTGTAGGCAAGAGGCTGACCTTTCATCAGCATTAAGAGGCCCATCAAATGGCCGACAACACGGCCGACTTTGCCTCTGGCAGCTTCGGGAACGTCCGGGTTCTTCTTCTGCGGCATGATGGAGGAGCCGGTAGTGAATCTGTCCGGAAGGCTGATGAAGCCGAAACCGGAGGACATCCAGTAAACGAGCTCTTCAGACAAGCGAGAGATATGAACCATTGTCAAAGAAGAGCAGCTGCAGAATTCAACGGCAAAGTCTCTGTCGCTGACGGAGTCTAAGGAGTTTTGTGTAACGGAATCCATGCCGAGCTGGGCGGCGGTGAATTCGCGGTCGATTGGGTATGTTGTACCTGCTAAAGCAGCGGCACCTAACGGAGAGATGTTGACGCGTTTATAGCAGTCTAAGAAACGTTGTCTGTCTCTTTCGAACATTTCAACGTAGGCAAGCATATGATGGCCGAAAGAAACCGGCTGAGCAATCTGCATGTGAGTAAAGCCCGGCATCAAAGTGTCGACGTTTTTCTCAGCGATGGTGAGAAGGCTGTGCTGAAGGTGCTCGATTAAAGAAACGATTTCTTTAATTTGGTCTCTTAAATAGATGCGAATGTCTAAGGCAACTTGATCGTTTCTGCTGCGGCCTGTATGAAGGCGTTTTCCGGCATCACCGATAAGAGATGTCAAACGAGCTTCGATATTCAGGTGAACGTCTTCGAGCTCCAGCTTCCATTTGAAGGTACCGTGCTTGATTTCTTCAGAAATCTGTTTCATTCCGCGTTCAATGTCAGCCAAATCTTTCTGAGAAATGATTTTGCTCTTAGCGAGCATTCTTGCATGAGCTAATGAACCGGCGATATCAGCTTCTGCCAATCTCTTGTCGAAACCAACGCTGGCAGTGTAACGAAGAACAAATTCAGCCATCGGTTCGGAGAAACGTCCGCTCCATGCTTCTTTTTTAGAAGCCAGAGGGTCAGCATGAACTTTTAAGTGCTTATCAGAAGACATTTTTACTTAGATGTGTTTTTAAAAACAGTACATTATAAAGAGTTAGCAGGCTGATTTTTAAGTGAGAAGCAATTTCCTACATCTTGAAACGAGACAATTTTGGAAAGGAACAGAAGATTGTCTCTAGGACAATTTCCAATATCTTTTACTTCAGAAGCCGTATACCTTTATGAAGGTATGGATGAAGGAAGCGATGAAATTTAGAACTTATTTGATGGCTGTGCTGCTTGTCTCGGTGACAATACCATGCTTTGTCATGTCCGGACTTCAGTATAAGATGGCAAGCGAAGATATAGCTAAAGAAGAGAGAGTCCAACAGCAACTGTCCGAAAGTACAGGAAAAGAACTCTTGTCTCGGATTCAAATTGCACAGCATCTTCTTCTGACTGCTTCCGAGTTTGTAAAAATTGAAGGCTTAAAAGATTCCGGGCGCATCAATAAATTTCTTGAAAGCCTGCGGGAAAACTTTCCGGACTTCTTAAACATCCATATAGATAATGCTTCCGGCTTTTCCGTTTCATTTTCTCCGGAGAGAAATTCGCGAGGAGAAAGCAATATCGGTGTAGATCACACGGGAAGGGATCATTGGCTCAATCGAACGACAGAAAACAGAGTGCAGGTTTCAGGTCTTGTTAATGCCCAAGGAGCTGCAACCGGAAACATTATCAATCTTTCAACGCCTATTACTCAGGATAAAAGAATTATCGGATATGCGGTTGCGGCCGTTAATCTAAAGAAGCTAGCCGAGCAGGTTCTTCCTCAATCTTCTCCGGAAAGATATGAAATTGCGATTGCGGACGGATCCGGCAAAATTATTTTTTCTACCTCTAAGCATTTTCCGATTCCTGAAATCTTCCCGTCAGCAGAAATTGAGAAGGTAAAGGAGGAAGGAACTGCCTGGGTGTCGTTGAATTTTGGAAAAGACAAAGAAGAGTTTTTCAGAAGTTATTTATCGTCAGTACCCGAGGCAGGGTGGATAGTTGCAGTTTTGAGTTCTCAAAAGGCAAGAGAGGAACTTATCTGGAAAATTGCTTTGTCCAATGGGTTGGCGTGGCTTTCTATTCTTCTTCTGACGGCAATCGCTTCTATTTTTGTAAGTTCTCCGTTAGTTAATTCCATCGGCAAACTGTCTTCGCAAATCACGGCCGGCCGTTCGCGTCCTCTAAAAGGCGAAGTTGTGACAATTCCAAAAGAGCTGCGTATGCTTCAGCATAAGTTTTCATCGGTTTCTTCACAGCTCAACCATGCGAATACGGAGCTTTTTGAACTCAATGCAAAACTTCAGGATGAGGTAGAAAAGCAAGTTAAGAAAGTTACTGAGAGAGAAGGAGTAATGACAGCGGTATTCACCGGGCTTTCGGAGGGCTTGGTTTTACTCGATGAAAACGACATCCTCCGATTTGCCAATGAGGCCTCCGGGAACATTTTCGGCAAGGAATTAGCCGGAAAGTCTTTAGATACGCTGTTTGAGGAAAAGACGATTCAAAGGCTTAAAGCCGGCGGGACACTTCCGGTCATCTGTCCTTTGGATAACGGCAAAGTTCTATCTTTGCGCCTTTTTTCTCTAGCGGACTCAGAATACTTAAAGAAGGCTCTTTTTATCCGTGACGTGACATCCGAAGAGCAGCTTAACAAATTAAAAGAAGATTTAATTGGAGTGGTGGCTCATGAACTGAAATCTCCTCTTTCGGCAATTCGGCTGGAAGCCGAGGAGATTCGCCGAATGTCGGGGCTGGATGAGGTAAAAGAAAAGGCCGATGAACTTCTCCGCGACAGCGACAGCATGAAAAAGCTTATTGAGAGTTGGCTTGACGTTTCTCGGATGGAAGCAGGTGCTTATCAAATACATAAGGAGCTCTGTATGTTGGCTCCTTTAGTACGGAAGGCGCTCAGGATTACGCGGGCAAACGGTGATTTTGATTTTAATGTGGACATTCATGAAGACGCTAAAATTATTTGGGTTGACCGCGATGCTTTCGTGCAGATTTTGACAAACCTAATTTCTAACGCCGTGCGTTATGGTCATCCGGAGAGAAAGCCTGTCATTTCGCTTGAAGCATATAAAGAAGACAACAATCTTATTCTCACTTTTACGGACAATGGTGTAGGGATAGAGCCATCGAAAATAAATAAGGTATTTGAGAAGTTTTACCAGGTTGAAATGAACTCAAAACGTAAACCGGGCGGGACCGGTTTAGGGCTGGTTATCGTAAAAGGACTAATTGAACTTCATCAGGGAAGCGTTAAGATCCAAAGTGAAGTAGGGAGGGGTACCGTTTTTATCATTACTCTTCCGTTACCGGAGGCCAAATGAAAATCCATCCTTTGATTTTAGTTATCGATGACGAAAGCAAAATCAGACGTTTCGTCTGTCAATCTTTGGAAAGAGAGGGTTTTGATGTTGCTTCTGCCGGGGACGGAGAAGAAGCGTTAGAAGTTTTTGAAGTACTTTCAGAGAAACCGGACTTGGTTATTGTGGATTACATGATGCCGGAAATGGATGGTCTGGAATTCTTAGAGGAGTTCAGAAAGTCAGCTTCTACGCCGGTCATTTTTCTTTCAGCTCGCTCAGAGACCTCCGTCAAAACAAAAGCATTAGAAGCAGGCGCTGATGACTACGTCGTCAAGCCGTTCTCCGTTGAAGAATTAACTGCTCGAGTTAAAGCGGTGCTTAGAAGGGTAGGTTCTCAAACAGATTCCACCGTTACTCAGGATCTCATCAATGGTCCTTTAAAGATGGACATCGGCAGGAGAAAGTTTTATTTCAACGATAAAGAGATCAATCTTCCCGATACTGAGTTTAGGCTAATGGCTGTGTTAATGAAAAAGCCGGGAATTGTATTTACACATGAGGACCTGCTCCGGCAAGTATGGGGAGTCGAGTTTATCGGAGAAACCAATTACTTGAGGGTTTCTTTTGCGAGGATAAGAAAGAAACTGCGTGCAGCAGGACTGGAAGAGCCTTTGATTTCTTCTTACTCGGGAATCGGCTACTACATGGAAGACTATTCAGAGTAGCTTTGTAGCACTTTTGTAATCTTTTTGATTTTTCTTTAGCGGTCGTGTTTTGATTTTTTCTTAAGATTTACTTAACCCTTCTAAGTAATCCAAGGAGAACCACATGACACAGATTAAGTCATCTAGAAGAAATTTTCTAAAGGCATCTGCCTCTTTGGTGGCTGTCGCCGCACCTTTTTCTGCTTATGCCGCAGAAAAACCGAAATATGATGAAGAAGTTGACGTAATTGTCGTAGGCTCCGGTGTTTCCGGAACGATCGCCGCGATTGCCGCTGCCGAAAAAGGCTCTAAAGTTTTGCTTATTGATAAGATGAGCCGTTTGGGCGGAACATCCAGAATCAGCGGTCTGAACTTTGCCTGCGTAGGTTCTCCTCTGCAAAAAGAAAAAGGTGTCCAAGACACTCCGGAAAAGCTCGCTTCTGACATGTACAAAGTCTCCGGCAACATGGGAGACTATGAAAAAGCATTAGAAATGGCCAAAAATACAGCCAGAGCCGAAAAGTTCATGACAGAAAGAGGAGTTAAATGGGACGGCCGTCTTCTTAAACTTGGCGGCCATAGCGAGCCTAGAGTTCTGGTGTCTATCGGAGACGGAGCAGGGCTGCTGAATGCGTTGTGGACTCACATGAAAACTCTCAAGAATCTTGAAACCAGACTTCATACAAAAGCCGATGAAATTATTCTTGATAAGGATGGAAAAGTCGAAGGCTTAGAAGTTAGACAAGATTACTATTTCGATACTCCCGAAACAGACGACCTTCAGAACAGGACCGGTACTAAGAAGTTAATTAGGGCAAAGCAGGGCGTTATCTTCGCAACCGGCGGATATTCTCGCGATAAGGCCTTTAGATCTATTGAAGTGCCGTTCTTGGCAGGCGTTGCTACCACAACTAACCCCGGTGCGACTTCGGGTGCTCTCAAGACCATGGTAAGAGCAGGGGCTCAACCGATGCATTTGTCTCTCTTTAGATTTGCATATCCGCTGCCTACAGAAGACATGATTTGGGGCGTCATCGTGGATCCGGCAACAGGCAAACGTTTCATGAGTGAAGGTGCAACCCGTAATGCATTGGCTCAAACCGTTCTCTTAAGAAGAATGCAAAACGGAGACAAGAAGCCGTTCATTATTTATGACGAAAAATCCCTCGCTAAGTTCCATAACTTAAACCGAGTTCAGAGAAGCTTGAATGGTCTTAATGGTATTGACGGAACGATGACTAAGTTTAATTCCGTGGAAGAGGCTGCTAAGGCTTTTGGAGCTGACCCGGCAACTGTAAAGAACACCGTAGATGCTTATAACAAAGCAATCAAAGAAGGCAAGGATCCGGAATTCAACAAACCTCTCGAAAGATCCGGACGTAAGGTCGAGCCGCTTGATTTCTCTGCCGGAGTTTACGCAATGCCTGTAAATCCTCGTCTTAATTACACTCCGGGCGGGATTAGAACAGATTTGAAAGCTCGCGCTCTTTCGATGGAAACAGGAAAACCGATCGAAGGATTGTTCGTAGTCGGAGAAGCTTCCGGAGGTCTCCATGGACAGGAAAGAATGACCGGATGCTCTATGCCGGAATGTGCCGTATTTGGTTTGATTGCCGGCGAAACAGTTGCTGACAGACCGAAACAATAAGGAGAAAGAAATGAAAAAAATACTTTTAGCTGCTGCCGTTCTTATGAGTTTCGGGATGACATCGGTTTCAGCACAGATGCCGAGCATGAGCAAACACAGTGCTCGCGGAGTGCAATGTACAGTATGTCATCAAGGCACAGAATTCAAGCCGGTTCCGACATCTCAATGTGTTACCTGTCACAACCAGGATGCTTTGGCAAGCAAAACTGATCGGCTTAACTTCATCTCTAAGATGAAGAATCCGAAGACCGGAGAAGTAAAAGAGCACAAGGCTTTAATTAATCCTCACAACAGTTACCACTTCGGCAAAACCGAAGACTGTTCTGATTGCCATAGAGAGCACCGTGCTTCCGTTAATGACTGCGGAACTTGCCATGACGTAAAAGCATGGGGAATGAAAGATCCGAAATAAGAGGATTTGGAAAGTCTAAAGTTACGTGCTGTTAGACACAAAAAAAGCAGTTCCTAGCTATAGAAGTTGGGAACTGTAATTTTTTGCTGGATATCTAACTCCGATGAATGGAGTTCGTTTATCCAGAAAGAGGTGCCTCTAAATTTGGATCTTCTTTAAATTGCGTGTTGGAGACTGGGGATTGGGTCGAGGAAGCAACCTTTCGGTTATAGTTCCGGTCTAGGCTTTACCTGTCAAAATCCACATTTCATCAGTTAAATAGTTTCAAGGGTCGATGCCTTCTCTGGCCAGGACGGCGCAGGACACGTCCTTTCAAAGGATGTGGGAGGGGGCGCTCTCTGAAGCTCGACGATAGCTTAATTAATATTTGTAGCAGTAATAAGAAAGGACCTAAATGAAAACTGCCAATAGAGCGTCCTCTCTTGGCAGTTCCTTTTAAGTACTAAGTTAGAAAATTAGAAGCTGTGAACCAAGCCCATACCGACTGCGTAGCCATTGTGAACTAAATCAGCTTCTGCAGCAGTGTGTGTTTTCCAGAGCTTGCCACCGTGAGTGTAACCAGCATACCCATAAGCATATGTGCGCTTGCTGAGCGGATAGCTGTAACCAGCGTTAATGCTCCATCCATTGTATTTGTCTTCGCCGGAAGTAACTGTTTCATCCTTTCCGAATACAAATTTTGTACCTAACTTAGCTGTACCGCCGAAAGCTGGAACGGCTGTGCTGAGACCGAAGGCGTTCTGCTTGTATGTGTCAGAGCTCCAAGCATATTGGTAGATACCAGACAATGTTGCAACACCGAAGTTATAGTTTGCGCCAGCTGTGATGGAGTATGCCGGTTCTTTGTATTCAACACCGCCTTTAGCGTCTGTTGCTTCAAAGATAACAGAACCGTCGAGAGCGCCAACCTTTGTCTTAACACCTAAGCCATAGTAGTGGTGGTTTTGAGACCATTTAGCGTCGTCAGCTTTAGTTCCATTGGAATACATTGCGTGGATTGTTGTACCACCAAAGGCTGGAGAAACATAGGAAATTGCGTTGTTAATACGGCTATTTCCTTTGCCATATTTTGTCCAAGAGCCTGTGTCTTCATAAGAAGTGCCGAACTGCCAACCGGTAAGAATTGTCTGAGAACCAGCACCAGAAGCAAGAGAACCGAATCTACCGAAGCTCAATGTACCGAAACCGCCCTGGACGTAAAGTCTGCTTTCTCTTGTGAATGTACCATCACCGTTTGCTGTTGCACCAGAGTCAAGGCTGTAGCCTTGTTCGAGTTGGAAACCAACGGCATAACCATTGCCGAGGTCTTCAACACCTTTCAGGCCCCAGCGAGAGCCAGAATCAAAACCGGATGTAGCTTTGACAACTGTATCGGCTTTCTTAGCTTTGCTGACGACAACACCGCCGTCAAGTTTGCCATACAGAGTAACGTTAGAAGCTGCGAATGCAACGGAGGAGGCACCTAAAACAGCTAAGGCGATAAGTGTTTTTTTCATTTGTAAATACTCCAATTGAAGTTGAAAACTTGCAGAAAGTTCAAATTCCTGGCAAGAATTAATCTGCGATGTAATTTTGGGACAAGTGTGTCCTCTAGGCAACTAAAAATGTTGTTTTTTGCACAAAAACAACAAAAAATCGAAGAAAAGTAGTGTTTCTATGTAGTTTTAATGCAACAACTATGAGATTTCAGCTTTTTGGTTTTTAGTAATTTCGTTGTTTTCAAGCAAAAGATCCGCCCATTTTTGCATGACGTCTCTTCTTTCCTCCAATAGATCGCTTCTTTGATAAGCTGAAACAACTTCATTTCCTGTGGAATGCATCAACGATTTCTCTGCAACTATCTCGTTAATGCCGGTTTGTGTGCACCAATCTCTAAAAGTAGAGCGCATTCCATGCATCGTGCAATCCAACTTTAGACCGTCCTTCAACAATTTTCTCGGTGTTTCTCTTCTTATCGGTTGTAAATGATCCTTTGTGAATACAAAGTTACTTTGAGATTCTTTCTTTAGTATTTTTAGCATTTCTACAAGCTGT
The DNA here is from genome assembly GCA_900542195.1 of uncultured Sutterella sp. Taxonomy (GTDB): domain Bacteria; phylum Pseudomonadota; class Gammaproteobacteria; order Burkholderiales; family Burkholderiaceae_F; genus Turicimonas. Next base: position 4,541 of record UQNA01000009.1, on the reverse strand, counting down.
CTACTTAAAGGAACTCTAAAGACTTCGTTTTTTCCGTCCTTTCTTCTAGAGGGCGGGCAATTCCAAATCTTTTTTGAAAATCAATCTCGCTCCATTGAATCTGAGTGAATTCAACGCTTCTAGTAGCAGTTAAGATTCCGAATAAAAGGCATTTGTAGCCAATAAAGTTATTTTTCGTTAGAAAAGGAATATTGTCTCGAAGTTCTTGAAGCGTCAGAGCCTTGAAATGCGTCTTTGCTTTGCATTTTTCGGGCGGAGGAAGGTACATCTCAAGGTTTGCTTTCCAAATTGCGGGATTTTTTCCATGGTATTTCCCTTCATTAATAGCATAGGAAAAGATTTTTTCTAAACGCCCTCTTAATCTAGAGGCAGTCATTGTCTTATTTGTCCAGATTGGTTTCAAGATTTCCAAGATATCTTGGCGAGTAATTTCTTCGACCAATTTTTCCCCAATCTTTGGGAAGGCATATGTCGTTATAGAAGAAGTCCAAGAAGATTTTTGAGCAACTGTTTTCCACAGCTTCACGGAAGCTAAAGTTTCAATGGTCTGTAGAGCGAATTCTGAAAATTTTGGAGTTGGGTTAGTTGATAAATCCAAATTTTTGGGACTTGCGATATTCAATAGACATCTAAATAAATGAACTTGCTGTTTAGCATCTGCCATGGTTATTTTTCTAAGGCTTCCGATATTGCAATCTTTTTGATTTCCTTCTTGATCAACGTAGCGAAAAAAATAAGTTCTGTATTTTCCATTGCCCCGGACGCGTAAATAAAAATTTCTTTCTAATCTGTAAACGCCGTCGGTCAAAGAATAAAGCTGTGACTTAGTGTATTGGCCGATCTTCGAATGTGACATTAATACCTCCAATTTGAACTTCGGGTTGAGGTTAAGACGTTAAAAATTTCCCCAAACCCAATTGGAAGTTTGAAAGAGTTGCCAGGAATTTGAACTTTCTGCAAGTTTTTAACGTCAATTGGAGTATTTACAAATGAGAAAATCACTTATCGCTTTGGCTGTAATGGGTGCTTCCACAGTTGCATTCGCAGCTTCTAACGTAACTCTTTACGGTGTTATCGAAGAAGGTGTTGTCGTTCAAAAGGCAAAACACCAAGATACAACAGTTTCTTTAAAGTCTGGATTTGACCAAGGTTCTCGCTGGGGCCTTCGTGGAGTCGAAGACCTTGGAAATGGATACAACGTAGGTTTCGTATTGGAAGAAGGATTCGATGCTGATACAGGGGCTAATACAGCATCCAACTCTGCAGGTAGAGTTTTCGGCCGTGAATCTCAGTTGTTTGTTCAAGGCGGTTTCGGTAAATTAGGTTTTGGTCGTTTCGGTACTTTAAGTTCTGGAGCCGGTTCTTATCATATAGTTACTGGCTGGGCCATTGGAACAGGTTTCGGTTTGAGCGCTTGGACCAGTGCCATTGGCACAAGCTTTAGCAGGGTAGATAATGGCGTCGCCTATCAAACACCTTCCTTTAATGGATTGACACTCAGTGCAATGTACTCCAACGGTACTAAAGGTGATGATGCTAAATGGTCCAAGAATAATCACTATTATGGTATCGGCGCTAAGTATGACGCCAATGCAATCAAATCTAGCTTAATCTTTGAAGCTGTAGATAATAAGGATACAGCAGGTCTTGAAAAGAAGAAGACCCAGTATGTTATCAACTTCGGCTTTGAATATAACTTAGGTACCGTCACTCCGATGTTTGCTTATCAATGGGCTCATCAAGATGAAGGTAAGAAGACCAATATGTTCGGTCTGTCTGCCAAAGTTGCAGTCGGTGGTGGAGATGCTTTAGTTGGTGCAAGATACTTGTTTGGCGATGACGATGCTCCAACAGCAACAGATGATAAAGTTCGTTCTTGGAATATTGGTGCCGCTTATATCTATCCGCTCTCCAAGAGAACAGCACTTAAAGCCTACGCTGGTTATGCTGATTCTTCCAAAGGTTGGAAAGAAACAGAAAATGTGGTTTACAACGGATATCAGCTCTATGTGGGTATGCGTCACAGCTTCTAACCTTTCGTAGATAAAATTAAAAAAAGGACCTTCTGCAGGGGTCCTTTTTTTTATGGCTGTAAATCTTCAATTGAATTGCCAGGAATTTGAACTTTCTGCAAGTTTTCAACTTCAATTGGAGTTTTTACAAATGAAAAAATCACTTATCGCTTTAGCTGTTTTGGGTGCATCTTCTGTTGCATTTGCAGCTTCAAACGTTACTCTTTATGGTTTGATCGATACCGGTGTTTTAGTACAAAAAGCTAAACATCAAGACACAACAGTAGGCCTTAATTCTGGATTTGTCTCTGGTTCTCGTTGGGGTATCAAAGGCGTGGAAGATCTCGGTAACGGTTACAACGTAGGTTTCGTTCTCGAAGAAGGTTACGATTCTGATACAGGTGCCAACACTGCTTCTAACTCTTCAGGTAAAGTTTTCGGCCGTGAATCTCAGTTGTATGTTCAAGGCGGTTTCGGTAAATTAGGTTTCGGTCGTTTCGGCACTTTAGGTTCCGGCGCTGGTTCTTATCACATGCTTACTGGCTGGGCTCTTACAACAAGCTATGGCCTTAGCTCTTGGACATCTGAAATTGGCACAAGCTTCAGCCGTGTAGACAATGCTGTTGTCTATGTAACTCCTAACTTCAATGGCTTAACATTGTCTGCTATGTACTCCAACAAGATGAAAGGAGACGATCAGGCTGAGAAATGGTCGAAAAACAATCATTATTATGGTATCGGAGCCAAATACAAAGCTAATGCCATCACCTCCAGCTTAATCTTTGAAGCAAAACAGATTAAAGAAGCAGCTGATACAAACAAAAATACTCAGTATGCAATTAACTTTGGTTTCGAATATAACCTTGGCTCTGTTACACCTATGTTTGCATACCAGTACGCATGGCAAGACGAAGGCAAGAAGACCAACATGTTTGGCTTGAGCGCTAAAGTTCCTGTAGCCGGCGGTGATGTTCTTGCAGGTGCTCGTTACTTGTTCGGTAAGGACAAGAGCCTTCCTGCAGCTGGAGACCAGGATGTTAACTCTTGGAATATTGGAGCAGCTTACGTTTATCCTCTCTCTAAGAGAACAAAGTTAAACGCTTACGCTGGTTATGCTGATTCTGGCAAAGGCTGGAAGGATCGTTCCACTAAAGCAGCTGATGCAACCGCTATTACTCCGGTTTACAACGGATACCAGCTCTACGTCGGTATGGTACATACCTTCTAATCTTTCCTAGATTAGTACTGAAAAAGGACCTTCTGCAGGGGTCCTTTTTTCGTATCTGTAAATCTTCAATTGAATTGCCAGGAATTTGAACTTTCTGCAAGTTTTTAACGTCAATTGGAGTTTTTACAAATGAAAAAATCACTTATCGCTTTAGCTGTTTTAGGTGCTTCCTCTGTTGCATTTGCAGCTTCTAACGTTACTCTCTACGGTGTAGTAGATGCTTCTGCTGTTGTATCCAAAGCCGGTGGACAAGATACAACTGTTTCCATGAACTCTGGTTTCCGCAATGGTTCTCGTTGGGGCATTCGTGGAGTTGAAGAGCTCGGTAATGGCTATGCTGTCGGCTTCATTCTTGAACAAGGCTACAACATGGATACCGGTAATGAAAACACGGCAGGCAAACAGTTTAGTCGTGAATCCAAATTATATGTACAAGGTAACTTTGGGCAACTCGGTTTCGGTCGTCTTGGTTCTTTAGCTGGTGGCGCTCAAAGTAATAACATGTTGACTGGCTGGGCCCTTGGAACAAGTTACGGTGGCGGTTCTTGGACAAGCATAGCTCGCAATTCCGGAACAAGATTAGACAACGCTATCGCCTATGTTTCTCCAGAATTTGGAGGCTTAAAATTCAGTGCAATGTATTCTAACGGGGTTGCCACCGATGATAACGGAAAGAAGTGGAGCGACAACACTCACTATTATGGAATCGGTGCTCAGTACACCTTAGGTGGTTTCAAAAATAGTTTGATTTTTGAAGCTGTTGATAACAAAGCTGGGGCTGATGCAGGTTACTCTTTGGCTAAATCTGATAAAACAGCATACTTAATCAACCTCGGCTTGGGGTACGACTTCGGTACATGGACTCCGATGTTTGCCTATCAGTACAACTGGCAGGACAAAGGCGTAAAAGCTAACATCTTCGGGCTCTCTGCTGCCGTTAAACTCGGCGGAGGTACAGCTAAGCTTGGTGCACGTTACGCTTTCGGCAAGAATGATGGCGCTCTTGAAGGTCAGGAAGACAAACTGCGTGTTTGGACTTTGAATGCTGCCTACGAATACCCACTCAGCAAGCGTACAACAACTTGGGTCTACGGTGGTTACGCTGACGGTTCCAAGGGCTTAAAGAAAGAATACACAAAACACATGAAAGCCTCCGACGCTATTAATTACAATGGCTTCCAGTTCGCTGTTGGTATGACTCACAACTTCTAAGTTAGCGTTCTCACGCAAAAGTTAGAATAATCTCAAAAGGACCTTCTGCAGGGGTCCTTTTTTCGTATCTGTAAATCTTCAATTGAATT
>UQNA01000008.1 GCA_900542195.1 uncultured Sutterella sp. | reverse complement strand
TGTCAAAAAAAACAATGCGTTTATTTTTACCGAATCCTGTCATATAGGCATTTCCTTTAGCATTTCTTTTTGATGCATCCATCACGTAAAGCCCATTAGATTCGAACCCAACTTTCTGAAGAAGAGAATTGATCTTGTTATAGAGATCTCCTTCCGGAAGGTTCTCAAACTTATTGAATAAAGGCGCAATGAAATTTGGATAAATCCAAAGAACGGCAAAATTGAACACGACATAGAAACCCCAAGCCCATAACCACCACAAACTTCCAGCTGCCTGCCAGAGCCAGAAGATGACGGCTAAGAGCGGAAGGCCAAGAGCCACGCTCAGTAGGGTCGAAATACCTAAATCCTTAAAGAACTGGGATTTTTTCATGGTATTAAAGCCGTACTTCTCTTCAATCTTGAATTGGTGAATCCAAGAGAAAGGAAGGTCGATTAAGGAAGAGATAAAGGCAAAAACGCCGACTATTAAGATTTGGGACCAAATTCCGTTCCCTAACCATGACGTAAAAGAGTCATAAATCAGTTGAATGAGACCGCCGAAAGTAGCAATGAGAAGAAAGAGTAAGGAAACCCATCTTTCTTTTTGAGAAAATCGAATGGTTTCAATTGAGTAATCGGCTGCTTTTTGATGAGCCTGAAGAGTTATTTTTTGTGCGAAAGCCTCAGGGACGGCTGATCGATGTCTAAGAATGCAGGCTATTTCTCTCTTATCAAGCCATAGTTTAAGGCAAGTATTGAACACTAAAAAAACAATAAAAATAATAGAAAAATCAATTGCCACAGGAGTCTCTCTGGTAAATAAGGTCAGACAGAATAATACTTCATCACATTCTTCGTGACGATGCTTCAGCTTTGATTTGAGTAAAGAATTCCTCGGCTTAAGTTAGTTCCGGGACAGCGTAGTCTTTCTCCAGAACGGTTAGAATGTTTTCAATTTCGAAAACAAAGAATAGGACTTTGAAGATGTCAGGATTTATGCCCGAGATTCCGCGCTCACCACTCTTTAATGAAGATAATCTCATTTGGATGGATTTGGAAATGACTGGGTTGGAACCGCAAGTCAACCGTATTTTAGAAATGGCAGCCGTTATTACTGATCCTCAATTGAATGTGATTGCAGAGGGGCCGGTTGTTGTAATTCATCAAACACCGCAAGTGTTGAATGCAATGGACTCTTGGAATACGAGTCATCATACGAAATCAGGTTTAGTCCGAAAATCTCTCGAAAGCGAAATTGATGAGGCACAGGCGGCAGATATTTACTACCGCTTTTTCTCTCAGTATGTTTCTCCAAGAAAGAGCCCTCTGTGCGGCAACTCAATCGGGCAAGACAGAAGATTCATGGCCCGCTGGATGCCGAATCTTGAGCAGTTCTTCCATTATCGTAATATTGACGTTTCTTCAATTAAGGAGTGTGTCAGAAGATGGGCTCCTGAAGTCATGAGAAAGTATGTAAAAACCTCGAAACACGAAGCCCTTTCAGATATCTATGATTCCATTGAGGAGATGAAGTTCTATAGAAAAGAGATTATGAAGATTTAGTGTTCTTTTGGATTCTTACTATTGGTCTTATTTGTTTGGATAAGACCATTATTTTTGGAGCATAAAGCTTTTAAAATGGCTATTGCACATCAAGAAAAGCCTTCCAAGAAGAGAAGTCATGAAAAAAGATCCCAAAGATAATTCAACCGGTTTTGTTTATATTTTGACGAATCCTGCATTTCGAGAAGATTGGATCAAAATAGGAAGAAGCTCTCGGAGAGTTGATGTCCGATCGAAGGAACTTGATAATACTGCGGTGCCTTTACCATTTCAAATCTTTGCGACACTTCAGACATCTAAATACATTGAGGTGGAAAAACTCATTCATTCAATGATCGACGGCCTTACGAGTCTGAGGATTAGAACAAATCGTGAATTTTTTAATATAAAGCCAGAAGTTGCACTAGGTTTCTTTCATAAGGTAGCTGAAACAATTGATGACGCAGTCGTCAAGCAATATAAGGATAATCTGCCGATAGGAAATGAGAATCGTGATGACGGACAAGAGGAACAAAAAAAGGTCATCGTCGTTCAAGGTTCAAATTCAGTATGGTAGGAATTATGCCTGGGGAATGGGTGGTATTCGAGCCAACGAAAAAACGAGTAAAGGTTGTTGACGATAGCAAAGTAAGGTTTGAAGGCAAAGAATATACTTTATCTAGATTCGCATCCGAATTTATGCCTAAAGAAGCTCAAAATTCTTCTGGTGTTTATCAAGGAACGAGATACTTTTCTTATAGAGGTAAAAACCTGGTTGAACTTAGGCTTGGCGTGAAAGAGAAGACTGGAACTCAGCAGATTAATGTTATTGACGAAATTGGCATAAAACCTGAAGTTATTCATCCTTCAAAACGATCTATTGATCCAGATGAAAAAGAAATTGCAAAACCGCAATCAAGGAAGCCGCCTTTTAGATTCAGTATGGTAGGAATAGCACGAGGAGAAAGTGTGTTGTTTGACCCTTTACAATTGCCAGTAAAAGTAGTCAGCGATAAAGAAGTGTCTTTTGAGGGGACCAATTACACATTATCAGGCTTTGCTGCAAAGTTTATGCCGAAGGAATTTCAAATTCATTCTGAGCAATACCAGGGCCCAAGATATTTTTCTTACCAAGGGAAAAAGTTGCAGGCTCTAAGAATGGAAAAAGAAAACGCTTTTTCATCTGTTGGTAGTAGCACTGCAGAGCCAAAACCAAATGAAAAACCAGAGGTTTATGTCGGAAAGAGAGGTGCCTCAAAGGATAGAGAAAGAAACTGGAGGAGAGCCCCGTTTCGTTTTAGCTTGGTTGGCATTTCGCCTGGAGAGCATTTAGTCTTTGTTCCGACCGGTGTTGTAGTTGAGGTGATAAGTGATACTCATGTCAGATACGAGGAGAGAGACTTCACACTTTCAGGGTTTACTAATGAATTTATGCCAAAAGAATCGCAATTTCCATCGAAGGCGTATCGTGGACCCAAGTTCTTTACTTATCGCGGAAAGAATTTAGTTGACTTGAGACTTGAGAAAGAACGAGAGGGGTAGTATTGAGCCGCGGAAAAAGGCACTTCTACATATTGAATCCTCGTAGAAGTGCCTTGATGAATCGCAGAATTATTTAGCCTTTGGCTGAGTATTCAGCAATGTGATCAAGGATGAAGTATCCCAGCGTCCGCCTCCGCGGTTCTGAATTTCAGCATAGAACTGATCAACCAAGGAGGTAACCGGAAGAACTGCACCGGTTTTATTGGCTTGTGCAAGACAAAGACCTAAGTCCTTACGCATCCAATCAACGGCAAAACCAAAATCAAATTGATTTAAGTCCATCGTGAGGCCGCGGTTGGCCATCTGCCAGCTTCCGGCAGCACCTTTCTCCAGAACTCCCAGAACTAAGGGCATATCTAAGCCGGCTGTCTTACCGAAAGCAATTGCTTCAGACAGTCCTTGGACGATGCCTGCAATACAAATCTGATTGCACATCTTTGCCAACTGTCCCGAACCGGATGGTCCGATTCGTTTGATGGAGCATGCGAAGGCACTGGCAACAGGAATGCATTGGTTGATGACGTCCTCATCACCGCCGCACATCACGGTTAAAACTCCGTTTTCTGCACCGGCTTGTCCTCCGGAAACCGGCGCATCAACAAAGTTAAGACCGAGTTCTTTGGCTTTGGCATAGAGTTCTTGTGCAACAGTGGCAGAGTCAGTGGTGTCATCCCAAAGAACAGCACCTTTTTTCATGCCTGCAAAAGCACCGTTTTCTCCCAATACCACGCTTCTCAAGTCATCATCATTGCCGACGCATACGAAGACAATGTCGCAGTCCTGAGCAGCTTCTTTTGGGGTTAAGGCCATTTTGCCGCCGAATTCTTCAACCCACTTCACAGCCTTTGAAGTGGTGCGGTTATATACCGTCACTTCGTTTCCGGCTTTGGCAAGATGGCCTGCCATCGGGTAGCCCATCACGCCTAAGCCGATAAAGGCGGCTTTGATCCCTGTTTTATTTTGATCTGCCATTATTTGCGACCTCTTTCTTTGGAAACTAAAGTGGCAATAGTAACAACCTTTCTAGCTACTGCGGAAGTCGGATCAACAATTGCAACTTTTTTACCGTCAATATCAAAGTTGTCGTCTTCATCCAAAATAAGCGGCAGTTCGGTGCATCCTAAAATCAAAACGGTAGCAGCCTTGTCCTTAACCAAGTGTTTAGCAGCTTCTAAAAGCTGATCGCGGCAGACTCCTGTTGTATATCCTGCCTTAACGCCTTTTTCGCCGTAAATGGCTTCCATGACGTATTTTTGATATTCCGGATCCGGACGTACACATTTCAGCCCCATTTCGTCGGCTTTCTTACTGTAAATTCCGGTTTCACAGGTTCCGTCAGTAGCCATCAAACCGATAACGGCTTTTTCGCCGAATTTCTTCTTGATTTCTTCGAGCGTTGTTCTCTGCATATTAATGATTGGAACATCAAGGTGAGGAACAATTGTTTCAATGTAAGCGTGAGCAGTATTGCACGGGAACACGATAGCATCGACTTTGTCGGCTTCTAACTTCTTGCAGCAGGAATATAGAGAGAGAGTTGGGTCAATTCCGCCATGAAGCAGATATTTGGTGCGGTCAGGAATCTGCGGATTCTGCTCAATAACGACTTTAAAGTGATCCTGGTCAATTTTTGCCGGAGTCGCACGAGTAATCTTGTCATAAAGGTCAACGGTAGCAGCCGGTCCCATACCGCCGACAATACCGAGTTTAAAGGGCTTAGGAAGCGGTTCCCATTTCTTGGTGCAAAGATAGTGGGCGTAGGCTCCGACAATATCAATCAAACGGAAACCGGCAGCATTTAATGCATCTGTATATTCAACTTGACCGGTGCAAGAGGGCAGAATGAGTTCTGCGCCTTTTTCCTTTAAGCTCTGACAGCCGTTTTTTAAGATAGACAATGCTTCTTCTTTTTGTTCTTCATTAAGATTCTTGTCAAAGAATTTGAGCTCATATTCTTTCAGCATTTTTTGAGCATTTTCTTCGGCAACTACCCATTCAACTTTGGCAATACCTTCGAAAGAGTGTTTAACGGCTTCAAATTTTGGCTCAGAGGCTAAGCCAAGATAACCGAGTTTGATTCCTTCTTTATTTTTAAGAGACTCAGCTACGGCTTTGCCAATATTGGCAATCGGAGTTGTAAATTCAACTTGGAGCTCGCTCAAGAAGGTGAGGGCCTGGAAATTGGGAAGAGCAACAACTTTTACGCCGCGTTCGGCGAAGTATTGAACTTCATCATAGACTCTGCACTTCCTATCGCCTTCTTTTACTAGCTTTGAAGCATCGGCAGGAGGGCATTCCCATTTCAAACGAACAGATTCAACCTGAGGCTTTTCATTTCCTTCAGCAGGTTCATTATGAATAGCAGCTGTAAGTTTTTCAACGAAGAAAGAGGGGCAGATAGCGCCGGAAATGGCAATAATGTTATGCAGGTCAGACATGATTGTAAATACTCTCAAAAGTCGTAAACAAGTTTTAAGAGTATAAAACGACAAAGCCCGCTTGGCAGCGGACTTTTGCTCTTGACTATTTCGATTTTTAGATTATTTCTTTACCTGTTTTGGTTTTTCAATTTCTCCATCGAGGATTTCATCATCCATCGTGTTACTGTCGTTGATGGAATTTTGAGACAGCTTGTCTAGAATTTTCTCGGTTTCCTCAGTTGGTTGGTTTTGAGCGTTAACGGAAGCCGAAATAGAAAGCCAAGTCTTACTCATCGCAATTCCGACGGCGATCACAACGGGCCCAAGAATAATTCCCATAAAGCCGAACGCGATGATGCCTCCGAATACCCCCAAGTAGATTAAGGACAGTGGTAGGGAAGCTCCTTTTGAAATCAGCAGCGGTTTTAAGAAGTTATCCACGCTAGAAACAGCAAGAGAGCCCCACAAAACAAGGAACACCGCCATTCCTACTTGACCTTGGTAATAAAGCCATATCGCAGCCGGACCCCAAACCAACGGTGGTCCAATTGGAACGGCAGAAAGCACGAAAACTGCAACACCGAGAGTGACAGCTCCCGGAACTCCGGCTATTAAAAAGCCGATGAAAGCAACAATGCCTTGGCCGGCAGCGCTTCCAACAATTCCAAATACAACGCTTCTTGTTGTATTAACAATGATGTTTCTTACTTCTACAGCTAAGTTGCCGCTCATGCGGGTCAGCAGTGCAAGACTTTTGTCTGCAAGGTAGTCTCCGTCTCTATAGAAGAAGAAAATGATAAAGATCATCAGGAACAGTTGGAAAAGGCCGTCGCCTAACATCACTGCGCCTTTAAGAAGAATTTTGCTGACGGGATCAAAGAGTTTTTGAGCTGTAGCCGCTAAATCTTCCCGATTGCCGATAAAACTATCCAGCTGCCCGTAGAGCCAGTTTCCGACCCAAGGAATATCTTTGATTTCATTTGGCAGAGAAAAGCCTGAGGCAATCCACTCTCTGACCATAGAAATTAAATTAGGTATCTGTTGGGCAGAAACAACAGAAAGGCCCGTAATCGGGATAACGATTAAAACAGTTAATAGAAAGACGAGAATGAAGCTGGCCAATAGGTTCCTGTTCCCGCACCATTTTCTGATGATCTTGAAAAGAGGCCAGGAAACAATGGCAATAACCGCTGCAACTGAGATGGCTGTAGCAAAAGGCCAAACGACTAGAAAGCAGCCGATGGCAATAAAGAAGCCGAATAAGACCCTGACGATCACATCGACTCTATCCTTGAAAGAGAGAAAGCCAACCAGCTTTGGTAGGTTTGAGTTTTCTATTTTATTGTCAGCCATAGTGGACTCGTCTAATTTTTAAGGCCCCGGGCATTTAGTGTTCCTGAACTTTAGGGAGCTCTTTCATCGAACAGCAAGGAGTTCTTCCTTGTTTACGTAAAAACGCCGTCCCCCAAATATACATGGATTCCAAAATCGGACGTAAAGATTCACCTAATTCGGTCAAAGAATACTCTACTTTTGGCGGGACGACAGCGTAAACCTTACGGCTTAGCAGGCCGTCTTCCTCCAATTCTCTCAGCTGCTTAGTGAGCATTCTGGGAGTAGCAGCGGTGACCTCTCTTTGAAGATCAGAAAAACGAAGAGTCTTTCCAACCAGGTTCCAAAGAATAAGCGCCTTATATTTTCCTCCGATGAGAACAAGAGTTCTCTCTACCGGACAGCAGTTCTGAGGCTTATTTTGATTTGAGCATTCTTTTGCCATTAAGACGTCCTAAGTATATTTTTGGATACTATATTCCATTCTTGGTAGTTCTTGCTAGTTTGAAAGTATTGAATACAATGTTCTTGCAAATTAAGGAATAGAAATGAAAGAACATTTTGATGTCACGGGGACGAGCTGTTCCGCCTGCTCCGCCAGAGTGGAAAAGGCCGTTAAAGCATTAAATGGAATTGATGACGTAAATGTCAATCTCTTAAAAAATTCCATGGTGGTTGATTTTGATCCGTCCAAAACAGGCACAGAGCAAATTGAAGAAGCTGTGAAAAAAGCAGGATATTCCGCCACTGCCAAATCTGAAGAAAGGGGCAAAGGAACAGCTGCTCCTTCTAAACCTCAAGAAGAGGTCCAGGCAGAAGAACTCAAGAGCATGGAAACACGTCTTTGGGTTTCTATCCTATTCAGTGTCCCTTTGATGTACATTGCTATGGCTCCGATGGTTGGATTGCCAAATCCTTCTTTCTTAAGCGGACATCAGAACGCTGCCGTCAATGCATTGACTCAGTTTCTCTTAACTATTCCCGTCGTTTTTGTTAATTTCAAGTTCTTCAATATCGGATTCCGTTCGCTGTTTGCACGAGCTCCTAATATGGATTCTCTTGTAGCCATCGGTTCTGCTGCTTCTGTATTTTTCGGCTTGTTTGCGCTTTATATGATGCTTATAGGCTTGTCAGCCGGCAATCAAGAACTCGTTGCCAAGTATGCGCATAATCTCTATTTTGATTCCGCCGCAATGATTCTTACCCTGATCACGGTAGGTAAGTATTTTGAAGCAAGGGCAAAAAAAAGAACTACTAATGCTATTTCTAAACTATTGGAATTAGTTCCGGATACTGCGGTCGTTCAAAGAGACGGAAAAGACATCGAAGTGTCCGTGGATGAAATCCGCCCCGGTGAAATTGTTGTTCTGAAAACCGGACAAAGAATTCCGGTCGACGGAGTTGTCACAGAAGGAACCGGTTCGGTCGATGAATCTTCCTTGACCGGAGAAAGCCTTCCGGTGGAGAAGGAAGCCGGCTCAGTCTTATCCGGAGGAACCTTAGTCACACAAGGGCATTTTCTAATGCAAGTAACAAAGGTCGGAGAAGACACGGCCCTGGCTCAAATTATTAAGCTGGTAGATGAAGCTACTTCCTCAAAAGCTCCTGTTGCAAGATTGGCTGATAAGGTTTCGGGAATTTTCGTCCCAACGGTAATTGCGCTTGCCGTTATTGCTTCAGTGACTTGGATGCTTTTAGGGTATTCTTGGGAGTTTGCTCTCATGATTGGAGTATCCGTTCTCGTTATTTCTTGTCCTTGTGCGCTGGGGTTAGCTACGCCTACAGCGATCATGGTCGGAAGCGGAAAAGGGGCTGAGCAGGGAATCTTATTCAAATCAGCTGAGGCGATTGAAAGCAGTGAAAAAGTCAATGCTGTTGTTTTAGATAAGACGGGTACGGTTACTGAAGGGAAACCATCCGTGACCGATGTCGTGTTATTTAACGGCCAAAGTCTGGATGAATTACTTCAAAAAGTTTATGCCGTAGAGAGTAAGTCCGAACATCCTTTAGCCAACGCTATCTCCAACTATTGCGCTGAAGTTCAAATCTCTCTTTCTCCGTCGTCCGATTTTAAACAAGTGTCCGGAAGTGTTTCCGGTACAGTCGGAAATGAGAAAGTTGAAATCGGGAATCTTAAGGCTCTAAGCATCCAAAATAGTCAGATAACCGAACAAGCATTGTCATTGGCAAGGCAAGGAAAAACCCCGCTTATAGTCAAGATTAACGGTACACCGAAAGGAATTATTGCAGTTGCCGATGCAATCAAGCCTGACAGCAAAATTGCTATAGAGGCTATGAAAAAAGCAGGTCAAGAAGTTTGGATGGTTACCGGTGACAATGAGGTAACGGCCAAGGCAGTTGCTTCTAAAGTCGGCATTGATCATATTGAAAGCGGTGTTTTGCCTTCCGATAAAGAAAAAATTGTCCGCAGACTGCAGGGCGAAGGCAAAAGAGTCATTATGGTCGGCGACGGAATCAACGATGCTCCTGCATTGGCTCGAGCAGACGTTGGGATTGCTATTGGAGCCGGTACTGATGTGGCAATTGAATCTGCTGATATCGTATTAATGAAGAATCGTCTGACCGACGTTGTTAATGCAGAAAACTTATCTCATTCAACGATGAACAACATCAGACAGAATTTGTTCTGGGCATTCTTCTATAACATCATCGGTATTCCTGTCGCTGCCGGTGTGTTCTATCCGGTGCTTGGCTGGACGTTAAGTCCAATGATTGCAGCTGCAGCTATGAGCATGAGTTCGGTTAGTGTCGTCAGCAATGCTTTACGTTTAAGAGGCTGGAAGCCGAAGTTAGTTTTTAACCAAGAGCAAAGAAAGGCAAACAGCGCGAAGGCTGCGGTGATTTCAGTTACACTCAAGCAAGAAGCCGCTTCTTCAGTTTCGCATCCCGCCGAGCATATCAAAGCAGTATTTATTGAAGGAATGATGTGTTCTCACTGCAGTTCTGCGGTAGAAAAAGGTCTTTCTAAACTTCCGGAAGTTCAAAGCGTAAAGGTTGATCTCAAGGACAAGATGGCAACGATTGGTTTTAACGGAGAACTGAGCGATGAGTCGATTAAATCCACTGTCGAGAAGCTCGGATATCAAGTGGTGAAGATTGAGGATATCGCCGCTCCTGAAATGGCTGAAGTTTTGCAAAGTTCTCAGATACAGGAGAAGAGCCTCCAAACTTTAAAGCCTGTTCTTCGTACAAAGAAAGTTGTCATTGAAGGAATGATGTGTTCTCACTGCAGTTCTGCAGTAGAGAAGGGGCTTTTTAAACTTCCGGGCGTTCAAAGCGTAAAAGTGGATCTTGAGAACAAGCTGGCAACCATTTGCTTTGACGGAGAACTAAACGATAAGACAATTAAATCGACCGTTGAGAAGTTGGGATATTCAGTTGAGAAAATAGAAGAGTAATGTCAAGAAAAACGAGAGGACGATTTACTTCGAATCCACCCGTTTTTCTTTTCGAAATGTCTGTTAAACCGTGACAGATACAATTAATCAGGCATTTACAACCTGATTATTAAGTTTTTCATGCCTTGAAAAGCTAAATGCAGAGCGGTTTAGAGTTTGGGGAAAAGACCTTCTTCCTTGGGTTTCAAGCCTTTCAATAAATAAGTGCCTTGAGTCCCTTGACGACCGAGTACGGAAATTTGGGACAAGTTCTTACCATTGCTGGTTACAAAGGTAATGGCTCTCATTTTTTTGTTAGCCGAGACGTATGTAAAACGATAGCTATTTTGTCCCGGGATTTGGACTGGGCCGGCAATTATTCTCATTCCTTGCTGTTTGTAGCTCTGAGCCATTTTATCGGCAGCATCTTTGGCAGGAACGTCGGACGGCATAACAGTGATTAGAACACCTTCTCCAAACTTATTGCTGGCAAATAAAGTAGCATCCCCGCCTGCCGGTACGTTTACATCTTTAACCTTTTGAGCCATCCAATCATTGGTAAGCGGCAGGTCATAATATTTAGAATGGAAGTCTGCTGAAAAAGCATGGGAAGCAAGAAGGCCGCTCACCAAGATGATGCCGGCGGTCATGGTGAAATTTCTGCGAAGCATATTTTTCTCCTTGGAATGTTTTAACTTCGGCAGCCATTTTATATCCGTCTAATTATGGTTGGCTTCCTTAGAGTGATCCTAAGAGTTTTTACCAAGCAAAAACGGTTCAACACTCAACGATGAGTTGGATGGGAGAACCGGGAGGGTGTGAGATAATCTAAAAATTAAGATTAATCAACAACAGACTCAACTCCTAAATTGAAGAGAATCCTTCTTTTGACTGTCTTTTGCTGCACCGCTGCGTTTGCCTCTTCTGAGGATAAGCCTGTAGTTGTAGCTATCAATTCAGCAGTTAATCCGCTGCTGACAAAAGAATTTGTTTCCCAAACTATTGAGACTTTGAGAAAGGCAGTTGCACCCAGACCATTGGAAGTGAAATTTTTAGAACTTCCTCAACTGGAGCAGGATGTTAAGAACAGAAAAGCTGATCTGTTTCTTGTCACGAGTAACTTTATTAAAAAATTTCAGACGGAAGGAGCAAAAGATTTAACTGTTGCTGCGTCACCTTTTTCGAAGGATCCTAATAAGAGCGAAGCTTCCTTATTTATCGTAAAGGCCGACAGAGATGATTTAAAAGAAATTTCAGATCTGAAAGGTGCCCGAGTCTCTGCAGGTCGTCCAACAGCTTTCGGAATGTATATTGCCGGCATGGGAGAGATTGCCAGAGAAGGTTTTAATCCGAATACTTTCTTCTCCGTCTCTCGTTTCCATGGCCTGGATAGGGACAACATCATTCGTGATGTATTAAACGGAGAGTCTGATGTCGGAATATTGCGCATATGTTATTTGGAGGATGCAATTAACCGCAAGGTTTTGAAGGAGACTGATGTTAAGTTCATCAATCTTATTGAGGACGGAAAGCACGTTTGTAAACGCTCGACGGCTTTATATCCGAATTGGACGCTTGCTTCGATGCCTTCTCTAGACGCAGGTTTGACAAGCAAAATTACGGTTGCTTTAATCAACCAGGCGCGCACAAAATTAGGAAATTATTGGCAGGTTGGAAGTGATTTTAGTGAGCTCGATAAACTCCAAGAACTTCTTAAAATCGGAACCTACGAGAAGGTCACAAAACTTTCAATCAGACGCTTTTTGTTAGATAACGTTCATTACTTCTTTTTTGCATTCTGCATTTTAGGAATGCTCCTTTCCTATTCTTACTTTCTGTCTCGAGCCGTAGAAAAAAGAACCAAACAGTTGAAAGAAGTCCTGCTAAGAGAAAAAATTTCAAATCAGGAAACAAAAACTGCACAAGAAAGAATGATGGCTCTGCAAAGAGCGGGAGTCGTTGGCCAGGTTTCCGGGCTGCTGGCTCATGAATTGAATCAACCTTTGGGTTCATTAAATCTCTATGCAAGAAGTTTGATTCGAGCCGCCGATCTTCAAAAATTAACCAATGAGAAACTCATTGAGGTTCTGGAAGAAATTAGAAAAGAGGCGGTTAAAGCCAGTGAAATTGTTCAGCGAGTAAGAAGTTATGCAAAGGGCGAAAAATCTGAGAGGGTGGATATTTCTCTTGCAGAATTTTCTAAACAGGTTTTAAGCGACTACTCCAAGCATTCCTCCTCAACAATTAATCCAAAGCTTGAGGTTTTTGCCGACCCTCTTATCAGAGCCAACCGTTTGGAAATCGAACTAGTCTTAATCAACCTGGTAAGAAACGCTCAGCAATCACTTAAGACGCTTGATGTTAAGCATCCTCTTATTGAGGTTTCTGTGGGAGAGGCGGAGGGCAATGCCGTTTTAATCGTTCAAGATAACGGTGATATCTCGGATGAAAAAATAAAGAATTTATCTGAGCCTATGAGTTCGGCGAAAAAAGAGGGATTGGGGCTCGGTTTAGCGATTGTGAAAGCTATCGTTGAGAATCATGCCGGAAGCATAAGCTTTCAAAAATCAGAATTGGGAGGACTAAAGGTAATTGTTAGGATTCCAATTCTCAAGACAGAAAATAAAAATGAAGAAAAATAAAATTGAACCACTAATTCGAATAGTTGACGATGACGCATCAATGAGACGTGCTTTAACCATCCTCCTAGAGATGGAAGGTTGGAAGGTCACGTGTTTTAGCTCAGCCAAGGAATTTTTAGCCGAAGATGCTCCTTCAGTTCCGGGATGCGTCATTTTAGATGTCAGCATGCCGGAGATGACAGGTCTGCAGCTTCATTCTCTTTTAGTTGAAAGAGGTTATGAGTGCCCGATCATTTTCTTAACCGGCCATGGAGACATCGAAATGGCTGTCGACTCGATGAAAAAAGGTGCCGTTGATTTTCTTCAAAAACCTATCAACGAAGAAAAACTGCTTTCAGCTATAGCAAAAGCCATTGATTGGGATTTGTCACATAGAGGTTGGACAGTTTCTCAAGAAGAGGAAATGGCCAGATACGAGTCGCTAAGCAAAAGAGAAAAAGAAGTCATTGGCTTTGTGGCAAAAGGTTTGATTAATAAAGAAATTGCGCAGCGGCTTGGATTATCAGAAAGAACCATTGAGGTTCATAGGCTTTCAGCCACAAAGAAATTAAAGCTTAATGCCCCGGCAGATATTGCGACATTAATTTTCCACCTGAGTTTGATACCGGAAACCCCCTTATTTTTATAATTACTATTTGAAAATAAAAGAAAAACATCTCTTGACTTTTTTCGGTTATTTGTAGTAAAATAATGGTAATAGTATAGAGAGGGGTTTATGCGTTACCACATCATGTACAGTTCTAATAAAGAGGGTAATCGAAGTGTCTATATCGCTTCCTCCTACAGAAATGAAAAGGGACAAGCCCGGAAAAATATTTATCGCAAATGTGGAAATGAGAAGATGCTGCTTGCGGCAGACCCTCTTGCTATACAAAAAATTAAAGCCGAGGTTGAAGCTCTTAATCGTGAGGCTGCAGCAACTGATCTAAACCAAAGGATGGTTTTAAATAAAAATATTAAAGACCAACTTCTCAAAGAAGCTAAGGACGGCCTGAGCTTAAAAGGAGAAAAGCCGGCGTTACGAGGTCTTGGGTTGGTGGTTTTAAATCGGCTTTGGAATGAACTTAAACTGCCTTACAAGCTCACTTATCTTAAAAATGGTACGAACGTTCAGTTCGATTTTGCTGAAGTCGTCCGCCAACTGTGTCTTACAAGAATTTTATCCCCTTGGTCAAAGGCTAAAACCAAACGCTTAGCACCAGTCACATATCTCGGTGCTAGGCCGCAGAACCTTTCCGATTACTACAATTGCTTAGATCTGCTCAGCGATAATAAAGAAGCCATTATCAAGTATCTGAATAAAAAGCTTTTAGAACAAAATCCTCAACGAGACACGCGAGTGTGCCTCTACGACATTACTACTTACGCCTTTGAAAGCATTCGAGCCGACAGTCTTCGAGAATTCGGTTACTCAAAAGATAAAAAATTTAATGAAGTTCAGGTAGTTATGGCCTTAGCTGCTGACAAAGACGGACTGCCAGTCAGCTATAAACTCTATAAAGGCAATCAGGGAGAATCTCCGACGATGATTCCTTTTGTAGAAGAATTGAAAAAAACTTATGGGGTTGAAAAACTTGTAATCGTGGCCGATAGGGGCCTTAATAACACGCCCAACATTCACTGCCTGGTCGAGCTTGGTCACGACTATGTATTCTCATCGAAGATTAGAAGCGCTTCCGAGGAAATCAAGGCCGCAGCCCTCTGCCCGGAAGGAAGAATCTCATATACCGTGGTCGATGATGACGGGGTTGTGGAAGAAAATTGGTACAAAGAAGTCACGCTTGAAACCAAAGTTAACTATCGCTATCCGGAATTTGCAAAGGAGCACGATGATCCCGCAGAGATACAACGGCTGGAGAAGATTTTAAAACCCTATGAAACTCGAGCTAAAAATAAGAGAAAAAAAGGAACACTCAAGCGCAGGTACATCGTTACATTCTCTAAAAAGCGCTTTGATAAAGACAGACACGATAGACAAAAGTTTATTGATAAAGCAATAGGGCTAGTTACCCGTCCCTCTACCTTCACAGCGGAAATGAAAAAAGGAGGCAAGGGATTAGTTCGCGTTGAGATTGATAAAAAGAGTTTGAGTTTAGACGAGGAAAAGATCGCTGAGCAGGAGAAGTTCGATGGAATGCATGTGGTAGAGACTTCACTGGACGATCCTGTAGAAGAAATCCTAAGCATCTACAAAGAACTCTGGCACATAGAGAGCAATTTCCGCCTTCTGAAAAGTCAATTAGAAGCACGACCGGTGTATGTGCGCACTGAGCAACACATCCGCGGTCATTTCCTTTGTTGTTATATCGCATTAGTAATTTCGCGTTTGCTCGAGTACAAGCTCAAATCCAACCAGACCCCAATTTCCATAGAGAAGATCGTTGAAAGTCTCAACGGACTAAGGACGACAAGAATCAAATTAGAGAGGCTGCCGGCGGTCTATGCAACTACAGGGATTTCAGAGGATGTAAGAAGCATCTGCAAAGCCGTATCTATGCCGGTGCTAGAGGACTATGAAACCTCAGCAACCTTGAGAAGGAAACTGGGGCTATCCGGAGATTTGAACAGTTACTTCTCTATCGAGTGAGCTACTACTACGAGGAATAAAAAAATGAAAAATTAGAGATACATTGAGGCCCAATAGATATAACAAAATTTCCTCAATTTATTCTCTGAAACTCAGGAAAAAGCTTTGGCTTCTCTTGTGGGAACTAACCTACCACGAACACGGTGAAAAAGCAGGACGTCAGCTCTTTCCTCGAGTTTCCGGATGGCCTGACTGACTGCAGGTTGAGATATTCCCAATTTCTCTGCCGCCTGTTTAGTACTTCCTGTTTGCATCACCAGTCTGAAAATTTCAATTTCTCTATGCATATTCAATCTTATAAGTTTTACTTATAGCCTAAATAATTTTAGCTGTTGATCATGTCCCCTTTGTTATTTATCTTAATTTATGTTGAATCTCACGGAGGAAAACATGAAGCAGTACCACGACACCAAAGGCAATCCCTTTGCCAGCCTTTCCCCAGCGGTTTGGAGAGCTTCCACAGTTGTTTTTGATAACTTTGAGGACTTTGTGGCAAGGAAATCTAGGCAACCAGACGGTTATAGTTACGGACTGACCGGAACGCCAACAAACAGAGAACTGGAAAGAGCAATTGCAGAATTAGAAGGAGCTAAGCATTGTGTTGGCTTCCCTTCGGGTCAAGCAGCTTTAATGGCTACAGTGATGGCCTTTGTTCGCGGAGGAGATCATCTCCTAATATCTGAGTCGTGTTATGGGGCGTTAAAAACCTTTGGAAAGAAATGGCTCAGCCAAATGGGAGTAGACGTTGAATTTTTCCCTCCGGCCATTGGAGGCGAGATCCAAAAGTTTTTGAAAACCAATACAAAAATGATCTGCATGGAGTCTCCCGGTACTGTAACGATGGAGATGCAAGATGTCGATGCAATAACATCCATTGCTAAAAGAAATGACATCCTGACAATGATTGATAATACATGGGCCAGTCCTCTGTTCTTTAAACCTTTGGAACATGGGGTAGATTTTTCAATAGAGTCCGGCACTAAAATGTTTGGAGGTCATTCGGATTTATTGTACGGATCGGTAAGCCTTAATAATTTTGATCAATATTCAGTTTTACGTGAAACTCAAAGTATTTTGGGATTAAATTGTTCTCCAGAAGACTGTTTTTTAGTACTTCGCGGAATGGAGACTTTCGAATTGAGACTGCGCAAACAAAGCGCATCTACACTCAAAATCGCATATTGGATAAGTCAACAGCCTCAAGTAAAAAAACTTTTTTATCCGCCCTATGAAGGAGATCCGGGCTACCCGCTGTGGAAAAAACAATTTACTGGATCAGGTCCTCTATTTTCTTTTTCTTTCGCCGAGGATAACGAAAAAGCTATAGCCGCATTTTTCAACAACCTAAAAATGTTCTCTATCGGAGCGAGCTGGGGAGGCACACGCTCTCTTATTGGTTTTTATCCGGCATCTCTCCAGAAGGCCAGAGAGTTTTCACCTACACAAGATGCTCTTGTAAGAGTTGCCATCGGCGTTGAAGACCCTCAGTTGTTAATTAATGATTTAAAAAATGCCCTTCTGGCCTGGGAGTCTGCACTCTAAAACCATTGAGTGACATTTTTACTTGAAGGTGGAAAATTATGTTAACTGTACTATTACTGCAGCTCGTTGTTGTCGTGGCCTGTATTTTGATTGGATCCAGGTATGGAGGGATTGCTTCCGGCCTTTTTGGAGGGTTTGGACTTGCGATTCTTGTTTTCTTATTTGGTCTTAAGCCGGGATCGCCTCCAATCAATATTGTATTAATTATTTGCGCCATCATTTCTCTTTCCAGTGCGCTTCATGCTGCTGGAGGTTTGGACTATTTGGTTGGGATCGCTGCAAAAATATTGAGAAACAATCCCAAACGCATAACGTATATGGCACCGTTAGTAACTTGTTTTTTCTCTTTGCTTTGTGGTTCGTCTTACGTAGCACTGGCTGTATTTCCCATAATCGTGGAAATTGCCTATAAAGAAGGAATTAGGCCAGAGCGCCCGATATCCATGGGACTTTTGGGAGCAACGCAGGCTTTGACGGGAAGTCCAATGAGCGCAGCAACCGCTGTTTTGGTTAGTGTGCTAGCCGTGTATGGGGTTACTCTAGGACAAGTGATGCTTGTTTGTATACCCTCGGTTGTCTGCGCCTTAATGCTAGCCGCTTTTGTTGTATCTCATCATGGAGTGGAATTAGATAAGGACCCTGAATTTATTCGCAGGCGTGATAGCGGAGAGTTAGCTCCTCCCGCAGAAGTTAAATTTGAGGCAATTAAGCCGAAAGCAAAGATAGCAGTAGGTGTATTTATTGCTGCTATTGTAGTTACAGTAGTTCTCGGATCCTTCCCCTCTTTGTTGCCAACTTGGGAAGTAGGAGGTAAAGTGACCCGTCTTTCTATCCCGTTTACCATCAGTTTGGTGATGTTTTCTTTTGCCGCCCTGATGATTCCTCTCTGTGAAATTAAACCAGGAAAAATCATACAATCCTCAATCTTTAGTTCAGGGATGATGGCGGTTATAAGTCTGTTTGGCGTAGCTTGGATGTGCGATACTTTCTTTAGCAACAACAAGGGTACTTTCATAACTTTTTACCAAACCTATTTTTCGGACTCTGTCTGGCTCTATGCAGTTGGGTTTTTTATCATCTCCTTCCTAATCGCTAGTCAAGGAGCAGCAACAACGATTGCGATGCCGCTAGGAGTCACTTTAGGTATCCAAGCACCATATTTGCTTGCCTTATTCCCGATAGCGAATGGCAGTTGGTTCTTACCGATCAGCGGAAATATGTTTGCTGCTATTGCAATGGACAGAACGGGGACGACCGGAATCGGGAAGTATTTGCTAAATCATAGTTTCATCCTTCCGGGAGCTATTACTTGCTTTGGCTCAGTGTTTTTTGCATTCATTCTTATTAACTTATTCTTTTAGTTATAAAAGTTAGGACAGACATTGGTAAATTAAAGTTTTCTAACGCTTGTCTTTCTCCTAGGCAGTTGCTTCTTTTTCCAACTGCTTAGGAGTTTGGGTGTTATAGCTAAAACAACATAGAGTTGCCGTCCAAAGAAGTCACCGATTCATGCAAATAAGGTCGGCAGGTAAAAGTCGTTTTGAAAAGTGCCTCTTTAAGACCTCCTTCAAGTTCTGCCCAAAGCATGTATATCCCCGTATTGGATGAAAAAAGTTTCTTAGCAGGCAACTAAAAATTAATATCCGAGATATAGACATTTTTAATGAGAGGCTTAAATTGAAAAAAGTTGCTTGTCTGCTGGCTGCAGCAATGCTTTGCCTAGGTTTGACCGCTTGTAATACCGTTAAGGGCGTAGGCCAAGATGTTTCCGCGGTTGGCGGTGATATCGATTCAGCTGCTACAGCAGTTCAAAATAAGATGTAATGCGTTTTAGTCCGAACAATTAACTTATCCGAAAGGAATTATTATGAAAAAGTTTGGAATTACAGCAATTCTCGTTGCATTCGTTCTTGCTATCGCAGGGTGCAATACGGTAAAAGGTATTGGTAAAGACGTCTCCGCTGCCGGAGAAGGAATCAATAAAGGCGCAACCGCTGTATCCAATAAATTCTAGAACTAGTTATCAGAATATTCGTCGTCAGCTTCGTCCTGATTTTCGGATCTCTGTTTTTGGGTCGCGGGAAAAGAAATCTTAAATGTGATGCCTTTCCCGTCCAGACCGTCTTCTAGCGACGGTTTGCCGCCGTGCAGTTCTGCAACTCGTCTGACAATTGCCAGACCGATGCCGGTTCCCGGGATTGTTTTTGTTCCTTCGGCACGATAGAACCTTTCAAAAATTCTTGCTCTTTCGGCTTCGGGGATTCCGGGACCGTCGTCTGAGACTTCAACAATACCGTTACCATTCTCGATACCGGTCGCAATTCTGATGTGACCGCCTTCCGGTGTATATCGAATGGCGTTATCACACAGATTTGTGATCATGAGCTGTAAAGCATCTTTATTGCCGAAAACAATTGCTTTGCTTTTTTCGAGAGTCGAAATCTCAATGCCCTTTTGTTCAGCGACTACGCTGATTTCATCTTGGATGCTTGTTGCCAATGCATGAAGGTCTAGTGGCGCCATAGGTTTTTCGGAATTGTCCGGATCTAAACGCGCCATCGTCAGCAACTGAGTTACAAGACGGGTTGCTCTTTTAATGCCTTCTTTTAAGCGTCCGAATGCTTTCGCCTTTGCTTCTTCGGTCTTAGCTCGTTCTGCTAGTTGAATTTGAAGATTTAGTGCCGTAAGGGGCGTCCTCAACTCATGGGCAGCATCGGATGCAAAACGGCTTTGCAGTTTGAAGCTGTCGGATAGACGAGCGAGCAAGTCGTTCAAAGAATTTACCAAAGGGGCTAACTCTACAGGCATCCCCTTCATAGAAAGAGGCTGCAGGGAGGTAGGAGAGCGTCTGGCAATGGCCCGGGAAGCTCCCTCAAGGCTCGAGAATCCGTGACGGATGAAAATCCATAGAATCAAAGCGATCACCGGAACGGCTACTATCAACGGAATGAGGATAGGTTTGGCGGTTTTAATGGCGACTTCGCTTCTTAGAACAGCTGGCTGAGCCACTTCCACAATCTGACCTGTTAGGTTCTGAGAGGTATAGAGCCTCCAGGGTCTGCCGTCTATGAGGATATCTGAAAAACCAGTTCGCTCAGCTATCGGCAGTGTCTCCATATTGCGGGAGATAAATGTCATTCCGCTGATGGGATCATGAATTTGTACCACCAGACTATCATCGGCAGGCAGAAGAGCACCTTTTTTTAGAAAAGGGATCTCTCCGCTGTGGATGGAGTTAAGCGAAAGCGCAACCTGCTTTAAGGAATTGTCCAGAAGTCTGTCGACCTGCTGCTGAACGGCAAAATAGGTAGCAATACCTTCACAGAAGGTGCTGAATAAAAGAACGACAATAACGGACGCCAGAAGCCGTTTTCGGATGGAGAACAATTAGGTCTCCAGAATATAACCGACGCCTCTGACAGTTTTAATGCTGTCTTCCGAGAGTTTTTTCCGTAAGTGGTGGATATGAACCTCAATAGCATTAGAGCCAATCAAGGAATCATAGTTGTAAAGTTTTTCTTCCAACTGAGCGCGAGAGAGAACAATGCCTTTTCTTTCAGCCAGAGCAAAGAGCAAAGCGTATTCCTTGCTTGAAAGGATGATGGATTGACCGTCAAATAAAACTTCACGGGTGGTTGGATTAATTGTTAAACGGCCTCTTTCGATGATTGGATCCGCGCGCCCTGCCGAGCGTCTCAGAAGGGCTCTGACACGTGCGTTTAATTCGTCTAAATCGTAAGGCTTGATGAGGTAATCATCGGCTCCCGCATCGAGACCTTCAATTTTGTCATTAACGGTGTCTCGGGCGGTTGTAATGAGAACCGGTGTATGGTTTTTCTTGCGTCTCATGTCTTTTAAGACATTAAGTCCGTCCTTGCCCGGGAGACCAAGATCAAGAATTACGATTCCGAATGAAGTGGTATCCAGAGCGATGGTTGCAGAGCCCCCGTCCTTCACCCAGTCAACGGCATAGCCTTCCGATTTGAGCCCGTCGACGACGGCCTCACCGATCATTTCATCGTCTTCAACCAATAGAACGCGCATAGTTTTCTCCAAACATCTTCTCGGGATTATCTCATGATGAGGAAGATATGGGTATCCATATTCATATTAAGTTGCGATTGAGAAAGCATTAATTATATTTTGTTGCGGACAAAATACGTACCGTTCAAAGTGGAAGTAGAGCGTTAAGAGTTCCTCGTGTTGAAGGGAACCTCTTTTAAAAAACAATACACCGGCCAAGTTAGCTTAGTCGGTGTGTTGTTATAACGTCGGACTATTACTTCATCAAAGCAATTTCTTTACCAACTAGTCTGCCGAAAGTTAGACAGTCTGCAATCGCATTTCCGCCTAAACGGTTTGCTCCGTGGATGCCGCCTGTGACTTCACCGACGGCATAAAGAGAAGGAATAACCTGTCCGCGTCTGTCTATGACCTGGGCTTTGGTATTGATGACTACTCCGCCCATTGTATGGTGCACGCTCATGCCAACATAGCATCCCCAGAACGGAGGATTAACGATGGGGAAGAGGTTGCGTTCATATTTACCCAGCTTGTCCTTCTTCTGTTTGACTCCTTCGTTGAATTCGTCAACGGTCTTCTTAAGATTTTCCGGAGGGAGTCCCATCTTCTTGGCTAATTCTTCAATGGTGTCAGCCTTCCAAGCATCTCCGGTTTCAAGACCTTTAATGGCAGCATCTTGTTGGCCTTTGTTAACCATATCCCAGCGAGTTTGGTCCAGAACACCCCAAGCTGTATTGTTTGGCTGAGCAAGGACTGCGTCTCTGATGACGTCGCGTCTTTCATCTTCACGAATAAATCTTTGACCGTTTTTGTCAACAATGATGAAACGGCCGCCTTGATGGAGTGGAACGCGATGTTTTCTTCCCGGAGGGCAGCCAGGATTGCATTGGATGTGATCCATACCAGTCAAGTCTGCGCCAACATCAACCAATAATGGGAGTAAGTCACCGGTAGCGCCGACATGGTTTGTTGTAGTGAGATTCTTCATGCGTGGGTCGTGGAGGGCACGCATTTCTTTGTTGGCACCGAATCCGCCTGCCGCAACGATAACAGCTTTTTCTGCACGAATGTATTCAACTTTGCCTTTGACTAAAACCTTAACGCCAAGAATCTTTCCGGTTAAAGGCGTTTCTCTAATTAGCCCGATAACTTTCGTGTTCGTTTGGATTGGAATACCAAGTTTCTTGCACTGGTCTGTTAAGACTTTAATGTAGTCAGCACCAAGGGAACCGAAAGGAGCATGACCTCTCGGGTAGAGAGAACCATAGACTTGATAAATCTTATCCTTGAACTTCATGCCCATGGACTCAAGCCAAGCGACAGTTTCAGGAGCATTTTCTACTAACTCGCGGATAAGGTCGGGATTGCCGCGGTAGTCGCCCCCTTGAATCGTGTTTTTGTAGTGGTTTTCAATAGTGTCTTCGATTCCTTGGGCTTTTTGACGTTTGTCGTCAACAGCGTTCATGCCGCCGCCGGAGATAGCTGTGTTGCCTCCCGGGAATGGCATTTTTTCAAGAACAAGGATGCCTTTCTGACCGTTCTGTGCTGCGGACACGGCTGCTGTTAATCCACCGCCGCCTGCGCCAACGATAACGACTTGTTCAGTGCGATCCCATTTTTTTGGTGCATCTGTTGACAGAGCCCCCGGTTGCTGTTCTGCGGCGTAAGAAAAAGAGAACGGAGTTGCGAGAGCGGCAACTGTACTGGTTATAAAGAAACTTCTTCTTTTCATGATTGCTCCTGGTGAAGTGAGTATGGTTGTTATGTTTTCAGGATCTGTACTCAAGTACTTTGATCTAGATCAAAAGATATGTGTTCTTCCTGTGGTGCTTTCTGGAGGACGGTTAAAATGACTTGAATGGTTGAGTTGTTCGGTCTTCTCCAGGAAACTTTCTCTGCTTGACTCGTAATTGAGGTCAGATATGGATTACTGGCTTGTGCGCCCCTGTCTCTGTGCATTGGTCTCTTCTTTAGGGATCGCAGTTTCTGCCGCAGCGGAAAAAGTCGATATCTATTGCTTGGCTTTTTCTCACACGAACGAGGCGGATGCCGCCATTGCTAAAACGATAGAGAAAGTTGATAAAACTTTTGGGAATTATTCTTTTCAAACTCATTTCGTCAACACTGATGAGCTTCAGAGGAAATTTGAAGATTGTCCTAAATGTTTCTTCGTATCTTCTTCCGGCGACTTTTATAAAAAGCAATTTAAAGGAGCCTGGAGGCTTGCCACGCTGACCACATTGAATGCTCCCGATCCGAACCAAGGAGAGGCTGGAGCAATTCTCGTAAAGAAACATAGTGGAATAAAAAAACTTGATGACTTAAAGAATAAGACTGTTGCAGTAACTCATAAAAATGCGTTTTTGAACTCTCAGCTGGTCTTAGCAGAAGTTGTGGATCAAGGAAAAAATCCTGATGATTATTTCCGTGAAATTAAAGAGCAAGGACGCCCGATGAGAGGTCTGTTGGAAAGCGTTGAAGCCGGCCGGGCAGATGCGGCTTTTGTAAGAGCCGGTCTTTTAGAAGGCTTAAAGAAAAGAGGAGATCCGCTTGCAGACAATTTTGACGTTATCGAGCAGAAGAACAATGACGCCTTGAAATACCTTCATAGCACAAAGCCGGTTCCGGGCTGGACATTCTTTGCAGGCCGCGAGGTCAATCCGGAAGTAGCCACAGACCTAACGGTTGAGTTGCTTTCGTTAAAACCTAAGGACTTAGATGGTGCTCAATGGTTTTTAGGAACGGACTACTCTCGTGTCGATACCGTCTATAGAAACGTAAAGGCCGGCCCGTATGAACACCTCAAATTCTGGTCTCTTAAACGATTCTGGGACGAGTACAAACTCTTTATCGTTCTCGCCATAGCACTCTTTGTATTTTCAATTTTTCATAACTGGAGAAATACGGTCCTGGTTCAAAAGAGAACACGTGAGCTTGCGATTGCTCTGGATGAACAGCAAAAACTTCTGAACCGTGTCCGGGGTCTGAACTTCAAACTTGCAGAGATGCAAAAACTCAGTGCCGTTGGTGTTCTTTCCAGCATTACGACTCATGAATTGCTTCAGCCTTTGGCAGCTTCTAGGTACCTCACCACGGCTCTTCAGGATATCTTGAAAACGGATCCTCAGTCCAAGCTCTATAAGCTTGTCGAGAGATTAGATAAGAGCGTTTCGAAATCAGTCGCGTTGGTAGAAAAAGTCCGAAGTTATGTCAGAAGGAAAGAGAACAACAAGCAGTATATGGACGTTGTTGAGGCCACAAAAACGATTATTCATGACTTAATCGATACAAAGGTCATTGCGGCCACTCCAATCTTTACTTATCCTGGTGAGGTTCCGAGAATTCTTTTTGATCCGTTCGACTTTGAAGTGGTTGTGCTGAATTTATTGAAAAATGCCAATGATGAACTGGAAAAGTCGGGCAGGTTAAAAGTGCCTATCCAGATCTCTGTTTCTTTTCAGGCAGGTACCGTAGAACTGAAAGTTGAAAACGAAGGCCGGGAAATATCGGCGGAAGAAATAGAGACGCTGCGGCAGCCGTTTAAGACTACCAAAGAAAAAGGATTGGGCCTGGGAATGTCGATTGTTTCTTTGCTTATGCAGGCGCAGGCGTTAAAGACTAAGTTTCTGCCTAGACAAGGCGGCGGTATGATTGCAATTCTTGTATTTAACACGGAAGAAAGTGACAAAGCCATTCGTAATTAGAATTGTTGACGATGATGAAGATGTTTTGATGTCTTTATCGATCGTTTTGGAAGGACGAGGATGGACTACGCGTACTTATACCTCAGCAAAGGAGTTTTTGAAGAATGATCCTTTGTACGAGAGAGGATGCCTGCTTCTGGATATCCAAATGCCTGGTATGGACGGATTGGAAGTCCAAGAGTTCTTGTCTAACGAACGGGCGCGTCTTCCTATTATTTTCATGACTGCCTATGCTACCGTTGATTTGGCAGTCCATACCATGAAGTACGGAGCTTACGATTTTTTCCAAAAGCCAGTTGATATCGATAAATTATGTAAAAGATTAACCGAGGTAAAACAACTTAAAGCTCTCTCCAAATTCAAATTGGCCAACGAATCGGAGTTGGAGGCGGCACTATCGGATTTGAGTTTGAGAGAAAAAGAGGTCCTGAGCATTCTAGCTCTAAGCGATATCAGCAACCGAGAAGTTGGGGAAAGGTTGAATCTAAGCGAGAGAACTATCGAAGGACATCGACAGTCTTTATACAAAAAACTGAATCTTCATAACCGGTCAGACCTATTGGATTTCATGGAGCTTCAGGAAGAAAGTGATTCCATTTCGGAACTTTTTCAACAGTTTTTAAGATGAACCTTGTTTTGGTTCCGTAGAGACAAATTGGATATTTTTACAAGCGCCCGTCCCGACAATTTTTCTCCAAAGAAATAAAATCACGTTCCTAAAAATACCTATCAAAAGAAAGCAAGTGATATTTTTAGTGTTAAATAAAACAATGGATTTAATGGAGTAAGCCATGTCCGATTATCAAATGATGAACCAACAGCAGCCGGACTTTCAGCAGCAGCCGAATTTTCCGGTTAATCAGGTTCCTCGCAATTTAGTTACCGTTACGCAGATAGTGTATTTTCTGCACGGCCTTTCCATCGTGCTCGGAGTTTTTTCCGGAGCTTCTATTGCCACTGCATTCGTATTCGGTTGGCCGTCCATTATTGCCGTCATCATTAACTACGTTAAAAGAGGCGATGTGCAAGGAACGTACCTCGCCAGCCACTTCACTTGGCAGATTAGAACGTTCTGGTATGCGTTCTGGTGGATTATCTTTGTTTGGGTCGTCGGCTTCTTCTTAGCCTTCATCCTCGTTGGATTAGCCGTGTGGTTCATCGGTTTTATTGTCTTAGGTATTTGGGTGTGCTACCGTATTATTCGCGGCTGGTTGAGATTGTCTGATGGGTTGCCGATGCCAATATACTAGTAAGCAGTTACTTACTTAGATACGCGAAGAATTGAAAAAATGGCCGGTTGGAACTAACTACCAATCGGCCATCGTGTATTGGGCTTTCGAATTCTAGTGATTTAGGATTTTCCAGCCAGAAATTTGTTCAGAGTATCTAGAAAAACTTCATCGGACTTTGAGCCAAGATAACTCCTCCGCAGATAATTACCAGAGGCCAGGCGACCAGGGGAGAAAAAATCACTCTTAGAATGCGGTTATTTGGAATGAAGCCAACGCCGTAGACGAAGCAGAAGCTCATGCCTAACATCAGGCCTACCAACCAGCCGTGAGGAACCGAGTGCATATCCGTTGAAATGATTCTTGGAAATACGATGATGGTACCGGCAATGGCTAATGCAAGTAAAAAAGAAAGTATTCTCATTCTTATCTGAAAAAGAAAAATAATGCCCGGTTTGCACCGGGCCCGTTTCAAATTATTTATCGTTATCGATCTTTGTTGCGAAGTTTGCTGAGCCCCAGATCATGAGAACTAAGCAAGCCAACCATAAAAAGTAGATCATTATTTACTCCTTCGAGAGCCCCGAAGGGCTCGTCCCTTAATTAGTACAAGTTCTTAGAGTTATCTTGGATAACCTTCGGTGTAAGCTTGCCGCTCAATACTTTGTAAGCCCAGCCGGTGTAAAAAAGAACAATCGGCAGGAAAATCAAAGTAACGCAGAACATGACGAACAATGTTGTGTGAGAGCTTGTGCAGTCCCAGGCTGTCAAAGAAGAAGCCAGGTTTGTTGAGGACGGCATCAAGAACGGGAACATTGCTGCGAGCGGAGTAAATACTGTACCGATCATTGCTAAAGAAGAGCAGATGATGGCCCAGCCGGCTTTCTTGCCGCTGATAAACAGGGAGGAGAGAACACCGCCTGCAACAGCAAGAACAGGAAGGATCCAGAGCACAGGATACTTAGCAAAGTTGGCAAACCAGGCACCGTCTTGAATCTCAACGGTCTTGTTGAGCGGATTCGGGAGCATTGCAGGATCAATGGCGGATGTGATGACATAACCCTTGATTCCGAAGTAGACCCAAATACCTGCCAAGATGAACAGGATTGCATAGAGGAAACCTGCAATCTGAGAGCACTTGGCAGCTTTACTTTGCAAATCTCCTACTGATCTCAAGACAAGGTAATTAGCACCCTGAGAAATGAAGATGCAGATAGAGACAATGCCGCAGAGAAGGGCAAACGGATTGAGGAGAGCCCAGAAGGAACCAGTGTAGAAGCTGCGCAGGTTATCGTCGAAGTGGAATGGAACGCCCTGAAGGAGGTTGCCGAAAGCCACACCGCAAACGATTGGAGGCACAACGCTGCCGACGAACAACAACCAGTCCCAAGTGCTTCTCCAAGTGGTGTTTTCCACTTTGCTTCTGTAGTCAAAACCGACCGGTCTGAAGAACAGAGCAAAGAGAACCAACAACATTGCCCAGTAGAAACCGGAGAAAGATGTTGCGTAAATCAACGGCCATGCAGCAAAAATAGCACCGCCGCCGGTAATGAACCAAACCTGGTTGCCGTCCCAGTGAGGGGCTACGGCATTAATCATGATGCGTTTTTCATCATCGTTTTTTCCGAGGAACGGCAATAAGGTACCGATACCCATGTCCTGACCGTCCATAATGGCGAAGCCGGCAAGGAGAACCCCGATAAACAACCACCATATAACTTTTAGTACTTCATAATCTAACATTTATGTACCCTCCTTACTTGGCAGCCTTGGCAGCTTGTTCGTGGTGATAGGCGCCTGTTCCCAAAGAGCTAGGACCTAATTTAGCGAAACGAATCATCAACCAAGCTTCAACAATGAGCAAGCCGGTGTAAAGAACAACCAAGCTGGCTAATGAACCCCAGACTGAACCCACAGACAAGGAAGAAACTGACAAGTGGGTCGGGAGAATTTCCCAAATTGTCCATGGCTGTCTGCCGTATTCAGCAACGAACCAACCTGCTTCGCAAGCAAGCCAGGGTAATGGAACGGAGATGACGGCCAATTTAAGAAGCCAATGCTTCTTATCAATAACTCTCTTGTATGCATACCAAAGAGAGAGACCGAAGATGAAAATCAAAGCAACACCGACGCCAGCCATCAAACGGAATGCATAGAACATTGCGTCGATAGAGTACGGGATGGAATCATTAGCAGCTTTTTGGATATCTGCTTCAGTAACCTTAGCGGGGTCGTTCTGATATTTCTTAGTCAAGAGTCCGAAGCCAAGATCTTTCTTGTGCTGTTCAAAGAGAGCTTTGACTTCAGCGTTATTCGGATCTTTTCTGAGCTGCTCAAGAGCGCCGACAGCGATTACGCCGCTAGCAATCTTAGCCTTGTTTTCCGCGATGATTTCTTTAAGGCCCGGAACTGTCTTATCGAAGCTGCGGGTTGCAAGAATACCGGCGAGATAAGGAACTTTGATTTCAAAAGTATTTTCTTGCTTTTCCGGATCAGCAAAAGCGACTAAGGCCATTGCAGCCGGAGCAGGTTCAGTTTCCCACATACCTTCCATGGCGGCTAACTTAGCAGGCTGGTCTTGAGCTGCTAAATAGCCGGATTCGTCACCTTGCCAAGCGGCAAGCAATGAAGCACAGAAGCCAAAGCAGGCAGCAACACGGAAGCTGCGTTTTGCGAAGTCAATGTCACGGCCTTTGAGCAAGTACCATGCGGAGATTGCCAAAACGAAAGCAGCACCGGTAGCGTA
This sequence comes from uncultured Sutterella sp., assembly GCA_900542195.1. GTDB lineage: Bacteria > Pseudomonadota > Gammaproteobacteria > Burkholderiales > Burkholderiaceae_F > Turicimonas. The sequence continues at coordinate 39,605 of UQNA01000008.1, read as the reverse complement.
GCCGGCAGTAATGGTATGGAAGAACTTTGTCTGAGCCCATGGGCTAAGAATGACTGCGAAGAAGTCATTCATTTCCATACGCATTGTCTGATAAGAGAAGCTGGCACCGGCAGGGTACTGCATCCAGCCGTTAGCAACGAGAATCCACAAGGCGGAAAGGTTGGAGCCTAATGCCATGAGGATGGTGCATAAGAAGTGAGTACCTTTCTTAACCTTATCCCATCCGAAGAAGAATAGGCCGATGAAAGTGGACTCTAAGAAGAAAGCCATTAAGCCTTCAATAGCAAGAGGAGCACCGAAAATGTCCCCTACATAGTGAGAATAGTATGACCAGTTAGTACCGAATTGGAACTCCATGGTAATACCGGTTGTGACACCCAAGGCGAAGTTAATACCAAATAACTTGCCCCAGAATTTCACCATGTCTTTGTAGACTTGTTTCCCGGTCTTTAGGTAGCAGGCTTCCATTGCTACCAAAATCATCGAGAGACCCAAGGTTAGTGGGACAAAAAGATAGTGATACATCGCGGTCGCCGCAAACTGCAGACGCGACAGATCAACTAGTTCTGTTGAGAGCATATTCCCTCTCCTTTTTCGTTATTAATTAAAGAAGTGTTAATAGAAGTATTTCTGGAAAGAATACCTGCGCTTACGGCTTCAGGAGTCTGCTCGGTTTTGGTATCAGGTCCGAAGAAGACAAAACATATTGCGGCAATGATTGCAAGCTTGCAGCCGATGACTGCAGAAAGCTCCCATATAAGCTTTTTATCGTTTTTTTTCATAAAGCGGTAAAACAGGTTCCAATGTAACAATGAATTTCAATTCGTTATATTACCTATTGCAATAAGTGTAATAGGAAAAAATGTTCTGAATGGGATCATGGACTTGTGATATTTGGATTCGGTGCCGGAACATCATCGCCCTCCTCCCAAGGCAGGGGCAATAATGCCATAAAAGCAAAGAAAATCAAGGCCACAGCGACAACGAGCCACTTCCAGAGTTTTTTCTTTTCTCGAGAGTCCATAGTGAAATACAAACGAATTAAAAAAAGTGGAAAAAGAGACGTGAATAGTACAACGGACACCTATCCCATTGTCCCATGAGGAAAAGAATATACACAATAAAAAACTCTCGATTTCCGTTCGAACTTATCTTGGGAAATCGAGAGTTATAAGCCTAAAAAGTTAGCAACTTGTTATTCTTCAGCGGGTTTCGCTTTTGTTCTTCTGGTTCTCTTTGGTTTTGCCGTTGTGTCTTCGGCTGCAGCAGTTTTTCTAGGAGCCCGTCTGCGGATAGGACTTTTTGCTGGAGCAGCAACCTTTTTCAGAGCCGGATTTTTTGGCTGAGAGCTGGCGGTCATAGCCGGGTCCTTGAAAGTCGGAGCTCTCAAAATTTCAACAGGCTTTTCCGGCTCTTCAACCTCGACTTTAACTTCCTGTTGAACTTCCTCTTCATCCTTGCCCATCGGAATGCGGACAATGGGAGGAGGTGCCTTAGCTTCTTCCTCCGTGATTTTCCAGAGTTCAAGAAGTTCTTTTTGTGTCGGTGCCGGAGTTGTTTTTACGCGCTCTCTTCTGGCAGCAACGGAATCTCGGACGATTTTTTCGAGGCTGTCGAGAGGGATACGGTTAAGGTCGTCAAAACAAATGGCACTGCGGTCAGCCAAAACGCCCTTCACACTGTCTTTATAGTTTTCAACAACAGAAGGCTCAGCAATGAAAAGAGTCATTGTTTTTTCTGTTGATTCAAGGGCGAAAAGAGGACCATGAAGTTCATAAAAAGCGAGCCCATATCTCATGCTTTCGCGGACGCCTCTAGCCGAACGTCTAATCATACTGCAGACGCGAGCCATGGCAACACGCCGATCGGCAGGTAATTCTCTAAGATAACCTCCTACAGTCGTGGCTTTGAGCTCCATTAAATTCCTCCATGAACGACATATCTTTAGACAAACTATTATTATAACTCATTTATCTAAAACGGTTTTTTACCATTTGGGCTGTGAGCGCCGATTGTTCGGTCTTCTCAAAGGATTTGCGCCGTAAAAGTCAGGCATAGATAATGTTTTTGCAACTCATCGAAAAGAAAGCGAAATTTTTAAAACGATTGGCGCTAGTTGTGATGCAAATTTGAGAAGAGTTCGAGCCGCGAAATCTCGGAAAATTTATTTCTCAAAGGCGTGAGTGTTTCAATATATCTGATTGATCTATTTTGGCTGAGTTTTCTATGAAAAAAAGCCCAAGATTTCTCTCGGGCGCCAAATTAACTCAAATCAAATCTAAAGTGTCGCTTCTATTGTGCAGTTGCTGCCACTTTACCTGCCTGTCTTCCGGAAGTGAAGATATCGGCAATGGCATTACCACCAAGACGGTTAGCTCCGTGAATACCGCCTGTGACTTCGCCGGCTGCGTAAAGTCCTGGAATTGGTTTTCCGGCCGCATCAAGAACCTGAGTCTGGGTGTTGATCTTTAGACCGCCCATGGTGTGGTGAACTGTAGGAACTTTCTTAACGGCATACCAGGGACCTTCGGTCATAGGCTTGTCGTCCTTGTTGTTGGCAACAAAGCCATATTTGTCTTTTTCAACTTTACCGGTTGCAACTTTGTTGTATTCATCAACGGAAGCCTTAAGCTTGGTGGGATCCTTACCTGTCTTCTTGGCCAATTCGTCAAGCGTTGCGCCTTCTACAACAGCGCCCAGAGAAGCCATGTTGGCGATGGTAGAGCCATCGCGGTCGACCCAGTCGCGGCCCCTAAATAATCCATTAAATTGGGCGCCTGAGGCGCCCAAGCCTGAAAAAAGAGTAATTATGAGAAAAGTTTTGACTTTGTTAGCTCTTATTTGCTCGGCAACGATGGTACAAGCAGCAGACTTTAGTGCGGACAAACATGTTCAAAAATGCGTGCAATGCGTGATTTGCCATGGCCCAGATATGAATAAGCCAAAAGAGCAGACCGATAAAGTTTGTCTGCAGTGCCATCCTAGAGAGTGGTTGATAGAAAAAACAAAACATCTAAATAAATCTGTGAATCCTCACAATCCGCCTCATAACGGCGAGTGCATTTTGTGCCACCGCATGCATGAAGCGCAGGTCAACAACTGTGCAGAGTGCCACTAATATCAATTCCAGCCGAAATAGCGGGCAGCTGTCCGTCGAGGAAGAGCTTCTAATTTTGGAGGTTCTTTCTCGTTTTTTTAACAGACTAAAACGTAATGAGAGAAGATTGGAGGGCCCTGGAAGGATCCTAAGGGTACACGGGACAAACAACGTAGTCATCCGAGTAAAAACGGCTTCTCCTGTGTTTCTTTGGCCTGTTCTTGAAAAGTTTTTACTAAGCAGTCTAAGAAAAGTTTAAGAGGCTTGTTAAAAATAAGTTCTTTAGACCAAATTAGAAACATAGGACTTTCAAGAGGCGGTTTCAAGGGGACTGCGGTTAAGTTTTTCTCTTCCGGACCGACTACGATATCACCGAAAGTTAACATGTAATAATCGGTGGTGGGGATGATAAATTTTGGAGTTGTCGCAAGGTTGAATGTAGCGGCAATGTTTAGCTGATCAATGTCATATCCTAGCCAACCGGGAAGCATGTTGACGGTAAGAAGAGTCCTACTCAGAATTAACGGCAGGCCTTTAATCATTTCCGGCGTGATAAATTTTTCTTTGGCTAAAGGTGCGTCGTTTCTCATCACCAAGGCCCATTTTTCTAGTCTTGGGAGGCGGTAATAGTCGTAGGAATGAAGTCGTTTGGAATCGAAAATGATTCCGAGATCAGAGGTCCTATCATCGATTCTTGTACAAACCTCTTCTTCGTTTCCGCTATAGATGTGCAAGAGTGCCTGCGGATATTGTTTTCTGAGTTGTTTCAAGGCCGTTCCGAGCGGGCCAATGGCAGTTGTCTCACCGGCAGCAATGCTGATTTGAGGAATAGTTTCCGATGCGAGCTCTGCTTTCGCTTTATCGGTTAATTCAACGATAACTTTAGCCCGCTTAAGCAATGAAATGCCTGCCGGGGATAATGAGACGCCTTTTCCGTGCCGAATAAACAGCTGTACATTCAACTCTTCTTCGAGTTGCTTAATGGTTCGGGAGACATTCGGCTGAGTAGTAAATAATTTTTCGGATGCCCTCAGAAAGCTCTTTTCATCTGCAACTTTTACAAAATACTTCAAAGCCCGAATGTCCATTGATATGCCTTTTTCTTATATCTCTTTCAAATAAATAAGTATTGGATATAAATTTTACTCGTTCTTAAAATTTCAAAAAATTATTTTTGAGGTTTGAGATGTTTAGACGAGATCTGATAGTTGCTTCTTTAGCTACTGCGGCTCTTGGTTCATTAGCTTACGCAGAGGATAAGAAAGTGACATTGTTGAATACGGCAGATAAATGGAATAAGACTTTTCCTCCAAGTGACAAAGTCGAATGTGTTAAGGTCAGTTTTAAAAATCGTTATGGTGTTCCGTTAGTTGGGGACCTGTATATTCCAAAGAGCAACAAAACTCCGTTGCCGGCGGTTGCTGTGTCCGGACCGTTTGGGGCAGTGAAGGAACAGGCTTCCGGAAGGTATGCTCAGAGACTGGCTGAAAACGGATTCATTACCTTGGCTTTCGATCCGTCATTTACCGGTGAAAGTGGAGGTGAAATAAGAGCGGTGGCCTCACCTGATATCAACACCGAGGATTTCAGTGCCGCAGTTGATTATTTGTCTACAAGAAAAGATGTGGATCCTAATAAAATCGGTATCCTTGGGATATGTGGTTTCGGCGGTTTCGCTCTAAATGCGGCCGCCAATGATCCGCGCATTAAAGCCACAGTCACTTCAACTATGTATGACATGACGAGAGTGCTGTCGAAAGGCTATTTTGATTCAATGACTGTTGAGGACAGGTACAAGCTCCGAGAGAAGTTAAATGAGCAAAGAACTAAGGATGCCTTAACGGGTACGCCAGAGAGAGCCGGCGGCCTTCCGGATAAGCTTAACGGGTCTGAGCCGTTGTTTGTTAAAGAATACTGGGAGTATTACAAGCAACCTCGCGGTTACCATCCAAGATCTCTGAATTCAAACGAGGGCTGGACAAAAACCTCCCAGCTGTCTTTCATAAATATGCCGATACTGGCCTACAGCGACGAAATCCGCAGCCCTGTAATGATGATGCATGGAGAAAAAGCTCATTCTTTGTATTTCAGTCAAGACGCATTTAAAAAACTGACAGGTGCCAATAAAGAGTTAGTGGTCATACCCGGAGCTAATCATGTTGACTTGTACGATAACGACAAGTTTATTCCGTGGCAGAAGATCGTAGATTTCTACAAAAAGAATCTTTGAGAAAGCATTGGTAGGAGGCATTATCCTGATACTGTTTGAGAGTAAAGATATTGGCAGAAAAAACCTAAATTAGCGATCTTTCTCCAGCAGACTTTTTCTTTCAAACGAGAACTGAAAAAATCCTCCTAGAGTTCTGGCCTAGGAGGATGCAAACAACAGGAAGATAAGCAATTGAATCAAGCTACGGCTGCCATATCAATGTAGCCTTTACCGTTTCTGATCTGAATATCAGTTCCAAACTCTCTTGAGAGTTCCTTTAAATGATGAAGAGCTTCGTCCGAGTCTGTAAGGGTCGGGGAGCCTTTCCGTGAACGAGGATCATGCTGATGAAGATCGATGGGATGGAGAGTGACGGAAGTAATTTTTCCGCCCTCCATTTCCCAGACAGGAAGGATTGCAGACCAAATTGTTTTTTGTGCTGCAAAGCCGCGGGTACCGTTGCCGGATCTCTTATCCATTAAGTCGCCGACTTGTGAGTCAGACGGCATGCCCATGTTTGTATAAGCCTCCACCGGTTGTCTTTCGATGGTTTCGGTTTGGAAAATAAAGTTGCCGAGACTGTAGAAAATCAAGCCGTCTCCGTATTTTTCAATGCCTCGGAGTTCATGGGGACCATGCCCAATAACGACCGAAGCCCCGGCATCAATACACTTTCTCGCAAAAGTTCTTAAGAATTCTGCCGGCTTGTCCATCTCTAGGCCGGGAAATTCATGAGCATGAATACTTACTAGAACAATGTCAGCTTGTCTTTTCGCTTCTTTAATCTCCCGAATAGTTCTTTCGACATCTGCCGGATGAGGAACTGTTTCATTTCTTTCTTCTCCGTCAGTCAGCTTGAAAGTCAGTTTCCCGAACGGGAAAATATCGTTTGGAAGAGGAGGAAGGTAACCGGCTTGTGTTTTGAGTGTTCTCAAATTGTTCGCTTCGGAGACCTCAGCAAGCTCTTTGGCCATTTCAAAGTGTTTTTCATTGACGTGGTGAATGGTTTTGAATCTGAGAGGATTCAGACCAGGTCGGCCCATCATATCAATGCTCGGCCCACCGGCAGCTGCTGCCGGATCAAAAGAAGACGTAATACCGATTAATGCGACTCTTGCTTCTTTAGTATCGAGATAAACCGCTCTTGCAGCCTCTCTAAGATTTTCTCCGGAACCTGCAAAAAGTAGCCCTCTTTCCTTCAAATGACGAATCGTCGCCATGACGCCTTCTTGTCCGAAATCTCCCGAGTGGTTGTTGGCCGTATTGAATAAATTGAAGCCGTATTTGCAGACATCATCAATCAGTTTTGGAGCTGCCATGGCCCATGTGCCGCCGCTCGCAGCTGCCGGATATCCTTCCTGATCATGGAAAGTCATCTCTAAATTCGTGAAGCGGACATCTGCCGTTTCGATTAGCTCTTTGATTTCTTTGAATCCCGGATAACCGTTTTCAGGAATGCTTCTAGTAATGAAGCAATCTCCGCTGGCTACGAATTTTGTACTCATCTTTATATCTTCCTTACTTGTGATGGGCAAAAAGAAAGCGGACAAAACTGCCTGTCCGCTTTTCCGCTGTCTCTCATGCCATAGACAGCCTAAACGCTAGAAATTAACAAAGAGCGGATTAGAACCAGTGGGCCATTCCGACCATGCCGGTGTAAAGGTTCTTGCCGCCGCTGTATTTAATCAGCTGACCGTAGTTTCGGCCGTATGCGGCTGTAGCATATACGCTGGTACGTTTAGTTAAAGAATATTCTAAGGCAGTAGCAAATCTTAATCTTTCGCCGTTTTCCTTAACACCTTGAGCAGTCTTCAAGCTTGCATCTGTGTAGCCTGCGGCACCGACCCATGTGAGGTTCCCGGAAAGTTTTTGACGGAAGCCCAGGTTAAGGCCCCATCCATCAACACCGTTCTGATTGCCTGCTGTTGTGCTGTCGCCTTTGACAGCTTCGTTCTTAGGCATCCAGTAATAGAAAGTACGCCAATTCTTCATGTATTGAGCAGCAAAATAGAGGGTTGTGCTGTCAGTAGTGTTCAAACGGAAACCGGCGAAGTATTCTTCGGAATTCTTTCTATTTCCGAGTTTGGCTGCATCAGCTTTGGACATTGTTTTGCTGAAGCTGGAGGCAGGAAGTTTGCCCCAACGGAACTGAGAACCGCCGAAGTCAATCAAGAGAGGACCAACCTCGTAGTTGACGGCGAGGGAAATGGCGCGGTTGTTTTGCGGAACAATGCGGTCATCTGAATCAGTTCCTAAAGAGTAGCTGACGCCGATACGCAGGCCGTTCATCTTGTTAGAGAGCCAAGCAATGGCGTTATTGACGCGTCCGTTGCCGGCGATAGAACCTTCGATCTCATAGGCTGGGCCATAGGCTGTTCTGAAAGGATCGATATTTGGGAGACCTATTCCGTATGGAGAGCTGATGGACTGAACGGTTCCCATTCTGCCGAAACCGATTTCGCCGATTTTGTTGTTGTAGATAGCAAGAATACTGCGGCGTGCAAAAGCAACTCCTGCGGTAGATTCAGCGCCGGTATCTGCACTGAAGCCGGCTTCTAAATAGGCTTTGACTGCCCAATCAGCATTGAGTTGCTCCTTGATCATTAAGCCCCAACGGGAGGTTTGGTTTTCCATGCTAACGACAGCAGACTTTCCGGGCGCCTTCATGTACTGCATAGCCAAGTCTACTTTTCCGTAGAGCTTGACATCGGTGTCGGCATAAGCGACAGAAGAGAGCATACAAGCGAGCAGGGCAGTTAATTTGAGTTTTGTCATTTCTTATCCTTGGTGAGAAAAGAGGTGAAATTGGGAATTTCTTTTTTTATTAAAAAACTTTTGCCGCCAAGAGAACTGCCCAGTCTTATGTCTTATATATGACCAATGTTTCCTCTAATTGGACTCAAAAAATAAAGAGAGTAGTTAAATAGATATTTTCTTAGCAAGCTAATTTCTTCTCGAGATAAAAAATCTAATGAATGAGAAATTTTGCTGAAGTTAAAAATAGCGTTGAAGAAATATTCAAGAGTGGCGCTATCCGGGAACTCCCTATCACTCGTGGTTTTTCCCGAATATCCCATGGAAAGACAAATATTAAATATTGAGAAACACACAAGACCGTCCTTAAGAAAATTGTTCAATGTCGTCCGGTTTATGCCTTCTTGTTGAGCTCCGGTTTGTACTTTTAAAGAATTAATTGTTACCCGAAATTAGAAGGGGATGAGGACTTAGAAGATTAGTTATATGTCATATACATGAGTTAAGAAATTTTGAGACTCTATTCGGTTTTTAATGGCGGTATTCGCTTTAGTCAATAAAGAATCCAAGGAACGACAAATGAATATTTTGGAAGAAGCCATTCAAACCAGAAGAAAGATTCACTCCCGTCCTGAAGAAGGATGGACCGAGTTCGAAACTTCTTATCTTGTTTCCGAACGATTGAAGAGTCTTGGCTGGCAGGTTTATATCGGCCTCGATGCCTTGGTACCGGAAGAAGTACTGGGCAGAAATCCGGAATTGGTAGAAAAAGCCATTGAAAGAGCAGCAAAGCAGGGAGTACCTGCAGCTTTCTTAGAAAGTACCCAAGGTTATACCGGTGTTGTCGGAACATTTGATACCGGCAGACAAGGTCCTCGTACAGCATTCCGTTTCGATATGGACTGCGTTCAGGTACAAGAAACTAGTGACGCTAATCACGTCCCCGTCAAAGAGGGTTTTGCAAGTCAAATTCTCGGCATGATGCACGCTTGCGGCCACGATGGTCACACTGCCGTAGGATTGGCCTTGGCAAGATGGATTGTTGAGAACAAAGAAGATCTTTGCGGTTCTTTCGTATTTATTTTCCAACCGGCCGAGGAAGGTACCCGTGGTGCAGGTCCGATTGCTGCTAAAGGCTGGGTCGATGATGTTAATTTCTTCTTTGCCGGCCACTGCGGTATGTACTGCCAGCAGGGCCAGCTCGGGATCGGAGCTAAAGGGTTCTTCGCCACATCTAAATTAGATGTCAGTTTTACCGGCATTCCTTCTCACGCAGGTGCTTATCCTGAAAGAGGCCGCAGTGCGTTGACCGCAGCCTGTTCTGCCGTCATGATGATGCAGGGCATCAGCCGCAACAGCGAGGGTGATACTCGCGTTAGTATCGGCAAACTGAATGCCGGGGAAGGCCGCAATGTTACTCCGGTTCATGCTGCGATTCAGCTGGAAACCCGCGGAGAAACAGAAGAAGTCAATAACTTCTTGGTTAAGAACGTAACGAACATCGTTAGAGGCGCAGCCGAAGCATACGAAGTCAAGTATGAAATCAAGCTTGTGGGCCATGCCACTACTCTGACAACAACACCTAAAGGAGTTGAACTTCTGAAGAGAGCCGCAGAAACCGTGGAAGGTTATAAAACGGTTGATATTTATAACTCCATCGGCGGCAGCGAAGACGTTTCCTTGTTATTCAAACGTGCTGTCGAACATGGTGCCGACGGTGCATTCTTCATGTGGGGCGTAAATAACAAAGGACATCATCGCGCAGACTTCGATCTCCAGGACGTCAACACCATGCCTCCGGCAATCCAACTCTGTCAGAACTTGGTCAGACAGACAAACGGAATTTCTAATAACTAATCTAATTTGGAAAAACTTCTTCTTTAGCCATAACTCTTATTACCTAACTTAAACCTTCGGAGAAATATATGAGCTGGACAATTTGGATGGCAACCGCCGTTGTTATAGCTACGATTTACGCCTTGATTAAACGTTATGAAACTCGGTTAGTACTTTTAACCGCCGGTTTCTTAATGGCACTGTTGTCCATGAAGCCAATGATGGCTTTCCAACAGTTTGACAAGTCCATGACCGCCGCCGCTTTGATTATCGCAATCTGCTCGGCAATCGGTTTCGCAAGCGTTATTTCCATCACCAAGTGCGACCTTCATTTGGTTTCCTTGTTGACAAAACCTTTGAAACAATTCGGTATTTTCTTGCTTCCGGCATGCTGCGCCGTTACCGGTCTTGTTTCCATTGCTATTCCTTCCACCGCAGGCTGCTGCGCTGCGGTCGGCCCCACGCTGATCCCCTTAATGATCAGAGCTGGATTTAAACCGGCTGTGGCTGCGGCTGCAGTTGTCGGCAGTGTTACACCTGCTCTTGTAAACCCAGGCATTTCTCATAACGTTTTCGTTGCTAAATTAGCATCCATGGAAGTTATGCAGTTCCTTGGCATCTTCTCCAAGTACACTCTTGGGTTGTCCGCACTCGGTATTGTTTTGCTCACAGTTGTCTGCTTCTTCTACAAGGATTACAAGAAGAACGTTGGCGAAGCTGATTTGTCCAGACAGGAAAACTCAACAAACGCTAACCTTCCTGAGCTTCCGGAACATCCGAACGTCATTTACGCTCTTGCTCCGCTGGTTCCGGTTGTTCTTTTGATCATCTTCTCCCTCTGGGTTCCATCCATTAAGATGTCTGTGGCAACTGCCATGCTCATTGGTGCCGTATACGCCATGGTTGTTACTCGCACAAGCCCGGAAAAAGTCACAAAAGAATTCTTCAACGGCATGGGCAAAGGTTATGCAAACATTCTCGGTATCATCATTGCTGCCGGCGTGTTCGCTGCTGGTTTAAGAGCTGCCGGTGTTGTTGACGCTTTCGTTGCTTTCCTTACACAAACTCAGGGTGCCGCAAAGATCGGCGGCGCAGTTGGTCCGTACCTTCTCGGCATCCTTACAGGATCCGGTGACGCTGCTGCATTTGCCTTCAACGAAGCTGTTACACCTCACGCTGCTAAATTCGGTATGACAATTGAAAACTTGGGTTACCTCGCAGCGATTGGCGGTGGTTTAGGCCGTCTATCCTCTCCTCTTTGCGGCGGCTTGATTCTTGTTGCCGGTATTGCAGGTGTCTCCCCAATGGAAGTTGTTAAGAGAACTGGTCCGGTCATGTTCGGAATGTTAGTAGCTGCTCTTCTTGTCCTCTAACCTCAATTAACATCGGAATTCCTTCCTCCTAAGGCTGTTGAATCTCATTTTGACAGTTGATTACAAGGTGATTTACCGTTAAGAGCAATACGGTAAATCACCCATTTTTTTAAATTCGAAGCAAATAGTTGACGGCGGTGCAGTGTTCATAGCGCAGTTCTACCGTCTTTTTATTTAATAATCTTCCCTGGCGGGTGACCACGAACATCGGGCTGCCGAGAGGAAGAAGGGTCAGCTTATTCATAGCTTCATCGACGATCAGAAATTCCAGAAGGTCGGTTACGTCGGCGATATAGATGCCGAGTTTTTCTTCATAGAGCTTGTAGAGGTTACCTTTTACCGCCTCTAAATCTTCAATTTTTAAGTCGCGGAAAGTATCTAAATCCAAGAAGGACTCGTCTACTCCGGTGTGTACTCCGTTGTCGCTCATGGCTCTCAAGATATGGATTACCGGATCTCCGGGGACGATTTTCATTTTTGCGGCTACCTCTTCCGGTGCCGGGAGGATTTCAAATTTTATCGGTTTGCTCTCAAAGACAGGCAGACGGCCGTCTTTGCGAATGAACTTCTGAAATCGATTCCAGACTCCGGTGCCTTTATAGCTGCGCACAAATGTTCCCACCCCTTGGCGTTTTACCAATATTCCCGCGTCTTCCAGGTCAGCCACGGCATGACGAACCGATCCGATGGATACACCAAAGTCTTCAGCCATTTTTGATTCTGAGGGCAGCGGCTGGTCGAACTTCCATTCTCGCGAAGAAAGTTTTTGAAGAATGGCCTCTTTGATCTGCGCATAGACGGGCATGCGAATAATATTAGAACGCTTCATTTTTTATTCCTCGGGAGATTGTAAGGATATAGTTCTATGTCATTTATATGACTTAGAGAAGTTTACACGCTGAAAGGAGTTTTAATGATGGCTAACGAAGACCTTCCCATTGATGTGAAATCTGCTTCTTGAACTGCTCTTTACTGAGACAAACCTAGACGGAACGTGTATTCTTCGCAGACTTTCCGTTTGGAAAATCAATTTCTAAGAATTTCAAAAAACGAGCCGGCAGCCTTTTATCAGGGAATTTAATTATCTAATCATTAACTAAGCAAAGGAGTACATACTAGATGGACGTTTTGATAAAAAGATGGTACTTGCTGGCGATCGCCTGCGTTATTAATCTTTGCGCCGGTTCTATTTACGCATGGAGCGTATTTGCGGGTCCGAAGGCTGAGCAACTGTCACAGATTTTAGGGCAGACCATTACCGCCGGCGATCTCTCTTTGGCTTTCTCTTTAGGAAATGGTCTGGCTCCAATCCCAATGCTTTTAGGCGGCTATCTAAATGATAAAGCCGGCCCGAAGATTCAGATTGTTTTAGGCGGTTTGCTAGTAGCTATCGGTCTTTGCTGGGCCGGAGCTTCCGAGTCTCTCTTTACCCTTTTCTTTTCCTACGGGTTCATCTTCTGTCTGGGTGTCGGCTTAACCTACAGCGCTACTGTTAACACTTCCGTTAAGTTTTTTCCCGATCATCCGGGTCTAGCCGGCGGTTTAACTACCGCTGCTTACGGATTCTGTTCCGTCGGTGTCCCACCTGTAGCTCATGTTTTAATTCAGCAGTTTGGCATCACGGCAGCTTTCCAGATTCTCGGCGTTGTTTTCGGCACCGTAATTGTTATTGGCGGACTTCTAAGTCAGAAGTGCCCGCAGGGATTTATGACAACAGGCCGCAAAGATTCTCCCCGCAGTGTTAAAGCGGCTGTCAACTACAACTGGTCGGAAATGGTCAGAACCACTAACTTCTGGCTCATGATTGCACTTCTGTTGTGTGGCGCGATTACCGGCATGATGATCTTTTCTCAGGCTGTCGGCATTGCAGTTAATCAGGTCGGAATGAGCGTTACCGCGGCAACCGGTGCAGTGGCTTTCCTTGCTTTGATTAACACTTTCGGCAGATTGGCTGCCGGTGTGATCTCTGACAAGCTCGGGCAGCCGTTGAGCCTTTTAGGTGCTTGTATTCTTACTATCTGCGGTTTAGCGATTCTGATTACGTGTACGCAAGGCTCCGACGTCATGTTCTACGTGGCTTTGACTATTATCGGTTTCCCGTTCGGTGCTTTCTTAGGCATCTTTCCGGGATATACCGCTGCAGCCTTCGGAACAAGATTCAATGGAACAAATTACGGAATCATGTTCTGTGGTTTTGCCTTGTCCGGGGCTGTTGGTCCATGGCTCATGAATGCTCTTTCTAATAACGGAGACTTCTACTATTCTTATTTGGCTGGTATTTGCATTGCCTCTCTCGGAGTTCTCTTGGCGGGAATTTTGAAGGTACGTTCCTCCCGAGAAAATACTTGTAATTTGCAAAATGCCGGTTGTTAAGCGGCCCGGATATCGCGGCTAACTCACAAAAGAGGCTGGTTTTCCAGCCTCAAATTGTTTTTACCGGCAGAAGTTTCTGGATTTTTTCTGAGGCCAATGGCCGCTGGCCTTTCAAGAGCTGATACTTATACTCTTTCTAATTAATAATAAAAATTGCCTGATATTTTTAGTCAGGCAATTTTTGATAGAGAATAAAAGTCGTTTGGCTCAATTGTTTTGGTTTTCAAGAGGCACTTTCAGCCAATCTCTCACTTCCAAAATACGAATTCGGCCGTAAACGGAACCTTTAGAAGTTTTCCCGCTTCTGTCTGGGAACAGTTAGATTGAGGAATTCCTCCCTTTGTGTCTAGCCTTTGGATATACCTGACGCCCTCCAGCACTCCGGGCTTGTCATTCGGGACAGCTGAAAGAAGGGCTAAAACCAGATCTTTTTTAGGATCAGACGGATTAGCCCAAGCGGATACTCGTGTTGAGATAATCGAAGAGCCGTCCTTGTAAGAAATAGCAGACATCGGACCAGACAAAGTACCGACTTTTTCTGAGCCTTCATACAAGGCAGCATCCGGACGCTCGAAACGGTAATATGGGCCTTTTGAGTCCACTGTGCATCTGAAAACCTGGACGCCCTTTGCCTGCAGGGTAAGAATAGGTTTTCCTGTTGGCGGTGTGAGCTTTGAAGGCACACCCCCGGTCCCTGGTATTAGGCTGCTGAGATTGTCTCCAATCGTAGAACAGCCGGCTAGACAAATTGGCAGTGTAAAAAGAAGTGCTTTCAGGTAGGTTTTCATAAGGCCGTCCGGAGTTGTTAAAAGCAGTGATGCTGGTAATTTTAACGCTGTCGACCTTTTCCTTCTTCCGTTTTGGTCCTAATCATCTTGGCTGACGCAGTGAGCTTTTCTTTTTCTTCTGGGCTAAGCGGCAAAGGCATGGCCATTTCCGCACCGGATTTAGTGATGATTGCAGGATACCCGACATAGCATTTGAATTCATCAACGTATACCGAAGCGGGACAGACTAGGCGAGAATCTGAAAATACCGCCTGAACAAGCTTAACGGCACATGTTGCAATCGCATAACAAGTGTACTTCTTACCGTTAAATACGAGCCAGCCGCCTCCGCGGGCAGCGTTATCGAGTTCGTCAAGATCCAGTCCGACTTCTTCAGCGAGCTCTTCAATTGGTTTGCCTTGAACGCGGACTGTCGACCAAGCGGTAAATTGAGATTCGCCGTGCTCTCCGAGAACGTAGCCGGAAATGTTATGCGGATTCTGATTAAGAGCCATTCCAACGGCTCTCTGCATTCTTGCAGTATCCAAGAAGGTGCCTGTACCGAACACTTGCCGACGATTTAAACCCGTATAGTACCGAAGCAATCCTGTAATGACATCGCAGGGATTGGAAATATTAATCAGTACACCTTTAAAGCCAACTTCATGCAATTTAATTCCGACTTCCTTAGCTTGCTTGCAGTTGAATTCATACTCCAAGAATCTATCGCCGCCTTGCGCAAGTGCTTTAATGTCACCGAATGAAGTAACGATGACATCTGCATCTGCGAGGTCGCTGTAATTTTGCTTCAGTATCTTCGTACTGGTATCAAGCCTTGGCAAAGAGTCCATATAGTCATAGAACTCAGCAGTGCATTTGGCATCGTTATTGTCGATAAGGACTAACTCATCTGCGATGCCCTTGGTCACTAGTGTGTAGGCGACAGTTGAGCCCACGTGGCCGAGGCCGATAACACCGATTTTTCTCATTTTTTTTCTCCTGACAAATTTTTTTGTCAGTCTAATCATCAAAAAAGGGGAGAAAAAATTTTGGGTTATCGAATAGCTCAAAAATAGTGCCAATTTCTCAAACTGGTTTTAAGGACCATCACTTTCAGAAGAGGAATTGATGTTTTAAGCTCACCGTCCCAGGTGTAGGGCGTCGATAGACAGTTCGTGACTAAACCTTTTGGCTATTTCCTAATGAGCGGAACTGAACAAGGGCGATAAAGAAGGCCATTAACAAAAGTCCGGCACAAATGAAATAAACAAGACCTGACAGCATCGATTGCGGATCCTGATGGACGGTATGTACAAGGAGAGGAGTTCCGATCAGTGGGGCGATAACGCCGATAAGACTGTTCAGTGAAGAAATAGCTCCCAGGCTGATACCTTGATCGTTGGCACTGATATTTTCTGAGACCATGCCGTTTAGTGTCGGAGGGACGGCAACAGACATGAAATTTAAGAAGATAATGACGTAGAGCCAAGAACCTTGAGTAACCAGGCCAAAACCTAAATAAGCTAATGCGCCGGTTAGCAGCCCGCAAAGGACTACCTTCTTTTCCCCGATTCTGCGGATGAACACTCTCATCAGGAATCCTTGCATTACAACGCTGACGGCACCGATACAAACTAAGGAAATGCCGATGTCAAAAGGCGTCCAGCCGTAGCGGTAATCGGTATAAAGAGTCCAAGTAGAGTGAAGCATGGACTGGGCAAAGGAAGAAACGGCGATGACTGCAATGAGCAAACCGATTTTCTTCAGCCTGGACAAATTAACAAGAGTGCTGAGGGGATTGCATCTTCTAAGAGAGAAGGGGGTTCGAAGACTAAGGCTTAAAGATTCAGGAAGAACAAATAATCCGTATAAGAAGTTTAGTCCTGATAGGGCGGCGGCCAGGAAAAACGGATACCGCAAATCGTGTTCTCCGAGGATTCCGCCGATAAGAGGCCCCAAGATAAAACCGATGCCGAAACACGCGCCGAGCATGCCGAAGGCTGCCGCTCTTTTTTCTTTAGCCGTTATGTCGGCGATATAAGCCTGAGCTACCGCTACGTTGGCCGAGAACATTCCCCCTACAAAGCGCGAGGCCAAAATTACCGGCAAAGACATACTCAGGGCCGGAACTAAAAACATGATACTTAGGCCGAAGATTCCTAAAAGCATCAGAGGGCGCCGACCGTATCTATCAGATAAAGCACCGAGAGTGGGAGCAAAGCAAAATTGCATCAGGCCGTAGCTGACGAGCATTGCACCAAGCCACCAGGCCTGTGAGGCAGAGTTGCCGGCGAGCTTGCCCACAAGTTGGGGGAGTACGGGAATAATCAACCCTATCCCTAAAATGTCTAATAGAACACATACCAAAATAAATGGCAGGCCCGGATGGAAACTTCTCTTCATATGTCCTCGGCACGAATATGTCCGAAAATCTAGCACATGAATTTTATCCACACCTGAGGAAAACACTTAAGATGGCGACAAGGCCAATGAGAATGTAAGTAAGTCCTTCAAAGAAAAAAGACCTTGCCGGCTAAATACCGACAAGGCCGCTTCGTAAAGGTATAGAAGAAATCTTGAGCCGGAATCAGTTGCTCTGTTCCGATCGCTGCTTAATTCTTCTCTTCCTCAATATCTCGTTAGAGTTCTTTTTGCTCCTCTTTGTTTTCGGAATCTAAAACGAAGTTCACAACGAAAAGCATTGTCAAGATAGCATCGACAAAGTTTTTCTCGTCCGTATTATCCCAATCTTGCAGTGTTGGGATCTCAACAATGTCTGCGAGGGCTTCAGGAATCCGCTGTTCGGTTTCGAAGAGTTTGAACTGATCTGTCAGCCAGCTTGCATGTTCTTTCCTCATATACTTAGCAAAGTCTCTGAGCTCCGGCCAACGTTCATTCAATCTTTTATCAGCTTTTCTCAATTCGTTGAAGAGACTGAGCGTCTGTTTTCCTGGTATTTCCATAAAGCGATACAGGTCTCTAAGGAAAGGCAGTTGATCCTTTAACCGATCTGGTTCAATTGCTCTGGAGGCCACCACTTCTTTCAGTTTTTGAAGCCACTTTCTGCGATCCATTTCCTTGAGATCTTCAGCTCCTTTAGCAACTTTCCACAACTCGGCTAGATTATTAGTGCCCATTAATTGTTTTACTACTTCTTCCGTCTCACCGGAGAAGAACGTACTGTTAACTCGATCGGAATCCTCTTCCTCAAAAGCCTCATCACTCATTATTTCCAAAGGCTCATCTAAACGGCGCATGGCCCTGCTTGCATGCCAGTGGCCTAGGTGAGATGCTCTGGAGCACTTTCTGATAGGTTCGCTCATGCAATAGGAGATGTCTCCGGGTCCGTCCAGGTCTCCAAGGGGAACGCTGCACAACCTGTCGGCAACCGGCATTTGAGGCACCACACTCAATTTTGCAAAGTCAGCTACTTTATCTTCTTCTGCACGTTCTACTACGAGGAGGAAGTTGGTGCGGGGCCCAGCCAAGTTGTAGCGAATACCTAAATATTCTTGTTCTTCGGCATCTTTACTGGCAACCATGCGCATATTAGCAACAAGTTGCACAAGGGCCTTTCCAAATTCTTGGTCTAACCGTTTTATGGTTATTTCTTGCTTTTGTCCATCTTCTAAAAAAGACATTCTTAATTCATCAATCTGTTCTCTCAGGAAAGCAGCTGATGAACAAGAGTCAGCCGAGTAAGCAGTCCTCGGGGCCCTAGAGGTCCAAATTGCATCTTGAGGCCAGTGAATGCTAACTGACTTCAACAGTGGTGCCTGAAGGCGGACAATTACACTGTTTGCAGCATCCTCGATGTCAGAGTAGCTGTAAACCGACTCATACACTCCGCCTGTGGACTCAGAAATTTCAGTCAAAAGACTGCCGTAAGGAGCCATGCCGATTCCTAAGGTGAAGATTCTTCTGCCTGTCTTTTTGGCAGCTTTTTTCACTCTCTTCGTGTCCCAAACTTCTCCGTCGGTAATTAAGAGAATGGCGCTATTCTCACTTTCTCCTCGGCACAGGTCTCTGCATCCATTCAGGGCACCTGCCAGCTCAGTTCCTCCTAAATCGGCCTGAATGCTATTGATGACTTCTTCCCATGGTCTTGTAAGCCATCCCTTAATTCTTGAGTTGCACTCCGGAATGGTGGCATTTTCTGCAATTTTTTCCAGTCTCAGATTAGATCCAAAACGGTACAGGGTAACACGATCCTGGGAATCCAACCCTCCCACAATTTTTGACAGAGTCTCCTTTGCCCACTCAATTCGGCTTCCATCCATTGATCCGGAGCAATCAAGTAAGACACAGAGATCTAAGGGTGCTTTTTTAGGAGCAATCTGCGGAATAAAAGATGCCAAGGCAGCCCACTCTTTGCCGTCTTGTGCGAGACAGAGAACACCTGAGCTCTCAACTTCAAGGTCAACGACAAAATCTCGGTCTGCTTTGCCGATGGCGCTAACCTTTAGACCTTCTTGGGAGTAGGAACATCTGATAGCGTGAGAAGGAGAGTAGACAGTCCCCTCATCGAACGGCTTCTTAACTAGAAGCTCTCCGGAGCAGGCGTAATCCGCAAAAATATTCGCTTCAACTCCGGCGAGAGGGGATGGATAGGATTCTTCGCTGGCGGCATAGCGCTCATCCAATACCATCGGGATAGTGATGCGGACTTTTTTGCCGTGAAACTCTAATAGCTGCATATACTCGACAGTTATTTTGGCCTTTTCACCCGGCTTCAGATTGCCGAGTGAAGCAGTGCAAAAGTCCTGCTCTTCGATCTTGAGCATTACCGGAGAGTCGCCGGATTCCATGGCGTTTTCATAAGTCTCTTCTGCCTTCTTCTTTGGAAGTGCGCAAGCATGACGAACAACACCGTTTATTTCGGCCGAGAAAGAAGTAATCACACTCTTGCCATAGGGCAGCGGAAAGCTATAGCTGATTTCAATAGTATCGTCCGTGGTGTTCTCATAGTTTTGAACAGACTGATATCTGAAAAGAGGACCGTCCACTTCACCTTTCCATTGAATGGATTTCAAAGGAATGTTGGCTTTTACATGATTACTCATTGTTCTCTCCTTTATTCTGTTTGTATTCTTGAACAAGTTCAATAATTTTTTCTGTCAGCTCCGGAAGGACCTCTGCCTTAATTTCTGCCTTTCGGTTATCTAGAACTAAGGTCATTCCTGAACCAAGAAAAATGTGGGAACACCAAGAAATTGTTCCGACTTCCGGTTCCGGGAGTGCGATTGAGTCTTCGTCATAAGAAGTGATTTCTTTTAACCGAACATTCTTATGAGACAGTCTCTTGATCTTGAGCAGCTCTTCCAGATGTTCATTGGTGTAGTAGGACCCACGTTTTCGACCCAATGGGGGTGCTACATACCCTTTTTGAATGTAGAAACGAATCGTCCTTCTTGGTATCCCTGTGAGTTCAGCGAGATCTTCCAGACGAAATTTTTTGTCGCTTTCCATCCTCTCCTCCTTAATTGAATTTTATTATACACTAATTATGTCTTAAAAAGTGTCATAAAAATAAATTGCTGTTCAAAAACTTCAAAAAGTGCCTATCTTCTTGAATGTTTAAGGATTTTTCAGTTAGGTTTGGGGAGAGATGAGCCCGAAAAGTCAAAGACCTCTTCGAAAAGTTGAGTTCGAAGAGGTCAAAGATGAAGTCGTTATGACTGATTAAGAAAAGCCAATTTTGCGGACGGCGCCTCCGTTTCCTTTGATTCGTACCTCGTCTTTAAGAGCTTCGAAGAAAGTTTTGTTTGTTTTCTCGGTTCTGAATTTGAATTGGCGATAGACGGCGGCAAAATCACCGGGGGTTAGTTTTTCAAGGTCTTCAAGTTCAGCCAAAACTTCTGCTAACGAACCCTGAAGCCGAAGCTGAGAAGAATACTTTTTGAATAGTTTTTTAGCTTGTTCAGGTTTTAAGAAATCAAATTTTGTTTTGAGGTCAAAGCGGCGTAACGCTGCCGGATCAAGAAGATCCATTAAGTTGGTGGTTGCAATAAACACGCCTTCGAAGTTCTCAATTTGTGTCAGCAGCTCATTGACTTGTGTGACCTCCCAGGAGTGGCTGCTTAACGTTCTGTCTCTCAAGAAAGAATCGACCTCGTCAAGCAAAAGAACGGCATCATCCCTCTGTGCATTTTCAAAGGCTTGGGCAATAATCTTTTCCGTTTCACCTAGATAGCAGTCCAATAAATCAGAAGCTTTTCGAATGATGAGAGGTTTTTCAAGGTATTTTGCCAGCCACTTAGCGTAGGCAGTTTTCCCCGTTCCGGGAGGTCCGTAAATGCAAATTTTTGCGCTCCCGGCACGTTTAACGCCTTCTGCGATCTTCTTGAGATCGAGCGTGGAATTGGTTAAATCCGGATCGTACAAGTAGCTTTGATCATTTTCGATAGGAGGAAGCTTTGGAAGACCTTGGGCTTTGAGTTTTTCTGTAATGATCTCCATGGCAACTTTGGAAGAGAGGTTCAATGAAATCATAGACAATGTCTCCAAAATTTCTGCCGCCTGCGAGATAATCCCCGGTGAAAGAAAGTTGCTTTTCGTCAGTCGAGTTAATTCTTTTTCGTCGAGAAATTTTCCTAGTTTCTGATGTGTTAATTCCTTGAGAACTCTCAAAGGAGGATTTGGTACCTCTAGAACAAAAGTAAACCTTCGAATCATCGCAGGATCGAGGCCTGCAATAGAATTTGTCATCCATATTGTTGGAGTTTGGTTTTCTTCCAGACACTTGTTGATGAAGGCCTTGTTAGTACGAAGGGTGTAAGATTTCTGAATTCCTTCGTTGAAGAGATCCGCTGCCTCATCGACGGCAAGAAGAGAGTCGCTGGCGGAACTCAACAGGGAAGAAGCAACTTGCCAATTCTCCCACCGGCTTTTGGAACCAGAGCCGGATGTAGAAAGAGAGGGTTCAAAAGTTTTTAGTCCGGATTCTTTAGCTAATAAGCGACTTAACTCGGTTTTTCCTGTTCCGGGTGGACCGTATAAGAGAATGTTTACACCTTTCCTGGGATTTGAGGCATTCTGCTTTAGAAATGGAAGAATTATGTTCGGAATAGCCGGAAGAAAATTAAAGTCTTTTAAAGACAAAACACTAGGTTCGGTTTGAATCAGGTATTGAGAAAAGAGCTTCTTTTTGGTAACCGTCCCCCAAATATATTGGTTCAGATCATTGTTGTGGAAAACTTCGAATAAATCTTCCGCATCCGCAGAAGAATAGCTATTGAGTGTCAGGACGCCGCAGTTAACTAATTTTCCTTCCGGAGAAATGACTTTCATGACTTCAGTGAAGGAGACATCGAAAAGCCAGGCAATGATCTCTCCGAGCAGATGTATTCCTTTATTGGTGAAGTCAAAGAAATTGATAGCTTCCTTTAGCAGAGGATTGGCTTGAATAAGAAGAAGGAAAAACAAAACATCAGTTTCAAAGCTTGAAAGACGCAAACATTCCTGCAGCACTGCTGCATTCTGTTGCATCTTCTCCGGAAAGAGACCGACTGTTTTGACTTTGTCCGATATCGATTGATAGAAGTCAAAGAGTTCCTGTGGAATGCTCTCTCCTCCCCGGCCTAGCTTTTTTCTGAGTTCTTTGTAGGCGCGGGATACTTGGTCAGGAAGATCGTTCTCGATCTCTTCAGAAGTTTTAGGCTCTTCGTCGTCCTCAAAGTTTCCCGATTCAATAACTTCTTGAACCAGCTTAGAAAAAAGGTCGCTAATGACCGTTCCAATTTTAGTTCCCGGCAGAACACTGTATCCTTCCTTGGACTGTGCACTAAATTTTCTTATTCGGTAGTCTTTTTCCAACGTGTACCAGCCGCCCCGCTCCACTAAAATCTTGGTAATCCAATAGTCAACTCCAGCTACGCTTTCTTCACAAGCGCCTGTAAAACTCAAAGCAACACCGAGATTTCTTCGTCTTTTAAACATATTTTGCGCTCCTTTGATCTTGTTCTATTATTACATTTGAAGCGTCAATTTATGACGTAAGAGAATGGTCAAATTTGAATATGAATGTTTGCTGCCAAGACATTTATTCAATTTTTGCTCCGTCTTAATTGAGAGGATTTTTTACTAAAAAAGATACGTAAAATTTCTTGAAAAGACACAAAAAAATAATTTTGTCCAGTGGAATTAGTTCTAAGTTTTTCGATTTAGCCGTTTTTTCCTATCTAAAATTTAGTAACAACTTTTGACAATAGGAATTGAATAAATGAAACGTACCCTACCTTTTCTACTTTCACTGGTTCGACAGGGATCGCTGGTCAAGCAGATTGTTGTGGCTTTGATCCTGGGTATCGCTGTTGGAGTTTTATGGCCGAGCGGAGCTTCCTCCTTGGAGGTTCTAGGAAGTTTCTTCGTCTCTGCCTTGAAGGCAGTAGCGCCGGTTTTAGTGTTCGTTCTGGTTGCGGCTTCTATCGCTAATCAAGACACCGGAAGCGGAGGCAAAATTAAATCCGTCCTCTTTCTCTACATCCTAGGAACCTTTTCTGCTGCATTGGTGGCTGTTATTGCAAGCTTTATGTTTCCGACTCCGATTGCGTTAGTTGAAGTTAAAGACGCAGTCACTGCACCCGGCGGAATTACTGAAGTTATCAGGAACTTGGTTTTCAACCTTGTGGATAATCCTGTAAAAGCTTTGGCTAATGCAAACTATATCGGCATTTTGGCTTGGGCTGTTAGCTTGGGTATTGCTCTTCGTCATTCCAGCGATGAAACCAAGAAAATCGTTGCTGACTTATGCAACAGCGTTGAGTACATCGTGCGTTTGGTTATTCGACTTGCTCCCATCGGTGTGTTTGGCTTGGTTGCTGGCGTTATTGCTACAACCGGCCTGGAAGGAATGCTCAGCTACGTCAAACTGCTTGTCGTTTTGATTGGCTGCATGATCTTCATCGCTTTGGTTGTCAATCCGTTGCTGGTTTGGTTCTATACACGCAAGAACCCGTTCCCTCTGGTTTGGATGTGCTTGAGAGAAAGCGGCGTTACAGCTTTCTTCACCCGTTCATCTGCCGCTAACATTCCGGTCAATATGAATCTTTGCCGTAAACTGAACCTCGACGAGAATGTTTACGCTATTTCCATCCCGGTCGGTGCAACTATTAACATGGCCGGTGCTGCTGTCACTATTACAGTTTTGACTTTGGCTGCCGCTACCACACTGAACGTTCACGTTGATATCGGAACGGCTCTTTTGCTTTCCTTGGTGGCTACCGTTTGTGCGTGCGGCGCATCCGGTGTACCTGGCGGTTCTCTTCTTCTTATTCCATTGGCTTGCGGCTTGTTCGGTATTGAACAGAATGTTGCTATGCAGGTTGTTGCCGTGGGCTTCGTAATCGGCGTCTTGCAAGATTCCGCTGAAACTGCTTTGAACTCTTCAACAGACGTTCTGTTCACAGCAGCCGCTTGCGAATACAATCAAAGGAAAGAAGCAAGCGTTCACTAACCTGAATCTTCCGAGTTCATAAAGAAATCTTTTGCCTGCCTCCGTTTGAATGATAAGGCAGGCAATTTTTTCCGGTAAATCGGAAAGTTGAACCCCAGAAAGTAACAAAGGACTCCAACAGTTAAAGTTGGGATCCTCGCTTTCTACTTGGACTTTTCTAAAAAAACTTACTTTTTCACAAATCGGATAGGCTGTTCAACCGGATTGGCTCCGCCTCCGAAGGTAACGGGCTGATCCTGCCATTCGGCATCTAAAGTCGGAGTCAAATCGTCTTGAGTAAGCTCAGCTTTCTCCGGTTTCACATTGGCAATCGATAATAAAGCCTCGGTGACCGGAAGCCATGGACTATTCATTAGCTTAAGCTCACGGTTGATGGACTGAATAAGCGGCGCTGCACTTGTAAGCCACATCTGAGCGTCAGCAAATTTGAGGCCGGATAAAAACTCCAAGATTGCCGGGAGGAAATCCGGTAATTCATTGCTCTCAAACTTTAGTCCATGATCCTCATACAGGCGCAGAAGATTGAGCATTGCAGAGCCTCTCCCGCGGGAATCACCATGTAGATGTTCGAATAAATTCAAACTGGCTTTCTTGCCTAAATCGAAAGTTGAGACATAAATTCCTTGCAGATTTGCTAAAGATGATGAAGAAAAGTGTTCAATCATCTTGGATAAATTTGCCTTGACTTTCTGACTTAGAGTAGGCGCATTTTGAATCGAAGAAGAAATCTCATCTAGTTCATCAAATAATTGCTGTCTCGGGTAAACAAGCAGACAAGCCATGGCCTTTAATTCAACATTCATTATTTACCCCCTGTTAAGGGTTATCTCTACATATAGAGATCATACAAAAGATAAGTACGCTAATAACTCCAGGGGGCGGTGTAAATACCCAAATCGATGATTGTAAATGCTTATTTCAGTGATAAAGATCGGGGAGATAGGCTCAAAATGGATGATTTTCAAAGGGGTAGTAGGGGATAACTCCTACACTTCAAGAAGATAATCCATAAATTAAAGGAGCGCATTATGCGTGCAGATATTAAGGTTTGGAACCCTGAAAATCCTGCCCAATGGAATAAAACATTAGCATGGACAACAGTTTGGTTAAGTACCTTCAGTTTGACATTGGGCTTTTGTGCCTGGTTCTTGGTACCTTCTTTGGCTCCTAGATTAAACGAAATCGGCTTTCAACTTGACCACCGCCAATTGTATTGGTTGGTCGCCATGGTAGGTCTTTCCGCTGGAACTTTAAGAATTATTTGGACCTTCTTACCCCCAATTTTGGGAACAAGAATTCTAGTAACTTTTTCAACGGCTTTGCTGTTGATCCCTCTGTTCTGCTGGGTATACGCGGTAATGAATCCCGGTACACCGTACTGGCTCTTGCTGCTGTTCTCTTTGTTCAGCGGTATTGGCGGCGGTACATTCTCCGGCCTGATGGCAAGTACTAACTACTACTTCCCGAAAAAGCAGAGAGGATTCGCTTTGGGCGTTCAGGGAGGTCTATCTGACTTCGGTACCGGTTTAGTTCAGTTTGTCACACCACTAGTAATCGGTTTCAGCGCTTTTGCAGCACTTGGCGCTCCTCAGGTTGCTCATTTGGCTGACGGAAAAACGGTTCAATACTGGCTTCAGAATGCAGCCTGGATTTGGATTCCGTTCGTAGTCATTATCACTATTCTGTCTTGGCTTTGCCTGCGTTCAGTTCCCGTAACCGCAAACATCAAGAAGCAGTGGGCTATTTTCGGTAATAAACATACATGGTTCATGACCTTGTTCTACTACGGAACATTCGCTACATTCGCCGGACTCGGTGCTCAGTTGGCTCTGTTGGGAACCCACGAATTTGCTCATATCGAAAACGCTCCTAACGTCGTTGCTTTAGCTTGGTTAGGCCCTGTCATCGGTGCTTTGTCAAGAGTCGGTGCAGGTAAAGTTGCTGACTCGATCCGCGGCGGTCGTGTTACCTCAATTATGGCTGTCTGCAATATCATCGGCTTGCTCGGCTTGTGGCTCTACAAACCGGATTCTGTAATGGGATGCTGGATCTGGTTAGGCTTCATGTTCTGGGTATTCTTCTGGACCGGTGTCGGCAATGCCTCTACTACTGAACAGATGGCAGTTCTGTTCCCGCCGCTTCAGGGTGGTGCAGTAGTTGGTTGGACTTCAGCAATCGGTGCTTATGGTCCTTTCACTATCGGCGTCCTCTTGGCTGAAACCAATGCAGCAACAATGTTTGCCGTAACAACAGCAATCTTTATCGCTATCTTATTAATCAATATTTATTACTACGACCGTAAAGATGCCCCGGATCTTTGCTAATTCGTCGAACAAATAAATAAAAAAGGGAGAACCTATATGCCTGGAATGATGAAAAGTTCTCTGTTCTTCTCAAAGAAGGTCGGTTCCTATTCAGATGGTTGGGGTGAAGTTGTAAACGCCGACCGCGGTTGGGAACAGGCTTACAGAGACAGATGGGCACATGACAAAATCGTTCGTTCTACCCACGGCGTTAACTGTACCGGCTCCTGCAGCTGGAAGGTATACGTCAAGGACGGTATTGTCACATGGGAAACCCAAGAAACTGACTACCCCCCAACGCCTCCCGGAGTTCCGAATCACGAACCTCGCGGATGTCCTAGAGGAGCAAGTTACTCTTGGTATCTCTACAGTGCCTCCAGAATTAAACATCCGTTGATCAGAGCCGAGCTTCTTAACTATTGGGAAGAAGCACGGAAGACAATGGATCCGTTAGCTGCTTGGAAGAGCATTGTTGAAGATCCGCAAAAGAAGAAGGCCTATTGCGAAGCCCGCGGTATGGGCGGATTAGTTAGAACTTCCTGGAATACCGCTCTGGAAATTATCGCTACTGCCAACCTTTACACGATTGACAAGTACGGTCCTGACAGAATCGCCGGTTTCTCACCGATTCCAGGCTACTCTATGGTCTCCTACGGTGCAGGTACTCGGTATCTGTGCTTAATCGGCGGTACGCCTCTCTCCTTCTATGACTGGTACTGCGATTTGCCGCCGTCATCTCCTCAGACATGGGGCGAACAAACTGACGTTCCGGAATCCGAAGCTTGGTACTACTCCAGCTACATCATTGTTTGGGGTACTAATATTTCAATGACCCGTTCTCCGGACGCACACTTCCTGATTGAGGCTCGTTATAACGGTACCAAGGTTGTGAACGTCTGTCCGGATTATGTGGAAGTAACGAAAGACGCCGATATGTGGATCCATCCGAAGCAGGCAACCGATGCTGCTTTGGCTTTGTCTATGGCTCACGTCATCTTCAAAGAATTCCACTACGAAAATCCGGACCCGTATTTCACCGAATACGTTAGAAACTATACCGACTTCCCAATGCTTGTCATGCTCGACAAGAATGAAAAGGGCGGCTATGTTCCTGGACGTCTGCTCCGTGAATGCGATATCGGCGCTCCGGCCGGAGAAAACAATCCGGAATGGAAGACCGTCGTCTATGACGAACTGACAAAAGACGTGGCTGTTCCCCAGGGCTCAATGGGTTACCGTTGGGGCCAAAAAGAAGGCCAGGACCTCGGCAAATGGAATTTGAACTCCGTAGACGGACGTACCGGCAAAGAAATTAAGCCGCAGCTGTCCTTCTTGAAGGATTCTCCGGAAGTGGTTGATGTTTCCTTCCCGTATTTCGGCGGAAGAGAACGCCCAATGTTCACTCCGAACGAACAGACTTCCGATGTTATCGTTAGAAAAGTTCCGGCCAAGACAATTAAGGTTGACGGAAAAGAATACTTGGTCGCTACCGTATTCGATTTGTTCGGCAGCTATCTTGGCGTCGACAGAGGCTTGGGCGGTGAAGTTGCTCACAGTTACGAAGATAACGTGCCGTTTACACCGGCATGGCAGTCTGTCATTACCGGCGTTGAACCCGAATATGCAATCACTGTAGCTCGTGAGTTTGCAAAAGCTGCTTCTAAGACCAAAGGCCGTGCTTGCGTTCTGATGGGCGCAGGCGTTAACCAGTGGTTCCAGACCGATAACACTTACCGCACGATTATTTACCTTCTGTTGATGTGCGGTACTTGCGGTGTAGTCGGCGGAGGCTGGTGCCACTACGTCGGTCAGGAAAAGATTCGTCCGGAAGCCGGATGGTCCGAATACTCCTTTGCTAAAGACTGGGAGCCGGCCAGCCGCCATATGAATGCGACTAGCTACTTCTATGAACATACCGACCAGTGGCGTTACGAAAGAATTCCTCTGTCGGATATGTTGTCTCCTTTGGCAGATACCAAAGTTTATAACGGTACTTACGTTGACTATAACGTTAAGTCCGAAATGATGGGCTGGCTGCCTTCTGCTCCTCAGCTCAACGTCAACCCGACAAAGATTGCTCTGCTCGCTCAGAAAGCCAACGAGGATCCGACTCAGTATTTGATCGATCAGCTCAAGGCCAAGAAGATCCAGTTCAGCTGCCAAGATTTGGATGCTGAAGAAAACTGGCCGAGAAACTTATTCGTTTGGCGTTCGAACCTGCTTGGTTCTTCCGGTAAAGGTCAGGAGTACTTCCTTAGACATTTAATGGGAACTCAGAGCGGTATTCTTGGCGGAGAACTAACAGAAAAGGACGGCTCGCTGCTTCCGCAGATGGTTAAATGGCGTCCGCCTGTCACGGGTAAATTGGATCTGTTGGTCAATATGGACTTCCGTATGAGTACAACGTCTATTTACTCCGACATCATTCTTCCGACGGCTACTTTCTACGAAAAGAACGATATCAATACAACGGATATGCACAGCTTCATCCATCCGTTCGTTAAGGCCGTTCAATGTTCTTGGGAGGGCCGCTGCGACTGGGATACTTACAAGGATATCGCCAAGAAACTTTCTGAAATCGCCGCGATGTATCCGGACAAATTCGGCAACGTCGTTGACATGGTTATGACACCGCTCGGTCACGATTCTCCTCATGAATTGGGCCAAGCTTTGGATGTTAAAGCCTGGTACAAGGGCGAATGCGATCTGATTCCGGGCAAGACAGCTCCGTTGATTCACGCCGTTCCGAGAGACTACCGTACCATTTACGATAAGTACACATCTATCGGACCTCTGCTCAGCAAAAATGGCGGCGGCAACCGGGGCATCAAATGGAACTTGGATCCGGAAATTGAAGAATTAAGACAATTGAACGGTACGGTTACCGAAGGCGTCGCTAAAGGACGTCCGAAGATGCTTACCGACATCAATGCCGCTAACTTCATCATGAGAGTTTCTCCGGAAACAAACGGTGCTTTGTCATACCGCAGCTGGACATTCGTTGAAAATCAATGCGGTGTTAAATGCCGCTGGATGTCCGAAGGTCATATCGAAGACAAGATTACCTTCGACGATTTGGCACACCGTCCGGCAAAGACATTTACCGCTCCGGACTGGTCCGGCACAATTACTCCGGAAACTCCGTACGTCGCATTCTGGCAGAACGTGTTTGTCAAACTTCCGTGGCGTACTCTGACGGGACGTCAGCAGTTCTATCAAGACCATAGCTGGATGAGAGCTTTCGGTCAGGAATTTGCTCAGTATCGTCCGCCTGCATTCCAGAGATCGTTGGAGGGTTATAAAGATATTGCGGCAAACGGCAATAAGGTCATTATGCTGAACTTTATGACGGCCCACCAGAAATGGGGTATTCACTCCACTTATTACGACAACGAAAGAATGCTTGCGCTGTCCAGAGGAGGCCCTGTGGTTTGGATGAGCAACCTCGATGCGGCTAATGCCGGCATCGTTGATAACGATTGGATCGAGTGCTGGAATTGCAACGGTTCAGTTGTTGCCAGAGCCATTGTCTCTTCAAGAATGCCGGAAGGCTTGTGCATCATGCAGCACGCTACTGAAAAGACAGTTAATACACCGGGATCTGAGATAAACCACATGAGAGGCGGCGACCATAACTCCCCGACAAGAGTTATCGTCAATCCGACTCACATGATCGGCGGTTACGCTCACCTCTCTTATGCCTTCAATTATTACGGAACTATCGCTCCAAACAGAGACGACTTCGTGTGGATGAGAAAGATGAATAAGATCGACTGGATGGAAGAAGAAGCTCCGAGCAAAGGAGGTAATTTATGAAAATCCGTGCACAAATAGGGATGGTATTAAACCTCGATAAATGCATCGGTTGTCATACTTGTTCCGTTACCTGTAAGAATGTGTGGACTAACCGCCCCGGTACCGAATATATTTGGTTCAACAACGTTGAAACAAAGCCGGGCGTCGGTTATCCGAAACAATGGGAAAACCAGAAGAAGTGGTTGGGCGGCTGGGAACTTAAAAACGGTACTCTTCGCCTTCGCCGCGGCAGCAAACTCGGCGTACTCGCCGGAATTTTTGCCAACGGCAAGCTTCCGGGAATTGATGAGTACTACGAGCCGTATACCTTCGATTATCAGAACCTGCAGAAAGCTCCTCGTATGAAGACTTCTGTGACGGCACAGCCAATCTCTTATCTGACCGGAAAGAAGATGAAGAAGATTGTCAACAGTGCTGCATGGGACGATAACCTCGGCGGTACGGATCTGATGACTACACCGGATGTCAACTTAGCTAACGTAGAGCGCGAAATTTACGCACAGTACAAGAACACTTTCTTGTACTATCTGCCGCGTCTGTGCGAACACTGCCTGAACCCGGCCTGCGTAGCCAGCTGCCCGTCCGGTTCCATCTACAAGCGTGAAGAAGACGGCATCGTCTTAGTCGACCAGAACAAGTGCCGCGGTTGGAGAATGTGCGTCTCCGGCTGTCCGTACAAGAAGGTTTATTACAACTGGTCTACCGGCAAAGCCGAGAAATGCATTTTCTGTTATCCGCGTGTAGAAAGCGGTCAGCCGACCGTTTGCGCGGAAACTTGCGTGGGACGTATTCGTTACATGGGCGTAATGCTTTATGATGCGGATCGCATTAAAGAGCTCGCTTCCACACCAAACGAAGAAGATCTTTACGCAGCCCAGAAATCCATTTTCTTGGATCCTAACGATCCGAATGTTGAAGCTCAGGCACTTGAAGCAGGAATTTCTCACGACTGGATCGAGGCCGCGAAGAAATCTCCGATCTATAAGATGATCTGCAAGTGGGGAGTAGCGCTTCCGCTGCATCCGGAATTCAGAACTCTGCCTATGGTTTGGTATGTTCCGCCGCTTTCTCCGATTGCTCAGGCAGTCGATGCCGGTAAGCTTTCTTTGAAGGGCGATCTTCCGGATGTAGAAAGTCTGCGTATTCCTGTGCAGTACTTGGCAAATCTGTTTACCGCAGGCAATACAAAACCGGTTCTGGATGCTCTGGGACGCCTGTTGGCTGAAAGAAAGATTCTTCGTTCTTACAGCAACGGTGCCGGAATATCCCAGTTCCTGACTTGTGAAGTATTCCCTGAAGAGCTCAAGGATAGTCCGGACGTTAAGCTCCTGGATTCTTTGGGACTGACATTGCAGGATGTTTGCGACATGCATAACCTCTTTGCTATCGCCGACTATAAAGACCGCTTTGTCGTACCGTCAGCCAACCGCAACCATATGGCAAGCATGCTGTCTCAAGGTTCTCAAGGAATTAACTTGGGCGGCGGTGCGGATATGCGCCGCAGAGCGTCGGTTATCTTCGGCGGTCCAATGAACCGAAAGGTCATCCCTCTTTTCGAAGAGTATGAACGCAGTACCGATAAGGTGGGAGGCTAATGATGAATGATCTCTATCTAACCTTAAATTTCGTGATCTTCCAAGTGATGCCCTATGCGATCTTGGCAATCCTGCTTCTCGGCAGCTTTGCCAGGTATCTGATTAGCCCGTTTTCCTGGAAGAGCCAGAGCAGCGAACTTATCGACAAAAAGGATTTGATGTGGGGCGCAAATTTGTTCCATATCGGTGTCATCATCGTGTTCTTCGGTCACGTCTTCGGCCTCTTTACTCCGAGCGCAATCCTCGACATGATGGGAATGACTCCTGCCGTTCACCAGCTGGTTGAAGTCTTTGTAGGAGGCACCTTTGCCGTTGTAGCAGTCCTTGGCATCTTTATTCTGTTCTTCCGCCGTTGTTTCAATGACAGAGTTAGAACAGCTTCAAGACCAAGCGATTATCTGGTTTTGATTCTCCTGATTGCCGTATTGCTTTTCGGATGCGCTTCCGTCATTGAGTCTTATCTGTATGACCACTCAGGTGCAACTATCGTATTGTTCCGTTCTTGGGTCCATGGTTTGCTTACTTTCGACCCGAACGCTTGGACATACATGCTGCAGGTTCCCGAACCTCAGAAATGGCATATCTTCATCGGTTTGTTGGTATTTTTGGTAGTCCCGTTTACCAGATTGGCACACATCTGGAGCGGATACTTCACACCATTATTCCTTATCAGACCGCATCAGATTATGCGCATTAATAGGAAGCCAATGAAGTAATCAACTGCTTCACAAAAGAAAGCCCGGGTCTCATCGCTCGGGCTTCTTTTTGGCTAAAGCGAGACAAACTGACTCGCAGTCCAAGAAGATTGTGTAAGGATTACGGCCGGTATACAATTTTTCGTCCTAGTCGAAAAACACACCGGATCCGAGTATGAGCGACTTTTCTTCAAGTATTTCAACCAAGCTGGTTCATGTCGGCAGAAACACAGACGTGAGCCAAGGTTTTGTCAATATTCCGCCGTTTAACGGCTCTACGGTCTTGCATCATTCTTCCGCAGATATGAAAGAAAGAACCCGCCGCCAAATGAACGGAGAGGAAGTTCTGACTTATGGGAGCGGGGGAGGGCCTACACACGATGCTTTCTTTCAATTGATGAACGAACTGGAAGGCGGGGAGGGCACTTGGGCCTATTCCACCGGTCTTGCCGGCTGCGTGATTCCTTTTTTTGCTTTTGTGAAGGTAGGCGACCATGTGTTGGTTACAGATTCAGTCTATGGACCTACACGACAGTTTTGTGAAACGATTCTACGAGGACTAGGAATTGAGGTTGAGTTTTACATTCCGACGATAGGTGAAGAAATTGAGGAGCTCATACGTTCCAACACCCGTTTGATTTATATGGAGAGTCCTGGCAGTCACTCCTTTGAGATGCAGGATGTCCCGGCGATTGTTCGTGTTGCTAAAAAACATAACGTCTGGACCATGATCGACAACACTTGGGCGACTCCAATGTATTTTCAGCCGCTGAAAGCCGGTGTCGATGTTGTCATCCATGCGGTGACGAAATATATAGGTGGCCATTCTGATTTGCTGATGTCAACGGCAACCTGCAATGCCAAGGCGTGGCCTCTGGTAAAGGCCGTCAGCATTACGATGGGACAGTTAGCTCCGGCAGACACTATTTATTTGGCCCATCGCGGCATTCGGACGATGAAAGTCAGAATGGAGGCACAGTTCAAATCGGCGCAGAAAATTGTGCATTGGTTAGAGCAGCAGCCGGAGGTAGAGAAGATTTTGTGGCCTGCTCACGAAAAAGATCCCGGGTATCCGATTTGGAAAAGAGATTTCACGGGGGCTGCCGCTTTATTCGCTGTCAAGCTGAAAGACAGCGTTTCTGACGCCGCTTTGGATAGTTTCTTGGACAATCTGAAACTCTTCGGACTTGGATATTCATGGGGCGGTTATGAAAGTTTGCTTATCCGCAGTTACGGAAAGCGAAGCAAGGCCGATTCAACCGCTTTTGAAAAGATGCTTCGGTTGTCTATCGGGCTAGAAGACTCAGAAGACCTTATAAGAGACCTTCAGAGAGGTTTTGAAGCACTGCGAGAGGAAACACCTTAACGAAGAAAGAAAAGGCGCCAGAGGCGCCATTTCGTTAGTTCTGTGTTGAGGTTTTTCTTGGTTTCTGCTTTCTTGATGCCAAAATCTTATCGAACAAGCAGTTTGGAATGATCCTCAGAACTTTAGAGAGCACTCCCATTTGCCAAGGAATCGTCACATAAGACTTTTTCTCAAAGATAGCTTTAACAGCCTCTTTGGCAAATTCTTCCGGTGTCAGAAGGAAAGGCATCTTGTACGGATTTTTTGCGGTTAAAGGTGTCTTCACAAATCCCGGAGAAATGGTCACGACGTCTACGCCGTGCTTTTTCATTTCCACGCGCAGACTTTCGCAGTAAGTGATGACTGCTGATTTGCTTGCGCAGTATGCTTCGCTTCCCGGTAACCCGCGAATGCCGGCTACACTGGCAATACCAACTAACGTTCCTCTTTTTCTTTCCATCATTGGTGCTTCAAAAGCGTGGAAAGTGGAAGCCATGGATAACACATTGGTTTCGAATACTTGGTCAAATACTTCCAAGTCCTCTTTGAATTGTGTCTTGACTCCGATAGAGACACCAGCGCAGGCGATTGCCACATCCACTCCGCCGCATTCTTTATCAAACTTACGGGCTTCTTCAATCAGTTTTTCTCTATCAGTTACATCGCAGACAATAGCCTTATGCAAATGAGAGTGTGGAAGGCGGGAGATAATCTCATCGAGTTTTTCTTTTCTTCTGGCGACAAGTCCGAGAGTAGCTCCCTTAGCGGCAAATTCTTTTGCGAGCGCTTCCCCGATTCCGCTGGAAGCACCTGTGAGAAAAATGTTCATTTATTTAATTTCCGTGAAAGCGTACAAAACCGCAATAAAAGGATTATTTTAATCGTGCAGTCGGTATTCCTGCAGGCTGCGAATGAAAAAAGCTCCTTAAAGTAGAACATTAAGGAGCTTGTTCGCAGAAGAGAAAATTATCTGTTATTTTCTCGTTCTTTATTAATCAGGAAATCCATCACTTGGATAGCACCCTCGCGTGTCCCGACCATATGAGGAGCGGTGATGTATTTACCGTTGACTGCATTGCAAGGAGTGCCGTCAATGTCATAAGCCATCCATGTTTTGCGGGCTTTTTCAGTGTTCATCTTTGTGGAGAAGGAATTAGCGGCCTTTAAAAACTCTTCCTTATTTAGCCCATTGGAGGCTAAATAATCAGCAACGCTGTTAAGGTCCGGCATTTTTCTGCCTTCTTTAATAACGGCATTGAACATCATGTCGTGGTATGGATCGAGCTTATTGAGTGCTTCAAGCGCGTAATAAGTCTGAGTGAAGTGCTTGGTTTTATCAGACCATGCCACCGGGATTCTCTTGAACACAACATCATTCGGAAGCTGGGCTGCCCAAGGTTCTACTGATTTTTCATAGGTGTAGCAGTGCGGGCAGGTATAAGCAAAAAATGTAAGAACTTCGATTTTCTTTGGATTGGAAGTTTGAACCGGAGTTTTTAAAGCAACGTAATCAGTTCCGGCAACTGGTTTATCCGCAGATGCAAAAACTGTCAGAGGCATAAAAGCTGCAATGGCTGCAGCAAGTATTGAACGTCTGAGCATATTTAAACCTAATAAATAAAATATTCGAAATGCTAGTAAATTGAACTGAAGGGGAAATTAAATAACAATACGCAGTCAAAAGACTGCGTATCACATGCTACTGAAGATATTTACTTCACTCGTCCTACTGTTGCCTGGAACGAGTTCTGCATTAAGCGGGTTTTGACATCATTGGCTTCTTGATTAGTCCCGTAAGGTCCGAGACGGACTCTGTACCATGTTGTTCCGTTTTCAACTCTCTTAATAATTCGGGATTCAAAGCCGAGAAGACCAAGCTCTGCTCTCAGGTTTTCTGCTTCAGCTTCTCCTTTGAAAGCACCTGCTTGGACAACATAACGGTAAGTTTCTTCAGCCGGCTGCTTAACCTCTTCTTTGGGGTTGGCGGCATCGGCAGGGTTAGGATACTGAGGCTCTACAGTTACAACTTTGCTTTTCGGCGCATTGGCCGGTGAGTCTCCGGTTCCGTTAAGCGCAGCGTTTGGATCCGGAATCGCACCGTTGGCGATTGGATTGATTTTCTCACTGGCCTGGTTCACTTTATTGATAAAAGGAATCGGTGCATTGGTAATGAAAAGAGCCGCCGCTGCGCAGGCACCTACACCTACGACACCCCCGACTAAAAATCCATAAAACCACGTTCCAAAACCGGATCTGCCTGCCATTTCTATTGCTCCTTATCGGCTCTATCCAATCTTTCCGGAGCTGACACTCCCAAGATTCCGAGGCCGTTTTTGAAGACTTGCTGGATCGCTAATAATAAAGCGAGACGAGCGTTTCTTGTCTTCTCATCCTCAACGAGTACTCTTTCTGAATTGTAGAAAGAATGGAACTTGGATGCCAGATCAGACAAATACGCAACTAAGCTATGCGGTGCAAGTTCGTTCGCGGCCGAGGCAAGAACATTCGGGTAGTCAGAGAGCAAATTCATCAAAGCGAGTTCGGAAGGAGCTGTTAAAACGCTCAGATCGAAGCTTGAGGCCTGCTGTTCGGTTGGAACACTGAATCCTTTTTCCGCAGCTTGCGCAAAGATAGAGCAAATACGGGCATGAGCGTATTGAAGGTAATACACCGGATTTTCATCAGACTGACTTTGAGCCAAATCGATATCCAGATTGAATTCTGCATCGCTCTTTCTGTTAACTAAGAACAAACGGGCTGCGTCTTTGCCAATCCAAGTAATCAAGTCACGCAAAGTTACATAGGTTCCGGCTCTCTTACTCATCTTTACTTCTTGACCGTCTTTGATGACGTGAAGCATTGTATGAAGAAGATATGCAGGGAAATCTTTTGGAACCTCAAAGTTGAAAGCAGGGGCCGCTGCCTGAATGCCGGCACGGACACGTGCTACTGTGCCGAAGTGGTCTGTGCCTTGAATGTTCAAAGCTTTCTTGAAGCCGCGTTCAAACTTGTTGAGGTGATAAGCCACATCAGGAACAAAATATGTGTAAGTTCCGTCGGTCTTCTTTACGACACGGTCCTTATCATCGCCGAAATCTGTGGATTTAAACCACAGTGCGCCGTCTTTCTCGTAAAGTTTGCCGGCTTTATCGATAGCTGCAACAGCGTTCTGAACTCTTCCGTCTCTATATAAAGAACTCTCTAAGAAATAGTTATCAAAGGAGACGCCGAAAGCTTGGAGATCGTTGTACTGCTCGTTTCTCAGATAAGCAACAGCGTACTTACGAATGTTTTCTAGATCGTCGATATTTCCGCTGCTGTGAATGGGTTCGCCATCGAATGCACTGAAGCTCTCTTTATCCAGATATTTTTGAGCGATGTCTCGAATATATTCACCTTGATAGCCGTCTTCCGGGAATTTAACATCCATACCCAAAATTTCTTTGGCTCGAGCCTGGACGCTGTCGGTTAGCTTCTGGATCTGAACACCGGCATCGTTGTAATAGAACTCGCGGCTAACAACCCATCCTTGAGACTTAAACAAATTGGTAAGTACATCACCGAGGGCACCCTGGCGAGCGTGACCTAAGTGAAGCGGACCGGTTGGATTCGCGGAAACAAACTCAATAAGAATAGTTTTATCTTTGTCGGTTGGAAGACAGCCGAATTTTGTACCTTCTTCCAAAACAACCTTCACAACTTCCTGCTTGGCCTGATCGGACAAAGTCATGTTGATGAAGCCCGGACCTGCAATTTCTATATTTTTGAAGAATGTCTCGGTACCCGGCTGTTCTTTGATCTTTTCAACAAGCTGTGCAGCGATATCACGAGGTGCTTTCTTCATAGCTTTGGCGCACTGTAATGCGACAGTGCAGGCCACATCGCCATGGGCGGCTTGCTTCGGCTTCTCCAGGATAACCTTTGCAGTTTCCGGAGCACCAATTTTTTTCAGGGCCTCTGTGAAGAGGCTTGAGATATAGTCTTTCTGAGTATTAAGCATTTTTTGAAGACGCTCTCTTATTCTTCAGCTTTCTTGGAAAAAGTGATCGAGGCAAAAGCAGAGTGATTATGAATAGACTCAAAGTTTTCTGCTTCCACTGTGAAGGAGAGAATGGCCGGTTCGTCTTGGCAAAGGATGGCGACATCTCTGACTAAGTCTTCAACGAACTTCGGATTTTCGTAAGCATGTTCAGTAACGAATTTTTCGTCAGAACGCTTCAAAAGACCCCAAACGGGACAGGAAGCGGAAGATTCAATCATCTCAATTTGCTTTTCAATTGCAAAATTGGTCTCGAGCTCCGCATTGATAGAAACTAAAGAACGCTGGTTGTGTGCACCATACTTACTGATTTCTTTGCTGCATGGACACAAACTTGTTACCGGAGCTTCAACTTTCTGATTAATTTTGATATGGCCGTTTTTGGCCTCGGCAACTAATTGAACCTGATAGTTCATTGTGCTATGAAGTTCAGAAACCGGGGCGGCTTTTTCCATAAAGAACGGAAAGGTAAGACTGATATAACCGCCATCAGCTTTTAGAGAAGAAAGCATCTGTGCCATTACATCAGTTAAAAGAGTAGGACAAAAAGGCTTGTTAATGCTTTCAAGTAAAGTCCAGAAGCGGGACATATGGGTGCCTTTTTTGTCTGCCGGCAAAGAAACGTACATTTCTACATCGGCAACAGTATGCTGGGAACCCAAAACAGTCTTAACTAAAATCGGGGTTTTGATCCCTTTGACCCCAACTTTTTCAATAGGAATATTACGGCGGTCGAGAGAGGATTGAACGTCCGGAAGGACCATCAAATCATTACTTGTCATTTTTTCCTCAAAAGGTCTGGAAAGACCCGTACCAAAATAAAGATAGTTGTCAAGTATACCTTGAATCGAGAGTGAACTTTTTTCAGAATCGAGGATCTTTGGGTTCATACGAAGGTAGACGGATTTTTTAACAAAAAACTTTTGAAATTTTCCTGTAAATTGACGTAGATTAACAATCAGTCATGAGTTGACAATTAATTTACAAGGAACGTGATGAACTATCCGATAAAAAAAATTATCTGGGTAGCGGCGGCCGTAGCAGTAATTGTGCTGTTAGCTATGTTTGTTATTCCGGTTATCAGTGCTTTGCTTCTGGGATTCTTCGGAGTTTGTGCTTTGTTGGCAGCTTCTCGTTGGATCGCGGGAGTTTTTAATAAAAATGAGCCAGAAGAAGACAAATACGACACCAATTATCAGGACCACTCTTCAAGCCGTGGTTTCCGCAGACCTGCCAGAATCGGCAGAACGAGACAAGAGATAGAAGACGCTGAAGTTATTAAAGACGAAAATAACGGCAGAAGATAATCTAATTTAGAAATGGACAAACAAAACGAATCCTTTAATTCCAATAAGAAAATCCGCCTTAAAGATACGAGGATTGCCTACTATTGGAATCTAGTGCTTTATATCTTGTCCGCCGTGACATTTGCCGACGGACTTGTTAGTGTCTCTTCAGAAATTTGGGGAGGGGCTCTAAATGATTTCGGACTGACTTTAGT
Organism: uncultured Sutterella sp.; assembly: GCA_900542195.1. Classification (GTDB taxonomy): domain Bacteria; phylum Pseudomonadota; class Gammaproteobacteria; order Burkholderiales; family Burkholderiaceae_F; genus Turicimonas. The sequence continues at coordinate 448 of UQNA01000008.1, read as the reverse complement.
TTTTCTGGTTCTGAGCACAAGAGGGGAACAAATCGCAGCCTACGCTTACATTAAGGACCCTGAGCAGAAGGATAAAGTCATTAGAGCCTTAGTGGAGAACGAAAAAACTAGGAAGCCCTGGCTCGGAAAAATTTCCGCAGTAGGTTGGGGTTTGATGTTTGCCGGAATTGCAATTGAGTTGCTAATGTAAAGAAACCTATGGTAAGATAGCGGTTTCCTTTTCGGAGGGGTGCCCGAGTGGCTAAAGGGGGCAGACTGTAAATCTGTTGGCGCACGCCTACGATGGTTCGAATCCATCCCCCTCCACCAATAGGAAACAAAATATTTCAAAAAATTAACGCTTGACTTGACAAGTTCTAAAAACTTGTTAAAATCTCCGACTCTCTGATACATGGAGGGGTGCCCGAGTGGCTAAAGGGGGCAGACTGTAAATCTGTTGGCGCACGCC
>UQNA01000007.1 GCA_900542195.1 uncultured Sutterella sp. | reverse complement strand
CCCTGACCTTGGGAGCCGGATTTCAAGAACGCTATAATGCTGGTGCGATCCTGAATCTGCATCCGGGTAAGTTTCATATTGTCGGAAAGTACAATTATCGTCGCGAATTTCGTAAACGTACGTTCAGTAAATCGACGACGAATAAGGCTGGGACGACTGTCATGAACAATAATGCGTCCGCCAGGCCTGATGTGCATTTGGCTGATTTGAGTATTGGATACGACTTGACTGCTAATGATCTGCTTACAGTCTACGGTCTGTACAGTCTGATGGACTATAGCCGCTATGGGAAAATTCATAACAGTAAGTTGGTGGATGGAAATCTGCAACCGGTGATGTTCCGTCATCGTTATAATGATCAGCGCCAGGAAGCGTATGCTGCTGAAGCACGTTGGGACCACACCTTCGACACTCCTCAGGATCGTTTGAGTGTCGTGTTCAATTACAATAATTTCGGGTATGACGAAGATAACGAATACAAGAACGAGAAGCCGGAAACGGGCAAGATTATCGCTGAGGACAACTATTATGTCAATCAGAATAAGAATAATTATTACCTGTCTGCCGTTTACGGTAAACTTCTTGCCGATGATTGGCGCTTGCGGGTAGGATACATCGGGTGTTTCAAGGATGAGAGTTATCATGCTTTCGGGAATAAACTGGCTGCCGGAGAGTGGCAGTCCGACTTGCAAAAGGGAAATGAATATAACTTTAATCGCCGTACGAATTTGTTGCTGGCCGCTTTGGAAAAGAGGTGGAGCAGCTTCTATGCTGAAGTAGGCGTACAAGGCGAACTGAACTGGCAAAAGATAGATACGCGTTATCAGACCGACGATGTGCTTGAAAAGATCCCGACGGTTAAGAGCACTTCCCGTTTTCACCTCTTCCCCCGTTTGAAGTTCGGTTACCAGACGGATAAAGTTGGGGAGTTGGCTTTCAGCTACGTGCAACGCGTAATCAGACCTTATGGTAGTTACCTGAATGTGTTTACTGATCGTAGCGATGCTACGCATATTTGGAGAGGTAACCCGGATTTAAAAGACGAAATGATCCATTCGATCGAATTGTCTTATTCGTATGCTACTTCTGTCTTCCGGTTGTCACCGAGCTTTTATTACCGGAATAAGAGGAACCGTATCATGGATAAGGTGGAAAATGCGGGTGCAAGCGGGACGATCTGGACAAAGGAGAATATCGGCCATAGTCAGACGTTCGGTTTTGAACTGTTCGGAACCTGGCAGCCAGTTCGTATTTTGTCGATTGGCTTATCCGGCGATATCTACCGGGATGAGATTGATGGACGTACGATTGGTTATGACGAAAAGAAGTCAATGGTTTGCGGTGATATCAAAGGCTCTGTCAACATTAGTATCACCCCGACGACGGAGTTGCAACTTGATGGCTTTTACATTTCCGACCAGCTTACCCCTCAAGGAAAGATCGAGCACCGTTCCAGTGTCAATGCCGGTATCTCCCAATATTTCATGAACCGCAAGCTACGTGCCAACCTGAGTATCAATAATATTTTAGGTGGTCTCGAAGAAACAACGATCGTTGATACGAAAGACTTGCAAATGACCCAGACCCGCAATCGCGACGCTCAGGTGACTTGGGTGACGTTGACGTATAACTTGTAGGTTACCGAGTGTTATTCTTCCTGTTTGTTCTGTTTCTTCTTCGGGATGAACAGGATTAATCGTATGGACTGGTCGTAGGTGAAGTAGCTCCACACCCATTCGATCAGGACCATGATCTTGTTCTTTACTCCTAAGATGGAACGCAGATGTACACCCATCCACACTAGCCAAGCGAAGAAACCGTGCAGTTTTATTTTGTGAAGATCGGCTACCGCTTTGTTGCGGCCGACAGTTGCCAGGGTTCCGAGATTCTTATAATGGAATGGCTTTAAAGTCTTGCCTTTTTCGAGGCGTTTTAGGTTATCGGCAAGCAGGATACCTTGCTGAATGGCAACCTGGGCCACTTGAGGGTGTCCGTTGGGATAGTTGGTTTCGGTTTGCAGGCAGACATCGCCGATGGCGAAGACGTTTTGGAAACCAGGAAGTTGGTTATATTCGTTGACGAGAATGCGTCCGCCTCGTCCCAATTCTTTATTCTCTATCTGTTCGAATCGGGTAGCGGTTACACCACTGACCCAGACAACTGTTTTCGTTTCGATGGAGTTGCCGTCATCGAGGATTACTTTACCCTCTTTGTAATCGATGACCTTCTTTTGCAGTATGACTTTTACTTCCATTCCTTCCAGAAAACTTTTTGCGTGGACGGAGGCTTCTTCCGACATGGCGGCGAGCAGGTGAGGGGAACCTTCCACCAGAAAAATGTTCATCTCCGACTGTTTTAGGTCGGGATAATCTTTCGGGAGGACGAAATGTTTCATCTCCGCTAAAACACCCGATATTTCGACACCAGTAGCACCGCCTCCCACGATAACGATGTTCATCAAGGCTTGCTTTTCTTTCGGGTTGGTACAGATTGTCGCTTTTTCGAAATTGGAAAGAAGCGTGTTACGCAGGATAAGAGCCTCTTCGATGGTCTTCATCGGCAGCGCCTGTTTTTCGATAACCTCATTTCCGAAGAAGTTGGTGACTGTGCCGGAAGCTATGATCAAGTAGTCATATTTCAACTTGCCGATAGAGGTCTGCACAAGGTTCTTTTCCCGTACGATCGCTCTCACTTCGGCAAGCCGGAAAAAGAAGTTTTTCCGTTTTTGGAATATCTTGCGAAAAGGGAAAGATATGGAACTCGATTCGAGTCCGGAAGAGGCTACCTGATAAAGTAATGGCGGGAACTGGTGATAGTTGTTCTTGTCAATCAATACGATTTGGAAATTACTACCCTTAAGTCTGTTGGCAAGCTTTAATCCCCCAAAGCCCCCGCCAATGATAACGACTCTTTTCTTACCTGTGTCTGCAATGTTGAACCCCATGCTCTCCTGTGTTTTATGCTTTATGATAAAACAAATAATTTGGTAATAAGTTGCAGGAAAGCAGAGGGGTATACGTTATTGGAATGAATAACCGAGATTTGATGGGATTCTTATTGCAATCCCATCAATATCTTCTTTAATACCGTCTGTGCCGAGATTTCGCGGTTGGCGGCTTCAGGAATTACGATACTTTGGGGGCTTTCGATTACGTCGTCCGTTACGATCATGTTGCGGCGGACGGGCAGACAGTGCATGAAATAGGCATTATTGGTCAGCGCCATCTTTTCGGAATCGACAGTCCAGTTACGGTCCATGTTAAGAACTTTGCCGTAATTGGGATCTGCATAAGCCGACCAGTTTTTAGCGTAGATGAAGTCCGCGCCTTCGAATGCCTTTTTCTGGTCGTATTCCACACGGGCGCCCGCGACGAATTCCGGGTCCAGTTCGTAGCCTTCCGGGTGGGTAATCACGAATTCATAATCTGTTGCGTTCATCCATTCGGCAAAACTGTTCGGAACAGCTTGTGGGAGCGATTTAGGATGCGGAGCCCAAGTCATGACGACCTTCGGACGGTCTGTCTTCTTATACTCTTCGATGGTGATCAGGTCGGCAAAACTCTGCAACGGATGGCGGGTAGCCGCTTCCATACTGAATACCGGACGGCCGGAGTATTGAATGAACTGATTCAATATCTTTTCGTTGTAATCATCTTCCTTGCTTTCAAAACGAGCGAATGAACGTACGCCGATCACGTCGCAATAGCATCCCATGACCGGAACCGCCTCTAAGAGATGTTCAGGTTTGTCGCCATCCATAATCACACCGCGTTCGGTTTCCAGTTTCCAGGCACCCTGGTTCACGTCGAGCACCATCGTGTTCATGCCTAAATTCATGGCTGCCTTCTGGGTTGAGAGGCGGGTCCGGAGGCTGGAGTTGAAGAATATCATCAATAACGTTTTGTTCTTGCCCAGCTCGGTAAACTGATAACGGTCTTTCTTAATCTCGAAAGCTTCGGCGAGCGCCTGCTTGAGGTTGCCCAAATCCTGTACACAAGTGAAGTTTCTCATATCATGTCTCATTTAAAATTGTTCTGCCTACAAAGATAAACAATGATTTCAGATTTATAGCAATACTGTTATATCTGTATTATCAGTGTCATATGATAATACTAAACGCTGAAGCAGGGGCTACTTTCGTATTTGTCCGTCTCCTTCGATGATGTACTTGTAGGTCGTCAACTCTGGTAATGCCATTGGCCCTCGGGCATGTAACTTTTGTGTACTGATACCTATTTCAGCTCCGAATCCGAATTGTGCCCCGTCGGTGAAAGCTGTAGATACATTGGCGTAGACGCAGGCGGCATCGACCATTTGTTGGAAATGGCGGATGGTTTCTGTCGATTCACTGACGATGCTTTCGCTGTGTTTCGAACTGTAGCGGGCGATATGTTGCAGAGCTTCATCCAAGGAGGAGACTGTACGGATCGCCATTTTGTAGTCTAAGAACTCGGTACCGAAGCTGTCTACTGTAGCCGGCTGAAGTAAAGCGGCAGGATAGTGTCCTGAAAGAACGGTAAAGGCCGGTTCGTCGGCATAGATAACGACGTTGCTGTCGGACAGCTTGCCGCACAGATAAGTCAAGTCGCCTAACCGGTCGTGGTGGACGATCAGGCAGTCCAGAGCGTTGCAGACGCTGACGCGACGTGTCTTGGCATTGTTGACGATTTCGCGTCCTTTTTCTTTGTCGCCGTCCTTGTCGAAATAGATGTGGCAGATACCGGCTCCCGTCTCGATAACCGGCACACGGGCATGGTCGCGGACAAAATTGATCAGCGAACTACTGCCCCGCGGAATGATAAGGTCCACCAGGCCAACGGCGTTCAACAGCTCGGTCGTTGCTTCGCGGTCGGGCGGAAGGAGCGTACAAACAGCCGGATTGACGCCTTGTTTTGCCAGTACGTTATGGATGATCGCCACTAAAGCACGGTTGGTACTATCAGCATCGGAACCTCCCTTCAGTACGCAGGCATTCCCACTTTTGAGGCAGAGAGAAAAAACATCGAAGGTGACGTTCGGGCGTGCTTCGTAGATGACACCGATCACGCCGAAAGGGACAGTTATTTTCCGGATCACCATACCGTTCGGTCGTGCTGTTTCGCTTAATAGTTTTCCTAGAGGTGACGGTAGAGAGGCGACGTTCTTCATATCTCCTGCAATACCTGCGAGACGTTCTTCCGTCAATTTCAAGCGATCGTATTTCGGATTTGCCGGGTCCATGCGTTGCAAATCTTCGGCGTTGGCGGTTAAGACTTTTGTCTGGTGCGACAACAAAGCCGAAGCCGTGTCTGTAAGGATGCGGTTGATGGTGACATCGTCCAACATGACGAGCTGGCGCGAAGCGGCAAGGGGCTGTTGCAATAATTCGTTAATCATGGTCGTATGATCATTGTTATTTTTCGTATTCCTGAATGTATTTCGAATGGACGGAATCTTTTCCTAATACGAGGCAAAGCCCGATGACGAAGCTGACACCCCAGTTGATAAGCTGACCGCTACCTAACGGATGGCCGAATAGGAGGAAGCCGTTGATAAGGCCACTTGCGAGGAACAGCAAGAGGCTCGCCCAACAGAATGCGTAGTTCGATACAAGCCTTCGTATTGTCAGGCTAACAGCGGAGATGACAAGCAGGAGGCATACCGCAATCAGGCCGTAGGCTGCTATTTTCAACTCGGTCGGCGAAGCTGTAATGGGCAGTCCCAAATTCATTTTATCCCCTTGTGTTAAAAGGGTGACGCCACCCATACCTCTAAGGAGTCCTACTATAATCATTAGGACTGATGCGAATGATAACCAATACTTTTTCATACTCTCTTCTATTTAATCCAAATACAAATAATCGTAATGTATCAACGGCTTCTTATCCCGGCAACCGATCAGCTTCCGTGCTTCCGTACTGTCGTAACCTACGCATCCGACTCCCAACTGGATGCCTTCCTCGTTGATGATCTTGACGATATCGTCTTTTTCGAAATCGCCTGTGATCCGAGTCACGCCGACCAACAAGATGCTGGTAGCCTTTGGACCCAACAACGCCTCTTCGGCTCCCAGGTTGATATGTATCTCTCCTTTGGCAAAACCTTCGGAGTGGGCGATCCACTTTTTCACGCTGCTGACAGGTTTGTCTGACGGGATGAAGCGCGTGCAGACGGTATGGTTGTCTTTGGCGAGCAGGTCTACCAGGATATTATCCTTCTTGCCGTTGGCGATAATAACCGTGATGCCTTCGTCGGCTACCTTTTGCGCGATGTTGCATTTAGTCAGCATACCGCCGCGACCGAACGATGACTTGCTGGTCTGTACATATTCCGACAGGTCTTCCTTACCTCCATCTATTTCCCGGATAACCGTTGAGGACGGGTCGGAGGGGTTGCCGTTATATATTCCGTCGATATTGCTCAGGATGATCAAAGCTTCCATTCCCATCATGGTGGCGATCAGTCCGGAAAGCTCGTCGTTGTCCGTGAACATCAATTCTGTAACCGATATCGTGTCGTTTTCGTTCACGATGGGAATCACTTTATTTTCGAGCATTACCTCCATACAGTGTTTTTGGTTGAGGTAATGCGTACGGCTGCCAAAGTTCTCTTTCGTGGTGAGTACCTGGCCACAAGTCATGCCATGTTCACGAAACAGTTCGTAATACCGATTGATCAACTTGGCTTGTCCAACTGCGGAATACAACTGGCGGGCAGAGACGGAATCCAGCTTTTTGCCGACTTTTATCTCGCTGCGTCCAGAAGCGACCGCACCGGAAGAAATAAGGATGACCTCTACGCCTTTCCGATGTAGTTCGGCCACTTGATCCACCAAGGCGGACATTCGGGTAATATCCAACGTGCCATCCTTGCGGGTGAGCACGTTGCTACCTATCTTGACCGCAATACGGTTGAATTGCCAATCGACGATTGGCAATTGGCAATTATTTTGTAGGTTTCTTTTCATTGTCGGTTGCTCGGATTTCGACTCGGCGTATTTTGCCGCTGATCGTCTTCGGCAGTTCGTCTACGAACTCGACGACACGCGGGTATTTGTACGGAGCTGTCACTTTTTTGACATGGTCTTGTAATTCTTTGACCAAAGCGTCTCCGGCTTTATCTTTGTAGTCTCCTACCTTAACGGTCATTAAACCTTGGTGAACTCGGACGGCGTAAGGTTCGCTACTGGTTTTAAAAATCCATTGTTGTTGGCGTAAAAAACCAAATAAAAATTTAACTTGTACACCTAACAATTTAGCCGCCTTACGAATCAAAAAATCTTCATTAGATTCTTGGATTGTTTCGGCAAATTCAACTAGTGGTTTATCAGTTTCGATTTTCATCTGTAATGCCTGAGCTTTTTCAAATTGTTCTGCCCAAGCTCTGGCTGCTATCGCTGGATTCGTGAAGTCAGGAAGTTTGAATTGTTGATTTGTTACTTCTTTAAGTTTCTGTTCGCACTGAATGAAATATAAGCGAGCCTGTTTACCTTTTTCGCTTCTTTCAACCATTGATAGTTCTTTAGCCATACTTACGGATAGTAAGTATTCCTTACTCGGACGACCTCCAATACTTTCGCTCAAAAATGAGCTAAAGTCTAAATTCTCTTTAAAATCAAAATCCTTAATTCTTCTTTGGATCCAGTCTTTAAAAGAGGTTTTAACTGCCAGAAAAGAGTGTAATTCTCTAGCGTCCACAGCTTGAATTTGCACTCCGTTAATCTCTGCCGGTGCAATTTTGATTAATTCGTTCATGAAAATCTCCTTAAATGGAGTTGAGGCGGTTGATTGCGAGGCGTGTTAATCCTTCAATTCGTTTCGCTTCAAGTTGAGATTGCAACAAGAAAGTGCGCAACTCGACAAAAGTTTGATGATCTGTTTCTTTTAGATTTCTGAGTTCTTGCTTAGAAATTCCGAGTAGAGATATAGCGGTGCGATCTGCTGCCAAGGTAGCAGTTTTAGATTTGGTGTTCATATCGAACTCCTGTACAAAGATTTATGAATCTTGACTTTCAGTTGTCACGCTGGAGGTCAAGAACTTACGGGGTGACAAACCGTGAGTACAGGTACACGGCCACGCCTAAGCGTGCCCGTAAGCCTCGACCATTAAGGAGATCGATAGCAATAAAAAAACCGCATAGGCGGCTGTTCTACTGCGCCTGTACTTTACAAAGAGTTGTCACACCCTTTTTTTAGTATAGGCCAATCTATCGGAAAAAGTAAAGACTTGTTTTTACTGCGTTAAATATACCCACAATTTAAAGCGTTCTCAATCATCGCCTTGCTAGGAAGAATGATGATTAAAACTAATGCAATCAACGAGTAAATAGAAGAATAAATGCCTACTTTTTTATGTTTTTCTGCACTTTCTTCATCAACTAAATACGAAGCTAAAAAGCAGGTTAAAGAGATGATTATCGCTAAACAAAAAGAAATTTCAATCAATATCCTGAATTCAAAATATATTTCGAATAAGTAAAGATAAGTGTTAGAACAATTCCTTTTTTATTTCTTCCTGTAATGCGCTTACCCTCTGCGTTAGTAAAAATGCTTATTATGTATTCGTGACTCATGGGGGGCATATAAGAACGCAAGATTTTTTGCCAGTCTTTGGTTTTAATAAATTCCTTAACGGCTTCCTGTTCTTCGTCATTACTAATAACGAAAACTTTATCTATTACTTCTTTAAAACTAGCAGATTGACATCTAAAATTTGGATTATCTTCTCTATATATCTTGAAATTTACAAAATCTTCTCCGGCTTGAATTAGCTTAATTTTTTCTTCTTGGTTCTTTGGATTGTATTCAAGTACTGTTCCGTCAGAAGAAACTACTAAACAACTTTTATCTGTTGGTAGTGGAATATCTCCGCTATAGCAACCGTCTCTTTCTTGAGAATCAAGCGTCATTAGAGCAATTGCAGAAGAACCTAAATGATTAAACAAAATTCTAAAATCTATCTTTTCTAGCTCGGTTTCAGCCTCGATTTTTTCCCACGCAATAACGCAACATTCATCATCTAATTGTTGGAAATCACTTGTTGCGTTTGAAAACTTATTATTGAAGTATTCGAAAACTTCTAAGTGTTCTTGACCAAAATCATCAAAATACAAAACTAAAATCTTGTCGCCTATTTCCCACTTGTAATCTGAAACTTCATCCTTATGCGAAAGCAATAGGCTTGTCGTTGTAATCATTTTTTTACACATCAATTCTTACCCAACCTAAAATTAACGCCCCTTGTTTTTCAAGGAGCGAAAAGGATTTTTTGCCATTTTTAAAGCTCTTTTTGGAATAAGTGTAGGTACATATTTCGTACCCTTTACCCAAAGAAAAGACGACAAGAATCTTGTCGCCGTCTACCCATGTATGACTCAATGGTGAGTCGTTACGTATTGGAATTTCAATTACTAAACTTGTCACTTTTTCTCCTTTTTTGGAGAACTAAAAACCTTAATTTTTTCCCATGATTCGAGCTTCATGTCATACCAATCTTCAAGTTCATCCATGCAGCAGTTAGCTATTTCCAGCTCTGCATAAATTGGCACTCCAAGCAACCTGCCACATTCTTTAGAAAAAATTAATATATGTTTCCGGCGTGTAGGTTTGTGAATCATGCAAGCTAAAATCATGTCGCCGTTCTTTAAATCTTTAGCGATTGTTGGATCGTCTGTTCGGGTAAGTCTGATTAACTTGTTATTTTTCATTCTTCTAATTTTCTCCAGCCGACTATTGGAACACGTTTAGCAAGAATGTTAGACAATCGCAAAGTCGGATCGTCTTTAGAATAAAAATCACCGTCTACATACTCAAAAATATATCTTGCTATTGCGTATGTTCTATAAAAAAGTATGACTATTTGGTCTCCATTCTGCCATATAGAAATATCTAATGGTGAGTCGTTTCTAATATCAAATGGTGAAAAATGTGAATCATTCCTAATTCCGTCTTGCGTCTTCATACTGTTACCTTGTTAAGGTAAGGGATAACTTACGAACTTGACCATTTAATAATTTGGCTTCGTTAGTTTCTTTCAAGAGGTTTTTAACCGTGTCTATCGGTGCCTTACAAGCTAATTCATCTTCTTTCTTGAAATCGCTCGCTGTATCGGTCAAATGTTGAGCTATAACCAGCTCTCTAAAAGTTCGCTCTGGAGTATTCGTTACGCATTCCCTTAGGAAGGGAAAGATTAAATCTGCGTAAGTTCTAATAGCTTTAAGCTCTTCTCCGGTCGTTACAAGATTTTCTTTCTTTAACTCTATTTGTCTCTTCTTTAGTTGAGATAACGCCAGAACTGCGCCATTTTGCGCTTCGTGAATCGTTCTTACTGATTCATCATCTAATAAATCAGCCCGGTTATAACGGACTACCAAACCCCAATTTACTAGACTAGCCATTTTGTCAAAAAAATCTTGTTGACAGTAACCCTTAGGAAGTCCAATTTCGTGCTGTAATTCCAGATTGTCTACAAACTCAAGAATTGAATCTAGTTCGTGTTGTGGGAAATAATTTCTTAGCGGATTCGCTAAGTATCGCTGCTTATATTTTTTCCTTGGTTTTTTAGATTTAGCCATGTATAAAGTTCTTTAAACAAAGAAAAAGGGGCGTGTTTCAGCCTCTCTATAGTTAGTTATGCGGTTTACAAAGAATCAGGAAGTGCACCCGTATAAATCGGTAACTGTTCTTTTAGTTCATCCTTTATGTATCCTGCGACTGTATCAATAGCTTGCTTAAATACTTTTTGGATTTGCATTAATTCGAACCAAAGAGTTAATTCACCAGTGTTGCGGTTAATGCGATATCTGAGCTTTACTCGGATTGCATGTGGTTGCCCACCTGCAAAAATTGGAATGCCAATAATAAACTCTGTTGGAACTTCTAGTTTCTTCTCGCCTCCGGTTTTTTCAGTGTAAGCAAATGAAGCCATACCATTAGAAACATCAACTCGTGAACTAAATGTTACGTTCCTACAATCATGAAGATTTGATACAGCTTCGTAAACCTCGGCAGCACTAACTCCTTTGTCTTTGTCGCTGTAAATATCTTCAATATGATTCTCTATGAATTCTGCCATTTCAACTTGGTTTAATTTAGTGGCATTGTTTAAGTTCCACTCTTTCCATTCTGGCGAGAAGCAAGGAACGTAATACCCTCTATGGTCACACCAGTTAGAAGTTTCTCTCTTGTTGTCATTGAAAACCGCCAAAACTTTAAATGTTAGTTTGTCTAAATCGGCTTTCATGTACAGACTTGAGTCTTTAGTTAGATAGTCTTTAACGAAAGTACAGAATGATTCCGGTTCGTTAAATTCGGTCGTTCCCGTGATTCTCTTCGGTCTATCTAAGAATTTAGAAAGATTTTTAATTTCCCAAGCGTTGTTATTGCTTACCGGAACGGCTAAATGCGGTACACCTTCACAAGTAATCTCAAATGGCGCAGTAGCTTTTGTAATAGCTTTTACACCTTTAATCTTTTGTTGGGTCTCTTGATTTCTGATATAGGCAGAGTAAAACTGCTCAAACTTATCTGCTCTATCTTTCAAATACTCAACCTCTTCTTCGGTTTCAGTTTCGGTTTCAGTTTCGTTTTCTGTTTCAGGTTCTAAAACATCATCTTGTTTCTTTTGTTCTTCACTCATTGATTTGTCTCCTATCAGTGAAAAGTTAATAAAAAATTTCTCTTAGTTTTCGTGGTGGATTATTTCGCCGTCCTCGTCCACCACTTCACAAAGAGGAGGGCGTTTTTCAATTTCTGGGAATAAAGTTCTTTGATTAAAATTGTTCGCTACAAGCTCACATTGTGAGTTAACAAACAACACGGATTCGCCGGCAATGACCGGAGGTTTAGCGGTGATTTTGTCTTGCAACTTAACGGCTTCAACTTCGCCGTTGTTCATTGCATTAGGTTTAATCGTCAATTCGATAACGATTTTTCCAGACTTGCCGGTTTCTTGAACTGCTTTAACTACGTCTTTTAATTTTTCCGAGGCTTCAATAGCTGCCGCACCTCGTCTCAAGCTAGAAAATGTAACTACAAAATTATTTTGCTGACTCATGTTTTTGCTCCATAAAAAAAGCCCCCGAACTTTCGGAGGCGGTTATTTCGTTTTTAACTTTTCAAATTCTTTACAGATTTTTAGTTTGTGTTTGAAAAACTCATCAAAATTCAAACAATCTGCTCTGGTTATTTCTTCAAATCGTACAGTAACGCTAAATCCAGCACAATTATATGGAGGGCCGGTAATCTCATTTATTCCAAAAACATCTGCTTCGAATACTCCACTTTTTAAAATCTTTTCGTATGTTTCTGCGTCTGCATATTCAATTTGCCAAAGTGCGTTTTTAATTATCTCTAGGAAGTGTTCTCTGGACTTTGAATAAGTATGAGCGAGTTTATCCAGCTCTCTTAAAAATTGTTGGGTAAATCTAAGTTCCATTAGATCATTCCTTCATTTGCACAAAAGGTATCGGTAAAGAATCTCTATTTAAATAAACTGGTAACTTTCCGTCCCACCGGGATATAGCTTCAAGCATTAAGACTTGTGGATTGTCTCGCAATGCCTTTGCTCTAATTGCTATTGATTCAGCCTCTGCCTTAGCTTTGGTTAATTGAGCGTCTGCTTCACCTTGTGCGGTAACTCTTGCCTTTTCTGCTTCTGCTTTAGATTGTGCCACCTCGTTTTCTCTGAGCATTGCTCTTTGTGTAGCTTCAATCTTTGCGTTAATAGACTCTCTAACTTGAGGAGGATATTCAATATCGGACGCCCACGAAACACGAATAATATGTATTCCGACTTCTTCTAGTTGGTGCCTAAGCTCCTGCGTTACTTGGTCTAAAAGTTTTGATTTTCCATTAGCTGTCAGTTCGTTTACGTCCATGAGGCTGGCGTATTTAATCAGAGCGTCCGAGATGTTCTGGCGAAGATTGACCTCCGTTATCTCATCTACTCCTTTTCGGTAAGTCTGAAAAACTTTAGTAGCCATTGAAGGCTTTACTTGATATTCGACTCCGACACGGGCGTTTACGGCCATAGCATCGGACGTTTGGAACGTAAACGGTTCTTTGTAAGTGTGAAGCTGGTTAAAGCTAGGGAAAAGATAGGCCTGCTCATTCCACGTCAGAAGGTACCTTCCTACCCCAAGTTCTTCTTGCTGAACTCCTTTGTCAGAACCGTAAAGATTGACTTTGACGCCGACATATCCGGCGGGGACGGTTTGGAAATTGCAGGCGAGGAAAATACCTCCGGCTACGATGGCTGTAGCTGTTAAACCAAGTGAAATAACACCTGAAGAACTCATTCTTCATTCTCCTTTTTTAAGATTTTTGTAGCGATTGAGCAGATAGCTCCGATAATTCCGGCCATTAGGGCCAAGACGACAAACCCAATTACGAAGGCGGGAAGCCTGGATGAGATAAGAACCGGAAGAATCGAAAGACAAAAAATGATTATTAACAAGCAGAAAACAACTGTTTTCATTATTCCTCCTTCGGGTAATAAAAATCAGGGACTTTTATAAAGGCAACTACTTTCATTAAATCCCATGTTTTCTCAACACTTTCGCTTCCGTCCCAGCCGAGTAGATCAACATAAAATCCTCTTTTTCTATTACTGTCTGGAAGTTGAATTAAATATTTACCTCTGATAGGAGGTTTGAGTTGTGGGTAAGGATTCCAGAAATAAGGTGAATATTCAAGAACTTTACTAATTTCTGTTTTAGGAAAGCTGAACACAATGTCAATATTCTCCGGCAACTGAACATTTTTTAGTGTTCTTCTGTCGTCATATGGAGAGTTGTTAGAAAGAAAGATTGTGTCTGTTAATAAATCTTTCATCTGTAGATTAATGTTTTCTATTGCTGCTTCTTTATTGAAGAGCATAAATATTGTCTCTTCCAGCCGATTATTTTTAAATATGTAATGCATTCTTTCATCCATAAAAAAATCCCCTATTCGGGGATAGTACGTTCATATTTTTTCAACCGCCAAGAAAAATATTCATTCCAGTTAGTACAATCTGATTCGTGAAGGGACGTGAAATCTAGGACTAAATCTAAACTGCTATTTCTGCTTAAAATCTGCGAACATTTAATACCGGCAACTTTATAGACACCGTCTGTCAAGGCTAATCTAAAATCGTGTAAATATCCTGAGTCTAAAGCGTCTTCGATTAGCCCTAATAAAACTGCTCTATTCAAATTGAACTTACGTTCTAAAAAGTCAAATTCCGACAAAAACTCTGGAGTAAATTCAAGTTTTATTTCTTTCTCTGCATGAAATTGCTTCCATTCAACATTTTTGTATCGAGAATAGTAATCAAGCAAGCACTTTTCTATTTGCTCTTGGGTATATTTAGTTTTGTAGCCAAAAATAAAGTTTCCATTAAGATAATTTAATGTGAAACTACACTTATATCCTTCTTCATCATCGTACTTTACAAGAAGTACGTCTCCCTCTTTCCATTCATGATCAAACGGAGAATCAGGCATAAGTTCTTTTAATCGCTTTTTGTCTTGTTCATTCATTCTTGTTCCTCCGGTTTATAAAGTTCTGGAAGTTCTCTGAATGCCTTAATTCCTGTCCAGTTTTCGTATTTATCCCAATATAAAACATCAAGAGGAAACTCTTCACCGCAACCTTCTGGACCTTTTTTCCATTGAACTAAATACCACCCGTCCCGAGGAGGTTCCACCTCTGGGTAAGGATTCCACCCATTGGGATCATAGTCAGGGATTACTTCAAGCTCGGATTTAGCAAAATCAATACGTCCTATTAGGCCGATATTTTCTTGTAGTTCTTCATGTATTTTTGTTTTATTTTCTTTCGGCCAACAATTTGCTAAAGAAATAATGTTTGAATCATTATTCATTTGCCTATCAATGGCTGCTTTAATCGAATTTTCATCAAATAAAGCAAAAACCGCTTTTTCTATTCGAGGATTTTTAAATCTGTATCTGTATTTCATCTAAAAAATCTCCTCAGCTTTAACCTCTTCTTTAAGGTCTTCACCTAGATAAGGTTCGGGAAGTTCACGAAATACGAAATTTCCACGCCAAGGATTTTCTTCTTCCCAAGTCCTAATAGAGAAAAACGGTTCATCATTACCGTTTCCCCATTGAATTAAATACCGCCCCTCTTTCGGAGGTTTTATATCTGGATAGAGATTCCATTTGTCCGGTTTGTATTCTGGTATTCTTTCAATTACCTCTTTTCTAATGAAAATCGAAATCGAACCATGATCCTCATTTAGATCTTCATAGTCAGGGTTCATTTTTGTTGCACAAAGTTCAGTTTTGTCAAAATCAGAAGAACTTAATTTAACGTTATACCAATCTTCATCAATCTGTTCTTCGATTTGACTTTGCACGTCTGCTTCATCGAAGATTGAATAAATTAATTTTTCTAATTGCTTATCTTTAATTCTGTATTTCATAGCTTCAACCATTAAAAAAGCCCCTTATCGGGGCCGTTATTCTTGATTTTTAAACTCTTTCAACCTATGAGAAAAGTACTGTTCCCAATTGGTGCAGTTACTTCTATATAGACAATTGAAAGTAACAAACATTTGAAAACCTGCGCCTTCATCATCAACTTCTGCTTCATCCTCGGACGAATCACAAGTAAATAGGCCGTTTTCCAAAGCATACGAAATATCAAATTCATCCGCTTTTTCAAGTGCTTCTTCAATCCTCTGTAAAAGTACTTCTTCGCTTAGATTGTGCTTTTTGCTGAATTTTTCTAGTTCGTCTAGGTATTTGTCAGTAAATTCGAGCTTCATTTATTCGTTCTCCTTTTTGGAGCATGAACTTCTTTCTTTATTTATCTTTTCAAGATTCTCTGCAGAAAAGGATAGAACGCCATTCTTGAAATTGTAAGCTGGATACACTTCTTTCCCTCCGTAAACATAAAAATCCCCAAACCCAAATTCTGCGTTTAAAAGAAAATAGCGAACAATCGAACACCCATTTAATTCATCTGGAATAGCAAACAAGTAATAATCATCCGTACCGAAACCGTCAATGTCTAAACGTATTGAATAATCTGCTAGCAAATCATCAAGTGAATAACATTTACTGTTAAAAAGATAAATCTCTTCAATCAGTCCGCCGAAAATTAGATCTAAGTCTTTTACTTGTTCAATAGTCAAATCTCCAAATGGATCATCAAACAAGAGATTGCAATTAAAACTTGTGTAGCCTGTTTTACTGACCGTGGTTTTCATTTCTACTCCTTAATGCGTGTTGTATGCGTTCTCCGATCCACCTCGCAACAGGAACCGCCCAAGAGTTGCCTATGGCCTTATATCTTGGTGAATCTGGACAATCTGCGGCTGCTTTTCCTCTGTAGGCTATTTGTGTCCAGTTGTCTGGGAAACCTTGCAACCGTTCGCATTCCAACGGTGTTAGTTTCCTAAGTCTTTTATTATCTATAAGCATAGGTACGTTATTCCCGCCCGTTCCTATTCGTGCTTTTAAGGTTGGGACTATGTTTTTAGTTTCTCGGATAACTTCATTCGCATGGCTAGTGTCTATTATCAGTGTTTCCGAACCGCCCCCATTAGTACCGCCCGAGGCTCTTAATGTTCCGGCTGATTCTGATTGACTGTATCCTCCAAAACTTCCCTCAACGAAGGAGGTAATTCTTTCTTTCTCTTGTGCGCTCTTGCCAATATCCCGGCACACGCTCGGATACTCAAAAAGTACTTTAGCGGGATTAAGCTCTTTTCTAGAACTTGCGATAAGGAAGATTCTCTTACGTTGTTGGGGCACTCCGAAATATTTAGAGTTGAATACTCGCCATGCAACCGTTCGCTTTTCTCCGGTAACAATACCAGCGTCCGGCCATCGCTTGTACGATACTGTAATGGGAATGTCTGATCCACATAATCCAGCCAGCAAGCACCCGAAGGCGTTATCTGCTGTACTGAGCACTCCGGGGACGTTTTCCCATAAGATAATTGGGGGGGGGGTAGGTGCTGAATAAGTCTAACTGTTTGTATTTCATCTGCTAACTCACAAAAAGTTAAGGACAAATTGCCACGTTCATCATTTAATGATTTTCTAAGTCCGGCAATGGAGAAGGCTTGGCAAGGAGTACCACCACATAAAAATTCAGGTGCTTCTATTGCACCTGTTTTAATTAGTCTTGGTAGTTTCCGAATGTCGCCTAAATTCGGAATATCTGGAAACCGCTCTTTTAGTACTGCGCTTGGGAACCTCTCTATTTCAGAAAACCATACGGCCTTCCAGCCAAGAGGATTAAAAGCAACGGAGGCGGCTTCTATCCCGCTACAAACCGAGCCAAAATTCATCTATAACATCCAAGTGTTTTGGTAAACATCTACTAGTGTCGCTGGAATAGTCCCTGCTTCGAAATTTTCGCAAATGTCGTATATGTCTACTTTTCTACCAAAGTTGTAATCAGTCCTAACCCACTTTGCAAATACATGGTGAACATCTAAAACTTTTGCATAGCCTATGAAGCCGTTATCTTCATACTCTTGTTCTATTTGTTTTTGAGCTTTTTCCTTCGAAACAAAACCTTCAAACAAATAAGCGTTTTTGTCATTCGCTAGATTTTTGAGGTTCATCTTTACGATCTCTTAAGTTTGTTTATTCTCTGCTGTAAAAGAATTTGCTCTTTCTCAAGTTTTAGCAGCCTCATTTGAATATCTAAGTCCTCAAGTTCTTCCTGAACTTCTTTCTTAGAAAGTTTTACGCTCTCCGGCTTTGTTGGTTCTTTTTTCACTGTTTCAGTAATTACTTCTTCTTTCCCTTTAATTTCAATGAATTTAGGAGGTTTAGGACTTTCTGGAGGTGGTGGAGGTGCTGGAGGCTCTTCAATTACTTCATTTTCTACTAAACGGTACTTTTTCTTTATTTCATCTAATAACGGTCTAGACTTTTGTTTAAATAGCCTTTTAGTGCTACTGCCATAAATTTCTCTTATATGATCTATCGTAATAGAGAACTCGGCAGGCAAATATAAGTGATATGACCTGACTAGCTGATCGTCTAACGCTCCGTACTCCAGTTTTAGCCTTCTTACCTCATGGAAAATATTTAGTAAGTCTTGATAATTAAGATATGTAGTTTCGGGATAAAAAAGTTTTATTTTTGGATTAGTTTCTAACTCTTCGGATGAGTACGCACCTAAGCGAAACCAATCTTTTGCAATGTTTATATATACAGGGAAATATTCTTTAGGTGAAAATCCAATGTAAATACCTGAACGACCTAAAAAACTAACTTTTGGGAATATCTTTTTTTCTTTATTATCTTTCAAAAGAAATAAATTCAGTAGTCTAAAATCAAGCTCTTGTTGCGAGATCATCGGTTTTGGTAGTGGCATTTTATTACTCACTTAGAAACCCCTTTTTACAGGGGTCTTGTTATCTGATAATCAAAGATTGACTTGCTCCAAGGTGAGTACCTTGAATGTTCAAACCTTTCTTTAACGCTTCTTTAATTAACGCTTTGTCGGGGCTGTATTCAATCTTCAAATAGCCCTCTGGAATTTCTTTAATGTCATCAACAACAATTACTTCCGACTTTCTTAAATAACCGGATATAACCGTGTTTTTGACTTTTTCAACTCCAAGGCCAGCCATGGCCTCCATAACGAAAGATTTAAGCCGTTCTTGCTTATTCTCCAAGGCTCTTTTTCGCTTAGAAATATTGGCTAAATGGTCTCTCAATGAGCTAATGTCTGCTTCAATTTCCTTAATTACGCAAAAGGCAGCACAGATTTTTTCCTTGGCTTCCTCTCCGGTTAACTGGAGTTGATCCAGTCCTAGAATCTCTCCGGTATCTTCATCAACCTGCACCGCCTCAAGTGCTTTGCGGTACTCATGTGATATTTCATAAAGTTTCATAAAAAAAGCGATAGAGTTATTAGCTCTATCACTATGTGTTAGTTATCAGAGTTTAGAAAGGGATATCTTCTTCACTGCCATACATGGCCGGGGCTGATTGTTGCGGTTGCTGATAGCCTTGTGCCGGTTGTTGATAGCTTTGCGGTGCTTGCTGATAGCCTTGATTCATAGGAGCTTGAGGAGGTCTTTCAAAACCAGCTGAGTAATTAGTAGGAGCAAACTTCTTAACTTCTTTGTCTTTCAATGTTGCCGCTTTGTTTTGTACGTACTTAGCTTCTTTCTTTTCAAGAAGCTCTCTAGCTGTCTGCATAGTCTGCGGGTCGAATGGAGTAAGAAGATTCATTCTGTTTGCTACTTTAATAGCTCTTGTTTGTCTATCTTCGTATTCTTCGGGTGCGTTTTGTAATAGCAACCCAATCGGCTTATTCATTAAATCATTTAGCAGGTATGCCGGCTTCATAACGTTCTCTTTTTGGTCAAGGTATTGCCCTTGCACTACATTCATTTCCCTCACTTTCAAAACTGTCATTAAAGCGTCAACGATTTTGCGGTTGAATGTCTCTTCACCGTTAATCTTGGTTAGTGGCATACTGATAGTGGCGTGTTCCGCCCCGTCCGAAACAAACTCAAGCACTAACATAGTTGCGCCGTTGTTAGTGTCATACAATCTTGCTAGTTTGATTACACCCGTATACGGGCCGGACTTGCTAATGTATCCGGTGTCGCCAACGGCCTTGGCGTTTGCAACATTTAATTTGAAATTGGCAATCATAATTTTCTCCACTTAAAAAGTAGTAAAAGAGTTAGAAATTAGAAAAATTAGACGGTAATTTGATTTGATAGTAGTTACAGATTGTCTTATCGACTTCTGCTAAATCGTTTGGTATTAGGTCGCTGGAAAACATACCTAACGGACTTTTTACAGTGTCATGCCCGTTGTTGTGAGTACTAAAAAAGTACTCGTTGTTTTCTACATGAGTCCTTAGGACGGTAGTAAACATACCCTCGATAACGATTTTATCGTCTAACAATTTTCCGAGGGTCTTAATTCGAATTTTTCCGAACTCGTCAGTATTCGAATGAGCCAAAATGTAGACTCTTTTATGAGGTGCTAACTCGCTGGCTGCTTTAGCAATATCAAAACCTGAACCGCCGATATCGGAGAACTTGTCGTAACTTTTCTCATTCCTTCTTGCCATGTATTGATTAGCAAGAATGTATTGCCAGTCGTCAACAATGATGATTTCGGCGGTTGATTTAAACATTGCTCTAATAATCTTGTTTGAGTCAGAGGTAACAAAAATATTGCCCCCGCTTTGTGCGCTTAATCTTTCTTTCCATTCTGTATTACGGAATGGCAACGGCTTGCGAGTAGGTTGAATTAAAAGGGTTTTGCTAGGGTCTAAATTACGAAGCGAGCAGGTTTTACCTGTTCCGCTTTCGCCGATGATTAACGTGGCATACGACATAACGAACTCCTAAAAAATGTTGATAAAAATTGAAGGTTTTGAAGGTTTTGAAGGTTTTGTTAGGCACCGAGCAAAAATGATTTTTCAAGCTGTAATCGTTGCCGGAATATTTCCTCGGCTTCACGTGCCCACTTGCTTAAAAAATAATTTTCGGTTTCAGTGGAAATTTCCCGGCCTTCTTTTTCAGCTGTGTCTAGCAATTCTTCATAAAGTGGATCGGTGTATTCCTCAATGAATCGCTCAAGTTCAATTTCTTCTTTCGTATCGTCCGGCGGTTCTAACCAGCGAGCCTCAAACTTGCTTAAATCTTGATAAGCCATTATTTCCATCATTACTTAAGATACTGATAAACGCTCGGGGCGCAGCGGATAACAATGAAGAAAACCGTCACAGCTATCCCGCATAAAACAATGCCTACACGCTCATTTGACGGTGTTTCTTGCCATTCCCTTATTGCGAGCTTGTAAGCCGTTACAGGCTTTGTAATCCAACAAAAAACGATTAAAGAAACAATCAAAATAGATAAACCGCCTAATGACATGATTAAGCTCCTAAGCGTTGATATTTAAATGATTTGGGGCGGTCTGATAGGCGTAAATCAAAGAGATTAAGCAGTTGAGAATTTATGATTACCAAACGCCTATCAGGCCATGAAAGAGGGATTAAGGAACTGCGATTAGAGCTTTTTTTCGCATATGTGGGTTAAGTAATCCCGTGACTCATGCCCTAATTATTCCCGCACAGTGAGTATTACGTACGAGGGGACGGAGTTAGAGTCGTGATTTCCCTTGCGCAGTTCCTTAGTAAGATTAGAAGTGCTCCTTTTAAAGGTACTATGTTCAAAGATTCAAATAACCAAATAAATTTGGATTAAAACGAAGGAGCACTTTTCAAAGCACACTGTAATAAGTTTGTCCATACTCTCCAGTGTTCCGAACACTTAATCAATGTGCTTTAAAAATCCCTCCAGCCGGAGGGTTCTAATTTTTAGACTTTAAATTTTGTAAGCATTTTGTTAATTACATTATCTTGAGTCCAATCCAGTAATTCACTCTCTGCCGCTTCCCAAAATTTCAAAACCATATCATCGGTTACTTCGGCGCAAATTTTTACTTCATCGTGATTTTCTTGGTCAAACATTCGTTCTACAAACTGATTGAAGCATTCATCAAAAAATTCTTTAAAAGCCTCGCTGTTTTTGAGGCATTCACAATTTTTAAGAGATTCAATTACATACTCTTTTGCATTGTCATCATTTACAAACATACCGAACTCCTTAAATTGAAAAGAAAAGGGCGCACTGGATATGCTTCTATGTCCCATGATGATTAAAGCTAATAGAAGGTGATTAGCTTTAAAACCAGTGCGCCTTGAAACCGAAAAATAAAAATTGCCGACGGGAGCAATCCTTGTATCTCCCTTGGGCATAAATAGAGAGATAAATAAAAAACCGTCGGCAAATTAAAGAGCACTCTTAAGGACAACCGTTAATGAAGTCTCCGATTCATTAAGGTAGGAATGCTCTTTAATTTATTTTTGAACTTTTCGGAATTTCCGAATGATTGAACTTGTGCAATTTATGAACAAGTTAAAGGGCACTCCGTTTTTTGCACGTCCAAAAACAAGCCTCAATAGTTTTGGAAGGAATGCCCTTTAATTTGTTAATCGGAATTGATAAAGCAGGTAAGATTTTTTACGTCTTACCTGCTTATCGTGTCGGCTTTCCTCGTTTTTCCTTATTCCCACTAACCGACTCCTAAATTGGTAATGAGAAATGGCGCTTTCTTCACAGTCTCTTCCCAGCAAGTCGCTTTCTTGCGGGTTTCTAGTGCAACTGCCTTGTACTTCACGTTAGGCTAAAACGTGTACTTCATTGTTTTAGTCGCTCTCCTGAGAGAACCAGCCTACAAAAAGTAAACCAGCTCAAACGGCTTCCACTGCAGCGCAAAGAAACTGTTTCTAGTCCTTTAATGCTAAAAAAAACATCCCTTCGATATTCCCTCAAAACAAGTTTTGAGGTCAGGGAAGAAAAAAAAGCTAAAACGATTATTCGTAAGTTTTAACTCTTTTAAGGACGCTCTTTGCGGATTAAAACTCAATACTAACTACTTGTTTTTGAATAAAAGAAAAACAAAGAACGCCCTTAAAAAAAATTAATTAAAGCTCGCTAAACTAATTAGAGGTATTGAGAAATCAGCATGACAAATAACAACGTTTAACGAGCTTTAATTAACGCACTATTCTTGCTCTTGCAAGTGCGTATTAACTCAACTAGCTTTTATCGTAACTAGTAACCGTCTGCCTTCCTACTCTTGCCTAGCAGATAAAAACTAACTTTCTTCTCTCTCTGAGCGTCTAGCTAATTTTTTAGGCTCAATAACGTTCTTCTATATCGCTATGAATCAATTGCTTTGAAATTCGTTGTGGTCATTAACATACTTCGCAACTGCCTATTCCTTATTATCGTTTCGGCACGCCCGCAATCGGCGTTTTGGGATTTTTCGCTTCCGGCTTCCAACCCGTTTGGTTCGCCTGCGTTACCTTAGTCTGTTCAGTAACCCCGAATTGTTGTAATCGGATAATTATTTAAATTAGGTTTTCCTTAATTTCTATAAGGCAAATTATAAGGTAAAAATTCGGTAAATTGAATATTTAATTTAGGAAAACCTAATTTAATTTGTAACAGGCAAAAAAATAACCGCTTGAATAAGCGGTTTTGTTAAGAAAGATTTAGGGTTACCACCCAGCGTTAATTATTTCTTGGAAAGTAACGGGGTCGTATATGTTATTAAAAAAGAAATATAAGGGTTTTGCCCGTGCACCGTCCGGCATGATTTTTATAGTTTTGCCATTATCAAATAGCTCTGTTCCTATTATCTTAGCTAATGCAACTCTTTGAGGTCTGCCGTTTTTTTCATAGTAAATATGCTTAGTGGTTGCCAAAATTTGGCCTCCGTCTAATTCTTCTCTAACTTCTTGGGATACCGATTTTCCAGCCGTATTTCCTACTCTTACTGATACCCCTTTCATAATTCTTAAGCTCATTCCACGGTTTCCCGCTTGATAATGTCTTTCGGTTTTAGTTGTCCAAAGTTCATTAAATTTTGAGCCGTATATAACTGTTTCAGTAGATTGAACTACGAAAGGAGCTTCTTTTAAATACGAATTTCCCCAATTTATTGGCACTGTTTTGGTTCGGCAAAATCCTAAAATCAAAGCTAATCTAAGTTTATTTTTTTGATCTGGAGAAAGTTCTATTTCTTCTTCTTTGGCTTTTTTGAAGAAACTTTCAACTACTGCTACCGGATTATTATCATTTTCTACCACTACTAATAACTGGTTAAATTTATCCTCTGGTAATAAGTTAAGTTTTGCCAGTTCTACTTGCCTAAGCTGTTCTTGTGCTTCTTCGTCTTTCTTACGGGCGTGCCTTGCATACCAATAAAATAAAGGAGGCGCAAAAATATACACAATGAACAATATGGCATTTGTATCCTTATCATTAGGATTTACATACAATGTAAAAATCATTAAAGCAAATGAAATAAGAAACCAAAGAAGCAGTAGTTTTATTAAGTTCCAAATTACTTTAAAAACGGTATTCATAACGCCTCCTATATTGACCCTGAGCGTTCAACCACTTCACCGATTATCTTTACTTGATCTACTTCATCGGGCGGTATTTTTTCATCCGCAAAATTTGGGTTTTCCGAACAAACTAAGATTGATCTGTCGATTTGCGAATAGAGCCTTTTAACTCTTAGCGCATGACCGAAAACAAAAGCATAAACTCTGCCGTCTATAATGAATCTTTCGGCACAATTTACAAGTACCACGTCACCATCCAAAAGTAACGGCTCCATAGAGTCTCCGGCTACTCTGAAACGCTTACAATCATTCGGATTAATTCTTTTATCAATGAACCAAGAACGGCGGTAAACGGCCTTATGGTTTGAGTCAAGTTCTTCTAAGTTTGGCTCTTGGTCGAATCCAGCAGCGAATTTAATTCTGTATTCCGGTATCTCTATCCATTCATCCAAATTTTCAACTTGATCTTCTGCTAGCACTGTTTGAGACTTCATCTCACCTTTTCCGGTGGCCAACCAAACAGAAGAAACATTTAAAAGGTTTGCAACTTTTTCTAAATGAGTCGAACGGATACTTTTAGTTTTGCCTGTAAACCAATCCGAAACCGAGGCAGGGGCTATTTTGCATAGAGAAGCTATTTCAATTTGCTTTACACCGGATTGGGCTAATGCCTCCTTAAGACGTTCTGCAAGTGTACTCATAACTACTCCTTGAAATTAGTTTTTCCTAATTATTTTAGGAAAAAACCAAAAAGGCAACATTTATTTTTAATTAGGATTTCCTTATAATTAAATTCGGAATTGTTTAACAAAACCTAATTTTGATTATGAGAAAACGAACCGATAAAGACACCGCCAAGGCGGTTATCAACGAATTGGGCGGAACTAAAGCTGTCGCCGTAATCGTTGGTGTTAGTCCGGCCAGCGTTTCCGGGTGGCGCATTCACGGCATACCCGAAGGGCGGCTTTTGTATCTCCAAAAAGTATTTTCAAGAAACAAAACAATTAGTAAAGCTCAAGCAAATATTCAAGGTCGCTAGGAGATTAAAAATGGCTGTATACAGAAAAATAGACTGTCGTATTAGTAACGACAAAAAATTCAGGTCATTAAGTCTTGAAGCTAGGTACGCTTGGTTTTACATTCTGACTAAGAAAGAACTCGCACCCATAGGCGCATTTTCTTCTTCTATTGAGGCCTTAGCTTTTGAACAAGGAAGCGTTCAATATTTATCTGAGAAAGAAAGCCTTACCGAAAGCCTTTCGGAAAGTCTTTCCTTAGATATGACTGAAATATTCAAAAAAGCCTTTTTGGAACTCTTAGAAAAGGGCTTAATTCTCTACGATAAAACCGAGCAATTAATCTACATTCCGAACTTCCTTAAATACAATTTGCCGGAAAGTCCGAACGTAATTAAATCGTGGAATAGTGCCATAGATAGCCTTCCAGAATGTAATTTAAGAGATTATATTTTTGCAAGAAGTGCAGAATTTATCATTAATAATCAATCGGATAGTTTCAAAAAAGCCCTTCCGGAAGAGTTCATTAAAGCGTATAACGAAGGTTATGCGGAAGGCTTTGGCAAAGGCTTACCGAAAGCCTTACCGAATACCTTGCCTAATCAAGAACAAGAACAAGAACATAAACAAGAACAAATATTATTAATTAATAAGTCGGATAGTGCAGAAAAGGAAGAAATCGAGGAAAAAATTACTTCTTCCGAAGATTCTCTTTTGATTTTTGACGAACAAGAAGAAACTGAGCAAAAACCGAAGGCAGCAGTAAAAACTAAATCTAAATCTCGGACTCACAAGTTTGACTTAGAAGAGTTGCCGGAAAAATGGCGGGAATACTGCCAAATTATGAGGGCAGATCTTGATCCGGAACGTACCTTCATTGAATTTAAGTTTTACTACACTCAAGGTAACGGTCAAGACGTTTTACGAAGTGATAAAGGGTGGAGTCAATGTTGGCAAGGTTGGCTAAGACGACACCAGCAAACAAAAAACCAATTCCTTGACAATCCGAATGCCGGAACCGGCACAACTGTACCTTCAAACAACTCTCTTGCTGAAAATTGCCCGCAGGACAAAATCATCGCCTGTTATCACGAAGTCTTGCCGAATCATCCTCCGGTGCTCATGTGGAATACAGAAAAAAGAATCAACCAGCTTAGAAATTTCTGGCGTTCTGTCGTTATTGAAAATGAAATAACCGAAGAGCAAAAGGGACTTAATACTGTCAAATGGGTGTTTGAAAAGGTTAAGTATGCCACTTCGCTCAACGGTCAAAATGAAAATGGCTATAGAGCCGACCTCGAGTTTATCACCAGTGAAGACAAATTACCTCGAATCATTGAAGGTTATTACGACAAGAAACCACAACAACACAGATAAACACGTATTAAAAGGAGAAAATTAACATGGCATGGGAAACTGGTAATCAAGTATTCAATCCGAATGAACCCTCTAAACTGGTGCCGGTATGCTGTATAGCGCAAGGTTGTATTTTTTCAACAACGCAAGACTCAAGTAATCCGATCCCATTCGTTTGCGAATATCACAAAGCTGTTGATAGCCGTTTTTGGCCTTATGTCACGAAAAACATTAAAGAATTCATTGGCTATTACAACATGGCTATTGAATACTCGATTAACCGCAAGTTCCAACGGTTCGAATGGAAAGAAATAGAACTTTTAAATGAATGGGCTGTAAACGTCGGTCATCCTGAACTTGCGCCAAAAACAATCACAAAACCGAACGGACAAACGGATTACGAATCTTGTTATTCCTTCGGTACTCGAATCTTAGCCTTTTTTGAAAAACAACTTTCAACCGACTTAATGCGGGAAGAAAAAAAGAACTCAATGGAGCAGGCTATCGAGAAAGAGAAAAACGACAAGATAAATAAAACCTTTGGCCTTATTAAGTCTTTTGACCTAGCTAAAAAGCTCCAGAATCAATTTTCTAATCCTAACCAATACGAATACCCATTTTGAAAACAAAACGCCGTATACGGCTTATATGAGCGTTCAAACACGATTACTAATTTTGAAGATTTTGGGAGGTAAAAAATGAATGATTTAGTTCTTGGCATTTTGCTTAGATTATTCGCTTTATTTGCATTCATTTATCTGCTTGCTAAGTTTGCCGGGTTCTTACTTGATTCCTCTATTGACCAACAGGAGGAATAAAAATGTCCGGTATTTGCTTATTTTGTCAATTCGCTCAATCCAGACCGCAACCAAAGAACCAACTGGCAAACCGCCCAATGAGCGTTATTACAGATTTCCTATTAGGCCAGCCCGGTAATCTTCACCTCAAGATTTTCTGTCATGAAAAGCCAGATAAACACTGGGAAGCGAACGTTATTGATTATCAATGCGATAAGTTCATTAAAGCGGATTATTCACAGATATCTAAGCGCATAGCGTTCTATAAAAAATCCCCCTCTTTCAATCCAACCTTAGAACAAATATCAATCAATTTATAAGCTCACAAGACTATTGCGACTATGTACTCAATGCCAAAAAAGAAAAAGATTTATCTCAATACTTGCGGTCATTGCAAATATTTTGAAAAAACTACCTTGTATATCGCTTTTCCGTCATCCTCTGATAAACATGGCGTTTGTTCACGTTGGTTCTCCGGCAAATACAACGGGATGATTACGCATAAGGATTGCAAGTCTTGCCACCGATTCGAATTAAAGGAGACAACAAAATGAACGGCTTAAGACTTTCCGAAGATGATCCGCTTGTTGTTGCTTACTACAAAAAGAAAAAGGAAGAAGAGGAACGACAAAAACGCTTCCAGCAAGGATTTATTCAAGATTTAATTCAATCGACTCAATCAGACAAAACAAGTCCTAAGAACCCTAAAGGTATGCGCCTCTATCAAGCCAAAGGAAGGCTAAAAGAAGGTCAAATGAATAAGACCGAACGGCGTTATTTCGAGTACTTAAAAGCTGAGGAAGCAGCCGGCCGGATCCAAAAAATTTGGTTCGAATCTATCAAGGTAAAAATTGCAGACGGTGCGTGTTGGTACACGCCGGATTTTTTAGTTCTAAAAGCTGATAGCACTCTTGAATTTCACGAGGTTAAAGCTAATCCAAAAATCTTTTTAGATGACGCAAAAGTAAAAGTTAAATCAACCGCAACTAATTACCCCTTCAAGATGATTGTGGTGTATCCGAAAAATACTCACGGTTGGGAATTTGTGGAGTACTGACAAACATATGAATGATTTTGAAATTGATACTAATTTCTTAGCTCGTCTTGAAAATTGGAGGCGGGCTTACATGGATAAATTCGATAGAAGCGTATCTATCACTTTTGTTTTTTGCCAGTACCTCAAGGCAACAACAGAACGATTACACGAGACCGAAGAGGAACGGAAAAAACGAGAAGAAGACGAACTAAGATATAGAGAAGATCCGCCCGAACCAATAGACTTTAAAGACGCAGATTTATTTAATGACGTATGGCGTTCTATGCCTGATTATTTGCAATACCTGCCAGTCAAGAAGTTTATTAAGATTTTTGTTTTCGGTACTTATCGAGAATACGAAAGAATGCGCCAACACGCCCATATTTCCAAGGGAGCTAAAGAGATTCACTGGCGTTCAAAAATCTTAAGAATCTTTAAAGAAAGAGTTGAACTTGAAAGCGATATCAGAAAGCAATTAACCGGGGAAATTTAAGTAAAGCATTACCCACCGGTTTTATCATTTATTTATGTGAGTTAACTTAGTTTTAACCCTTGTTTAAAGTTAACCTTATGTACAGTTACCCCTAAGTAAAATTTTGTTTTATAATTAAATAAAATTTGCTGACCACATAAGTGCGTACCGATAGCCCCTGCTTAGGGGCTTTGGCATGGACGAAAGATAGGAACCTCGCTTAATGCGGGGTTTTTTGTTATTTATGAATAACTTTGATCAACAACAATTATCGTTAGATATCGTATTCGCTAAAAGCATTCTCACAATGGCCGAAAAGGACTATCAGGAAATAGTACAAAAACGAATGCCGGAACAAAATAAAAAGTTGGCTTTAGTTTTATTCGGATCGGTTCTTCAATTTGTTTTCCTATATTTTCTCTTTCATGAAGGTTTCTTTTCCGATTGGTACGATAAGTTTTTGTTTCATGCTTCTGCTGCTTTTGCTTTGACTGCTGTATGTTTTTCTACGTATTTTCTGTTTTCTATAACACCGCCGAATCGTTTCGCTAAGGATTACTTCAAATGTCTAAAAAAAGATAACAGGGAAGCTAATGAAATCTTGTTAGACGTTAAGGATAAGGTTCTCGAGTATGACCAGCAATTAAAAGCATTAGACGAAGTAATCACGATTAGATCTTTGATTCTAAAAATCGTTTCGGTATGCTTAATCTTGAGTGGCCTTATTGGTGCTATTGGATTTTAACTATAACGGCTTTCTCGTTTGAGCCTGATCAAGCGAGCCAATTTTTCGGGAGACTGTAACCCGACAAAAACAGTCGTCATGTAAAACTCCTTTGGTTTGAGATGTGGGCGTTCGGTAAGAAATTATCGAACGTCTTTTTTTTTGAAGATTTTTTAAGATTTTTCAAATATGGCAGTGAACCGCAACAATCTAAAAGTTGTTTATAAAAGCGTTGAAGAGCTTATCCCATACGTTAACAATGCCCGCACTCATTCGGACGAACAAGTAACGCAAATAGCCTCCAGTATTAAAGAATTTGGATTTAACAATCCAATCCTTACGGACGGAGATAATGGCGTTATTGCAGGTCATGGTCGCTTGCTTGCTGCTAAAAAATTGAAGCTCGATAAAGTTCCGGTAATCGAACTTTCCGGCTTATCCGAATCTCAAAAA
Organism: uncultured Sutterella sp.; assembly: GCA_900542195.1. Taxonomy (GTDB): domain Bacteria; phylum Pseudomonadota; class Gammaproteobacteria; order Burkholderiales; family Burkholderiaceae_F; genus Turicimonas. Next base: position 39,674 of record UQNA01000007.1, on the reverse strand, counting down.
AAGGCTTATATCCTTGCTGATAACAAAATCGCTCTAAATTCCGGTTGGGACGAGGATTTACTTAAGATTGAACTAGAAGCCATACAACTAGACGGTATCGACTTAAATAGTATTGGCTTTACTCAAGAAGAATTAAACGAATCTTTAGAAACAGACGAACAAAAGAATTACGAAGAAAAATATCAAGTAAAGATTGATTCTATCCAATATGAACCATGCATCAACCCCCCCAATTCTCAAAGATTTAATTGATAGAACTCGGGCATACGACCTTATCGAAGAGATTAGAGCTTCAAACTTGCCGGACGAAGAAAAAGAATTTTTGATTATTTCTGCTTATCGTCATTTAACTTTTAACTATAAAAAAATCGCAGATTATTACTGTTCCGCTTCCCCGGAATGCCAAAGACTTATGGAGAAGTCCGCCTTGGTAATGATTGATTAGGATGACGCTTTAAAAATGGGTTACGTAAAAATGACAAAACAGTTGCATGATCTTTTGGGTGACAAAGATGAAGACTGAAAATTTTGCCGTTTTTATTTTGACTCACGGAAGAGCCGATACCGTTCTCACAGATAAAACGTTAAGACGACAGGGATATACAGGAGAGATTTTTTATATTTGTGATGACGAGGACGAACAACTAAGTAAGTACAAAGAAAAGTTTGGCAGTTCGGTTCTTGTTTTTAACAAAGAAACTTATAGAGAAATAACCGACACTATGGATAATGGTGTAGGTCAAGACAATATAGTTGTTTATGCTAGGAATGCAACTTTTGATTTAGCTAAAGATTTAGGCATCGAATATTTTTTAATGCTTGACGACGATTATTCAAGTATTTCTTACAGATTTGAAGATTTAGGAATACTTGCTTGGTATGTGTTTAAAAATCTAGATAAGTTTTTTGATAGCTGTATAGATTTCTTATTAAGTACTGATTCTGATTGCCTAGCGTTAACTCAAGGAGGTGATTTTATCGGTGGCCTTAATGGTCAGTTTATAAAGAAAGCATTACTTAGAAAAGTAATGAATGCTTTCTTTTTTAGAACTGATAAACCACAAAAATTTTTAGGACGATTAAACGAAGACGTAAATTATTACGTACTTGCTAATCCCCAAGGAAAAAGAGTGTTTTCTTTGGTCGATGTCATGATTGTTCAAGGTGAAACACAACAGAGAGAAGGTGGACTAACGGAGGCTTATTTGGATATTGGAACTTACGCCAAATCTTTCTACTCTGTAATGTGTAATCCTTCGGCGGTTAAAGTCAAGGCTATGGGTAATAGTTCTTTTCGTATTCACCACGCTATAGATTGGAATGCGTGCGCTCCTTGCATTCTTAACGAAAAATGGAGAAAAGTACGCCATGAAAACAAAACCTAAAATTATTCCCGACCTCGGACAGGTTGAGGCATTGGCTGCTAATGGCTTAACTCAAGAACAGATAGCCCTTGCGCTTGGAATTTCAGAAAGAACCCTATACAGCAGAAAAAGAGAATTTGCAGAATTTGCGGACGCAATAAAAAGAGGAAAAGCCAAAGGAATCGCACTAGTAACCAACGCTTTAATGACCGAGATTAAAACAGGTAATACAGCAGCCATGATTTTCTTTCTCAAGACCCAAGGCGGTTGGAAAGAAACAATCAAGCAAGAACTTACTGGCGCAGACGGTGCGCCGATTGAGGTAAATGCGAAAACAGTTGAAAACTTAAGTAACGAGGAACTAATGAAAATTGCGCAACTCAACGATAACACGTGAGCAAGCGATACATGAATTAAAACGCCGAGCGTCTAGGCAGTCTTTTTCCGCTTTTATCACGTTTACTAAAAAGGATTACTTACTAGGGTGGGTGCATAAGGAAATATGCGATAAGCTCGATAAGTTCTTAGAAGACGTACAAAATAAAAAATCACCACGCTTAATTATTTGTTTACCACCGAGAAGCGGAAAATCGGAGATTGTTTCTAGACGCTTCCCTGCTTACGCTTTTGGTCGTAATCCAGAATTGCAGATAATCGCTACTTCCTATAGTTCCGATTTATCACAACGCTTTAATAGAGACGTACAGCGCATTATTGATGATGAAGCGTATTTTGAAGTATTCCCGGAAACTACCTTAGCGGGTAAAAAAGCTAATGCGGAAACGAGAGGTTCATACATTAGAACCTCTGATTTATTTGAAATAGTAGGACATACTGGCGTTTATCGTTCCGCTGGTGTTGGCGGTGGTATTACAGGCCAAGGCGCAGATATCCTACTAATTGATGACCCGTTAAAAGACCGAGCCGAAGCCAATAGTGCAACTATTAGAAATTCTATTTGGGATTGGTACACGTCAACGGCTTACACCCGCTTAAGTCCGGGCGGGGGTGTAATCGTCATGTGCACCCGTTGGCACTTAGATGATTTAATCGGTCGGTTAATTGAAAATATGAACTCCGGCGCAGGTGATACTTTTACAGTAATCAACTATCCGGCTATTGCAGAAAATGACGAACCGCACCGACTCAAGGGTGAGGCTTTACACCCTGAGCGTTACGACTTAAACCAATTAGAGAAAATTAGAAAAACTATCGGTTCACGTGATTGGGCTGCTTTATACCAGCAGCACCCGATCCCGGACGGAGGCTCAATCTTTAAAGCGGAATGGATTAAGTACTGGACTGATACAAGCGTACCGCCTCAATTCGACCAACAACTAATAAGTTGGGATATGACCTTTAAAGACTCTAAAAATTCTGACTATGTAGTGGGTCAGGTTTGGGGTAAAAAAGGAGCGGATTTTTATCTTTTAGACCAAGTACGTGGACAGTGGGACTTCGTTAAAACCCGGGAAATGTTTTTATTGCTAGCCAAAAAATGGCCTCGTGCAACAAGAAAGTTAGTAGAAGATAAAGCCAACGGCAGTGCGATTATTTCTGAACTTCAAAAAACAGTAAGCGGGATTATTCCGATTACTCCTAAGGAGTCAAAAGAAGCCCGAGCAAGTGCCGTAACACCGTTTTTTGAAGCGGGTAATGTTTACATACCTGACCCGGACAGAACGCCTTGGGTAAGCGCATTTGAAGCGGAATTATTTAATTTCCCTGCTGGTGCTCACGATGACCAATGTTTTATCGCAGGAACAAAAGTAGCCACTTTGTTTGGAGATAAACCAATCGAACAAATAAAGGCAGGTGATTTTGTCATTACTCCTTTTGGATTAAAAAAAGTCTTATGTGCAGGTGAAACAGGGGAAAAGGAAGTAATTACCAAATACGGAATTACGGCTACTCCAGATCATCCTTTTATTACAAGAACAGGAAAAATCCAAAAATTTATAGAGGTGAATTTTCAAGAATGTATAACGTTGAAATACCAAAACTTGATCAATCCAATCCTCCTAAATCGGTTGTCTTTAACGGCATTGTCTTTAAAAGAATGGGAGGAAAAGGAAATTATTACCTTAGCTCTTCAACAACAAATGAAGGAAGAAAGAACCCAAAAGGTTTACACGTTGCCATATGGGAATATTTCCAAGGTGAAAAGGTTCCTCCGGGGTATGAGATTCACCATAAAGACGGGAATAGTTTTAACAACGAATTTAGTAATCTTGAGTGTTTATCACGTGATGAACACCGCAAAAAAACTAATCTCCGCACCGAAAAAGTTTTTAAGCACTTGGAAGCCATTAGACCTCTTGCCTCTGCGTGGCATAGGAGCGAAGAAGGAAGGAGGTGGCATAAGGAACACGCAAAGAAAAGGATTCCGAAAATTTATCAATGCGTTTGTTCCTATTGCGGATCAATATTCGAAGCAAAAAGAGCAGATTCAAAATTCTGTACTAGAAAATGTGAAACGCAATACCGACGGAAATACGAAAGTTACGAAGTCGTTAAGACCTGCGAAATTTGCGGAAAAGAATTTAAATATCTCGAAGGTGGAGGACGCAGACCAAAAACAACTTGTTCACGATCCTGTAGTAGGAAACTTGGACAGAAAAGAAAAAGTGTTCAATCTAACGATTGAAGGTTCTCACTTGTTTTTTGCTAATGGGGTATTAGTTCACAATTGTGACGCTATGACGCAAGCACTTAGTTATTACCGCAATAAGGCCGGATTCATGCTTACACCTGAGCTAATGGAACAATTGAAGTATCCAGTCCGGTATTAAATAAAAACTTGAATAACGAAACTTTAAACGAGATTAATAATGTCTATTCGAAAGAGAAATAAATCAGTATCTCAAGATACAGCAGTAAACAAAGATACAACTGTATCTAGTGAACATGAGAAACTGAGTAAACGTTATTCAAAAATTCAAGAAGCGGACTATTTCCCTTATGTCCCGCCTAGTAAATCAATTCAAGCGTCAGACATTGAAAATCTTTTCGCCCCTCCGATTAGTTTAGGCCTTCCAAAAGAAGAAAGAAAAACGCCTAGCGAGTTCGCTAGTGATTCCGCTTTTGCGGGTGGTTTTAATGCATTCTATGAATCGCTTACCGCTCACGCTATCGACTTAGGACAGTATCCGATTACGTCATTTGTCGGTTACGGCGTATTACAGCAGATAGCGCAAAACGGCATGATTAGAACTTGTATCCAGACCGTGGCGGATGATATGTGCCGTGAGTGGATTCAGGTAACGGGCGGGGATGAAGTCGAATCAGACGTATTAGTTAAGCTCCAAGACCTCCAAGAATCTAAGTACAAACTTAGAAGTATGTTTAATAAAGCATTAGCTATTGTCGGATTCATGGGCGGTGCTTTTATCTTTATCGACACGGGAACGGAGGATTTAACTTTACCGTTAAATATTTCTGATAAGTCCGCAGAATTGGAAAAAGGTAAAAACATTAGATTAGTAGTTGTTGACCCGGTTAATGTTTCGCCCGGGCCTTATAACGCTTCTAATCCGTTAGCTGATGATTATCTTGATCCTAGTTCTTGGTTTGTGCTCGGTAAACCCGTACACGCCTCAAGACTAATTAAACTCGTTGATAACGAACCGCCATTATTGTTAAAACCTGCTTATAACTTCTTAGGTATCCCGCAGGCGCAAATTTTGTGGGATTACGTTCTGCACTGGAATAAAGCTAGAGAAACAGGCGTAAGTATTCTAGATAAATTAAACCTAACAGTTTTCAAGACTAACTTCTCCGAAGTAATGGACTTTGGCGGGGTTCAAGCACTCGATTCAAAAATGAAACTGTTACAGCGTTATAGAAACAATGACGCAATTTTTGCCTGCGACAGTGCCGAGTCAGTTGAAAATATCACCCTTACTATTAGCGGTGTTGTTGACATTATCCGACAGGCACTTGAATTTATTGCTGCTATTAACCGAACGCCTGCGGTTAAGTTATTAGGTATCGCTCCGAGCGGTTTTAATGCCACAGGACAAAGCGATATCAGAAATTACTATGACCATATTAAATCTAAGCAGGAAATCAATAGAGACGCTATACAAACCCTTTTAAACGTCATTCAGATTTGCGAGTTCGGACACATTGACCCTTCTATTTCATTTACGTTTAATGAGTTAGGAGAAGAAGATAGCGCAGCCAAAGCCATGACCGCTAAGACCAAAGTTGATATGGCTTCCGTCTTGCAGGATAGAAATGTAATCAGTGCCGAAGAGGTTAGAGAGTACGTAAGACGAGACCAAGACAGCGGGTTAGATTTTCTATCTCCAGAATTGCCGGAAGAAGTAGAAGGCGAGCTTATGACCGATGACCCCTCTAACATGAATGGAGGAATGGAGGATTTTCTTAACCAGCGTAACGCCCCGCAGGATACAAAAGTAGACGTTGAAAACACGGATAAAGCCGGAGACATTAGCTAATGAAAACCGCCCGCACTGTTGAACCAAATAAAGGAGTTCAGGCCAAATTTAAAAAGAAGGTTTTGACTTATCTAAAACAGTTCCGGCAACGTGTTTTAAATGAAGTTCTGCTTTATCTTGATGACGAGGGAGCACTAGCAAGAGACGCTTCACTAACGTTTAGGCCAGATGATCCGTACGATAGAGCACGGCTTAGACGTATTAAAGAGAAGATTAATCAGCTTGTATTACGTGACCCCGAACGGTTTAAACGTAACGTTGATGACTTTATCGCTAGAAATATGATGAAGTGGTTACGGACAGCAGATAAAGAAACCCAACAGATAGCGCAATGGTATGTAAAAAACTTGGCTCACGATGTGGGCGTTGCGCAAAGAGCCTCGCTTAAATCCGCTGGCATTCCTCAATCAGTTCTTGACTATGAAATGCGAGAAAGCAGAAAGCACTTTTTCATAACGCCTAATTGCATGGAAAAGTTGCCGGACATGGTTAAAGACACTACTAGTCTTATTACCAATATTGCAACCTCTGAGTTATCAAATATCCGTTCTGCATTCATGGACGCTTATGAAGGTAAAAATACTTACTCAAACATAATCGAAACATTACAAAAGACTCAAGGCTTCACGCAGAAAAGAGCTGAAAGAGTTGCGCTAGATCAAACACTCAAGATAAGCCAACAGATACAGCAAGAAAATTGCAAGTCTGTAGGCATTACCGAGGGTATTTGGATACACGTACCGGGACGATATACAAGCCGTAAATCGCATATGGCCATGAACGGTAAAAGGTTCAAATTGTCTGAGGGACTATACGATTCGGAGGTTGACCAAAAAGTACTTCCCGGACAACTCTACTATTGCCGGTGCGTGTTCAGGCCTGTAATCCCTGAGTAACAGATAAAAGCAGCAGATAAAGCAAAACCCCAACGAGGCCACGATCCGTTGGGGTTTTTTAGTTCCTTCTAAAGGAATGTCAAAACAATATGGGAATTATAACAAAACATTATTTAGAGGTAATGAAGTGAAAAACTCTAATAGATCTATTGCTTTCGATTCGGTAAGTGTTCGTTCAATAGATAAAAATGGTTTTCTCCACGTTGCTAAATCACCTCTTACTAAGGTGCAGGTTGCGCCTTACTTAGGTAAAGAGATTAGTAACTACGAGACTTTAAACCTCGAACCGGAAAAAATTTACTACGCTTACCGCCCCGCAGACGAACTAAAAAGTCAAGAGACTATTGAAAGCGTTAATGGTATCCCGATTCACTTGCAACACCATGACGATTACGGTGAACCGGAGTCAAAACTGACACGCATAGGAACCACCGGAACGGACGGAAATTTTGATTATCCGTATCTATTTAACTCTTTACACATTCACGACAAAGACGCAATTAAACGCATTGAAGATGAATCAATGAAAGAGTTAAGCCTAGCTTATTCCTATGTCGCAGACTTCACGCCGGGCGTAACCGAGGCGGGGGAAAAATACGATTATGTACAGCGTCAAATTAGAGCGAACCATTTGGCGTTAGTTGAAACTGGGCGGGCTGGCCCGGAAGTTAAGGTTCGTGACTCCAAACAGGAACTTTTGAAAATGGACGAAGAAACAAAAAACGATGCCACCGAAAAGGCAGAAGTGACCCTCGCTCAAGCAATTATCGACCTGCATAAACCCACTCCAAACGGAGAAGTAACTGATGTGCAGGATGAAGATAAGAACGCAAAGATCGAGAAAATCATTGAGTCTTTAAAGGCTAAAGGCTTAAGCGATGACGAAGCCGAACAACTCAAAACAACTTTAACTGATCTCGCTTTTCCGAGTACCGGAGACAGTGACGAAGAAGTTAAAGAAGATGAACCCGCAAACGATGAAGAAGAGGAAGTAAATATGGACGAAGAAGTCAAAGACGATGACAAAGAACTAGACGAAAAAATGAAAGACCCGGCATTTAAAGCAGGGTTTGAGGCTGGCACCCGTTACGGTGAAAAAGTCGAAAAAGAAGATCCTAAAGGTATTGACGCAGACCACGAGCGTGAAGGTGAAGAAGCCAAACTTGATAAGTTAACTCAAGACGCACTGAAGGCTTGCGGTTTAGACGAAGCCCCCGAAGAGGTTCAAAACGCATTCAAGGCAGGTTTGAATTACGGGGATAAAGATCAGGCCGAAGATTCAGACGAGGAAGTAGTTGCCGAAGAGAAAGAAGAAGTTACCGCTTCCGACTCTATGAAAGTTCTCAAGAACGCAATGTACGCAGAAATGAAGGCTATTGATGACGTTAAACCCGTACTCGGTAACGTTCGCCTCGGTGCCTACGATTCCGCCGGAGCCGTTTACGTTGCTGCCTTAAATAAATTAGGCGTTAAAGGTGTTTCCGCTCGTGACGCAAGATCTGCTTACTTCGCTTATATGAAAGGCCGTAATGCAGGAAGTTCTAAATCATCTTTTGCTAAGGATTCCGCCCCTGCTAAACCTTCCGCCTTGGGTTCAATCCTCGACAAAGTCCATAGCTAACCAAATTTTTTTAATGGAGATTAAACAATGCTTCAAAAGAAAGTAACTTTAAATCCTGCTATTGGTATTTCCGGCCAGCAGGTAATTTTTAATCAGGCGGTCTATACACCTGTTAACTACATTTCAGACGGAACCGTTAAATGCGGTTCTTTTGCTTTTGCTAAAGCCTCAACAAGCACAGGTAATGCGGTTAACTTCCCGATTGCTTCTTCTAAGGGTTCCGCCGGGGATGTAGTAATCGGTTTTGTTGAAAGAACTTTTACCGGAACCGTTGGCTTAGACGGTGAAGATACCGATGTTTATCAGCAGGGTGCAGAACTGACTATCGCAGAGCGTGGAGATTATTACCTTGAAGCACCTGCTGTCGCTTCCGTTGGTCAGGCCGTTCTTTGCGCACCAACAACTGGTGCAATTTCCTTTGGCACAGCCGGCGCAACTAACGATACTGGTTGGGTTGTAAAGACCGCAGGAACTAAGGGAGACACAATCATCATTAGCAACCACGGCTTGGCAATTAAACCCGCTGCCTCTGGTTCCTAATCCAGATACTCAAATTTTTTTTGGAGATTAATAAATGAACAATTTTGAAAAAGCAAAGCTAAAAGGTGTCGGAGGCTTGCAAGTAAAAGACTTCATGTCTTATGCCGAAGACAGCGGATCTATTATTGTTGATTATGAAAAGACAGCTCAAAGATTAGCTAGAGACGCCGCATTACAAACACCGGTTAGTGTTGGCGTTCCTACCGTTTATACTACTTTTATCGACCCGCAGGTAGTAGAAATCCTCTTTGGCGCATTGAATGCGTCTAAGATTATGCCCGAAGCCCGTAAGGGAGATAGAACTGATAAGTTCTATACCTTCCCGGTGGAAGAGTATGTAGGTGACGTAACCCCTTACTCCGACTTTGCGGACAATGTAAGCGCAGATGTTAACGTTGCCTATCCGGTTAGAGAAAACTTCTTATTCTCTACTACTATTAAATACGGTGACTTGGAAACAGATACCGCCGCCAAAGCTAAATTAAATCTTGTTTCCTCTAAGCAGAAAGCCGCCGCATTTATTTTGGCAAGAGCACACAATAAATTTGCCCTTTACGGTGTTGACGGTAAGAAAATTTACGGTATGTTAAACGACCCGAATCTTCCAACTTCTATCGCTCCTATTTCCATTAACTCTAAGAGCACATGGGCAGATAAAACCGCTGCTAATCCAGAGGCTACAGCTAATATCGTTTATAACGATATTAATAAACTCTGGACACAAATTAGTGCCAACAATGGCGGTTTGGTTGATATGAATGGAAGAATTGTTTTAGCTATTAGTAATGCAATGGCTCCTTACCTTTCTTCACCGAACAGCTTCGGCCTTACCGCAGTAGATATGCTTAAGAAGAGCTTCCCGGGTATGGAAATTGTCCAGTTGCCGGAGCTTTCAACTAGCGCAGGTGAAATGCTTTATATGACTGTTCCAACGCTGATGGGAACTGATACCGGAACCGCTTGCTACAGCGAAAAATACTTCGTTGGTCGCACTATTCCTAAACTTTCTTCTTTCGAGCAGAAAGTAATGGGCGGTACTTGGGGAACGGTAATCCGAAGACCTTCACTAATCGCAACAATGACCGGTATTTAAATACCGGTTTTTTTTGGTCATTTTTTCTCTTAGATTCTCCTCACGTTAAGGAAGAGAGGGCGCATAGACGCTAACCCTCTCTTCCTTTTTTTTAAGTTAAGGATTAAAACAATGGCACGTAAAGCTAATACTGCTACAGCAAAACAAACAGTTCAAACAGCTCAAACAGTTGAAACCCCGCAAGTGGTATCAACTTCCTTTGAAGAAGAAAAGAAAGTTAAGAGTAACGCTAAATCTAGCGATACTGTAATCATCGCTTGCTCCTTACCTCATGGCCTTATGTTTGATGACGTTCCGACAAAGAACGGAGGAACTAAGACCATTGTATTTCCCGGTTTAAACGATCATTTAAAAGGTAAAAAAGAAGGCATTTTGTTAGGTCGTGGCAATAGTGTTGCCGTGAAATTAGACCGTGTTGACTGGGAAAACATTGTAAGAATGCACGGCGGTGAAAGAGCTTTTAAAGGCTTTAATGGCGGGTTACCGTGTTTATTAGAGATGAAAACCGAAGACGAATACAACTCTAAACAAGACCACGGGGAATTAGAAGAAATGGACAACGGATTACACCCGATTATCCCGGAATCAATGAGCGTTAAAGAAGCAAAACAAGAAGAGTAATTAAATCTTCCTTTTTTTATGGTGCACTATGGCAGTAGTTATTTTTGACCCCGACAAATTTAGAGAAATTTATCCGGCTTATTCGGATGAAGTTAAATTTTCGGATGAATACTTGCAGTATTACTTTGATTTAGCCGTTGAGTTTGTAAGCAATACAGACGCTGATAGTTTTGCACCTTACGACCCCGAAAATAAAATCTTTTTGCGTGAACGGCTGCTTTATCTTGCTACTTGCCACTTGCTAACTTTAGACCAACGACCGGAAGGTCAGCCCGGAAGAGTTACTAGTGCTAGTCAAGGATCAGTAAGTACTTCTTTTGACCTGCTAAAAGCTAATACTTACGTTGGTGACTGGTGGGCGCAAACAAAATGCGGTGCTATGTATTGGACTATGACCGCAAGATACAGAGTTGGGGGAAGATTCTACGGTGGGGGTAATTTTCACCCGTGGGGATAACGATTTTTAGATAAAAGAAAACCGCCCGGACTGAATAGTTCCGAACGGTTTTGAATGAAGCCTTAAGAAAAACACTAAGCAAATTTTATCATGGCTATTCGAGTCCTATCTAATAACCTAACAGGTAAGTTACTTGAAAACATTAAAGCCAATGCGAGTAAGAAATTACTTGTTGGGGTCATGAATCCAGAGATTGCAACGTATGGAATGTATTTAGAGTACGGTTGGGTTCAAAGAGTAACGCCTAAACAAAACGCTTGGTTAAATGCGCAACTAGGAACTAACTATAAGTTTTCAACTCTAAGTAATCCGCCCCGCCCTTTTATGCGTGCTACGTTCGCTCAAAAAAATAAGGAATGGGCGGAACTGCTTAAAGCTCAATTGATAAGAACCCAAAACGTTAAAACAGCTTTTGAAATTTTAGGCACTGTAGTAGTAGCGGATATCCAAGAAACAATTAATCAAGGCGGTTGTCCGGCAGGTTCTTTTCCTAAACGTTCCCCATTGACTATGGCAATGTTTGAAGCTCTTGGAGAAAATAAAAAAGTAAGAAAAATTCAAGGAGGCGGCGCATTGCCTAATAACACGACAACAACGCAACCGATGAAACTAAGCGGAAAGTTGTTAGCGTCTATTAGTATGAAGGTAATTTAATAATGAGCTTGAATCTACATTCAATCGTGCGTCATGCGATTAACGCTAACTATCAAGATGATTCTTTTACCTACTATCGTTCCTTAGGACAAGAGAACGTAAACGGCTTGATTAAAGCGTTATATGCACCAGCTGAAACAATTACCGGAAACTTTCAAAGTGAGGGGGATAGTACTCTAGACCATGCAAATTTGGCGGGTCAAAACTCAACAATCAGAAAGCTATACATTCATGCGTCTAATGACCGTGAATCGAGGCCGTGGAGCTTATATAGACCTCTCGCCCGTTCGGGTGATTACATTGTTGATAAGTTTGGCGGGTATTGGCTTATCACAGCGGTATTAGAAGATTTCTCGGACGCTGGCTGGGTTTGTGTTCGGTGTACTTTTCAAACTGATACGCCACAGTTAACGATTAAAGAAAATGACGATGAAGAAGATAATGAAAACGAAAACGGCACAGGAACCGACAATCAAGGCGGAGAACTTAACCCCTAACATTGTTAAAACGATTTATGAGTTCTTATCTGTTTTTGCCGTACCCGAAATTAAAAAAGAGAATATCTTTTACGGTAATCAGAACAATATCGCATTACCTGCTGAAAGTAACGATTACGTTATCTTCTCGTATATCTCTAGTGTGCGCCACGGCACAGGATTTGAAGAATACGATGAAAAAGGTTTAGATGATGAAATTTATTTGTCTAATACTGTAGAAGTCTTGGTACAAGTTGACTGCTACGCTTCGACTAAGAACGGAGAAGACGGCATTAATGCAATGTTAAGAGCGCAGGCCTTGGACACTGTAGCCCGCTCCTCGGTTGGGGTTCAATTCTTTAAAGACAGAGGATTAAGCCTGCTATACGCAGATGATCCGAAAGATACAACTCTTGTCGGCGATTCTGATTCTTATGTAAAACGTTCAACATTAACGCTTCACTTGAGTATGAAATCAGTAGTTAAAGCGACTATGGGATTCTTTAGTGCCGTAAACGTTGATTTGAAGAATGTTGATGTTAGCTATCCACCTAAGGACGATTAAAAATGGAAAATGCTAAGGAAATAGGTAAAGCAGAGAACCTGACTTATCTAGGTGATGACCCTCACAGAGCTAGAGTTCGTCAGGTTCCTAATTTCAGGTTCTTTAGAAAGGCTAAGGGCCCACTCTCCTGAGACCACCTGAAAAATCCATACGGAAATAGTACACCAGTCTAAAAAATGACTCAAAGAAAAATACAAAATTTTTAATATTTGCATATCAATCAACCAAAGACCGTTTAGAGCGGTCTTTTTTTATGGGATTTAACTATGTCAATCAATAGTAACTACCTAGTTTCCATTACTCCAAGAGTGATCGGGGCGGGTTCGGCTGACCTCGAAACTAACGGCCTCTTGCTTACCAATAATGCACTTATTCCGACCTCTAAGCCGGTGGTTGAGTTCATTACAGCTCAATCAGTAGCCAATTATTTTGGGGCAGAATCTAAAGAAGCTGATTTTGCTAATCAGTATTTTTCAGGCGTAAACAACCAACAGAAATCAGTACAAAGATTATTTGTTGCCCGCAGAGTATCCGCTGATTGTGCCGCTTGGATTCGTTCTGCTCCTATCAATGTCCAATTATCCGAACTGGTTAAGATTGAAGACGGCTCATTAAAAATTACTATTGGGGCTGAAACCAAAACAGTATCCGACTTGGATTTATCTACAGCTAAATCATTAAGTGAAGTTGCCACTTTATTGGCTACAGCCATTACAGGCGTTACAGGCGTTTATAACTCTGACCAGAAAGCCATTATTCTTACAACCACCGCAACAGGTGACACTGCGACAATCGGTTACGCTGAGGCCACAGGTTCTGGCACTGACTTGTCCGCTTTGTTAGGTTTGAGTGAAGAAACCGGAGCGGTTTTATCCCAAGGTTCTAAGGCTTTAACACCTGCTCAAAACATGAATCTTATTACTTCTGTTTCTCGCAACTGGGTAGGGTTTACTACTCTTTACGAGACAGAATTAGAAGAGGCCATGGAATTGGCTAAGTGGGCAGATATCGATGATGATTATGTTTACTTTGATTGGGATAATGACGTAAAGATGACCAATCAAGCGACACAATCTCAAACTAAAGCCTACAAGCTGAAAGAAAATAACTTCAATTGTCTTGTTGAGGTTTACGGCAGTGCGCAGGAAACCGCTACATTTTTGGCCGTGGGTGCCTCCATTGACTGGACGGCAAACCAAGGAATTAAAACATGGTTCGCTAAATCCGCTTCTGGCATTAAAGCAAGCGTTCTAAGCGATGAAGTAGCCGAAGCCTTAGATGATTTAAGAGTGAATTACGTGGGAGCATTTGCAACCCGTAACGCAGAATTTGATTTTATTAATAGAGGTTGTTTGCTATCCGGTATCTATGAGTTCATTGATGTTCTCTACGGAATGATTTGGTTTAAAGCTCGCATTCAACGCCAAATTATGGACGGCTTCGCTTCAATTAATAGAGCACCTTATAACGCCCTTGGATTTGCATTTATTGAAGCGTGGTTACTTGACCCTATCAACGAAGCAAAACGCAATGGCGTTATTGATACAGGATTAGAACTATCCAACTCTCAAGTTCAACAGTTACTTACTGAAACCGCCAATACAAACATTAAACAAGATTTGTACTCTAAAGGTTATTGGTACTTGATTGAGTCCCCGTCTGCGAACGTAAGAACCGAAAGAGGAACGCCACGCCTAGGCTTATGGTTTACTTATGCCGGAGCAATTCAGCGAATCACCCTCCCTTTAACAGCCACCCTTTAATTAGTTTTGGAGCTTAAAAATGGCTTTACCAACACAAAATTTAGATATCACCGCTGCTAATGCCTCAGCGGTTATGACAGTAGAAGATTTATATCCGAATGGCATTCAATTACAAAATTTCTCAACAGACGCTGCAATTGTTGCCGATTCAATGCAAATTGCCGAAACCCGCATGGGCGTGGACGGTCATATGGCTGCTGGTGTTACCCCCAATATTTATCCGGTAACAATCACGTTAGAAGCTAATTCTCCTACGGCTTTCGCATTTGCAAATATTTATGAAGCAATGAGTTCAAACAAGAAGATCTATGTTTGTAACTTAACTGTACGTTTACCAAGTATTGGCAAGTCTTATCAGTTTTCTAAAGGTGTACTTCAAACCGCAAACCCGTTGCCAGCCGTTAACAAGGTTTTGGCTCCGACAACTTGGGTATTCCACTTTGAAAAAATGGAGAAAATTTAATAATGAAAGAACCGAAAATTATTAAGCTGGATGACGGCGGAAATAAGCTCACATTCAAGATTTATCCTTTTCCTGCAACTAAAGCGGAAGATTTAATTATCCGTGTTGCAATGTTAGCCGGGAAAAATATGAATTTTGATTCTATTAATTACAATGAAGCTATTAAAGCGGTATTAAGTGCTCCATATCCAGAAGCTAAAGCAATTCTTGATGAAGTGCTTAAATGCGTGTATCGAGTTTGTGACGGTAAGGAAACACAATTTTCTTACGATGACGCAGACGGCTATATTTCCTCTCCGCTTACTCTTCTTAGATTAAGAAAAGAATCAGTTGAGGCAAATTTTGGTTTTTTTCCCAACTTTCTGAAACATACCTCCCAAGGCGGGGTGAGTTTCTAGCTGATTGTGCAAAAGTGCGGGGAATTGCGACACCTTCTAACTTTTCCCCGCTTTTTTCTCGCTTAATTGCTAACAACTTAGCGACACTACAAGAACTTCAAACAACTATGACGCTAGAAGAAGCGTATCAGTTGGATGAAGTTCTTTTAGTTGAGAACTACAACAAATGGCTCGTACAAAAGAGCCAAAACTAACTTATTACTTCTAACTTTTTGGCTGAAAATCATGGCAACTACAACAGATCAACTATTAATCGACATTGGCTTGAAAGCGGACGGGATTATTGAGTTCTTTGATTTATTAGCCAAAAAGTTAGATTACCTAATTAAAAAATCTGCTGGTGCAGATGAAGATATCAATCATCTTTTAGGTAATGCGACAGACATTACAGCTCAAAAAGTAAACGAGACTGGAGACGCAATAGTTAAAGTAGGTAAAGGATTAAACCAAGCCTCCATTAAAGCAGAACAAACCGGAAAAGATTTAGATAAAGCAGGTAAGCAAGGACAAAAAGCGTTTGAACAATTAGACAGCACCGCTAAAAGAGTATTTTCCGCTATCAAGTCTTATGCCGGGCCATTAGTGGCAATGTTCGGCGCAAAGCTCATGTTTACTAACTTCCTCGATGAAGGAGCTAAGTTAGATGATTTATCCAAGTCCGTACGGATGAACGTATCGGAAATAGACGCATGGCGCAAGGCTAATGTGGCGGCGGGTGGTAGTGCTGAGGCATTTACTAACGCTATGAAATCGTTTACCGAACGCACAGGCGCAAGCGGTGAAGTTTTCCTAAGAATGGGAAAACAACTTAATGGCATGAGCGGTGCTCAGGCTGACTATGCCCTGAAATATATGGGTTTGACCCGTGAAAGTGCTGCCGTTTTCCTGCAAAACAATAAGCAAATGAATACGCTTGTTGAAACTTATCGGAAAATGGCCTTAACGCCTAAGGACGCAGAGAATGCAAGGCGTTTTAAAATCGCTTGGCAAACTACAGGAATGGCGGTTCAAAACATTGGCAACCAGTTTGCTAAGTTCTTTATCCCGTATGTTGAAAAAGCCGTTAAAGCATTTGCGGAATTAGCCAATTTCATTGGAGAACATTCAGAATTTATCAAGGTTGCATTAGGTACTATTACCGTTGCGGCTGCTGCTGCCTTCGGCCCTCGTGCAATTCTGACTAATGCCCCGAAGGTATTAGGCGCATTATTTAGCCCGCTAGGGGTTGCAATCGGTTTAATCGTTTTATTGGCTGGTGCCATAGATGATTTAATTACTTTCGTTGAGGGCGGGGATAGCGTTTTTGGTGAGTTTCTTGAAACTCTTGGATATTCAAGTGAAGATATTGAGGGCGTAAGACAATCTTTTAAAGACGCATGGAAAGCTATTTGCGAACTTGGTGACGCATTAAAGCCCGTTAAAGACTTGTTTATGGATGTCTTTGGGGCGGTTGTTAAATCTGCAATTCTTACGATTGTTGGTTCTATTGGATCGGTTGCCAAAGGTATTGCGGATTTAATTAATAAATTACCTGAAATCAAAAAGACGTTTATAGACACATGGGAAAGCATTAAAGAAAGTGTTGCTTCTATTTTCGATTGGATAACAGAAAAACTTAATTTCTTCTCTGATTGGAAAATGCCGGACGCATTAACTAATCCCATGGACAGCGTTAAAAACTTCTTGGGTTTTGGTGACGATAAGGAAAAGAAGATAGTTCCTCCGGCCGGAAACATAGCCGGTAACGGTGCGTCTTACGCTGGAAAAGCAGTAAAACAAAACACAGTAAACAATCAAGTTAAGACGGATGTAGTTATTAATGTGAACGGTGACGCAGACCCGCAAGCAATTAAACAAGCAACCATGCAAGGCGTAACCGAAGGTTTAAATAAAAACGATTTGTTAGCTAATAGCTCATCCGGTTTAATAGCGAGTTACTAAAAATGGCTTCAATTAATTCAGTCATGGGTTTCGCTTGGACAGTAGTTAGCGATAACCTTTTACCTTTTGTGCCGTATACGTCTATCGGTTCTATTGATTCTGATAGAAGTTCTAAGATACCTACTGAGCCGATTGAAAATGGACAATTGGCAGCTTATAACATTGTCCGAGAACCTGAGCGGGTAAACGTTGAGTTTCTTTTCAATGGTAGTTATCCAGTACAGGTTTTAGCTTTAGCCATGCTGGATAAGAAAATCCAAAGTACGGAAACTTGTACTATTTTTTCTCCAGCCAAGATTTGGCGGAATATGGCACTAGACCATTACGACTTTACGAGAACGCAATCTACCGGAGCTTGTTTCTTATCGGTACATTGTTCTTTTGTAGAAATCATTAGCGTTGATTTAAGTACACAAAAAACAAAGTATTCACCTAAACGTGCAACCTCTGCGAACAAAGTAAATACCGGGCAGGCACAAACTAGAACTTCCTTCTTTAAGAGTGTTTCTAATAAATTTAAGTAAGGGGTAAAACATGATTGAACAGATTGAAATATCCCCTCTTCCGTGGCAAGAATTTTCAGTAGTGCTTGATTCTCAAAACTGCGTGATACAGCTTAGGCAGGTTGCGGAATCTCTTTATTGTGATTTGACTTGCAACGAGGTTGAAATATTCAAGGGTCGCAAAGTTTGTGTTGGTACAGATATTAATTGTTACCCCTCCCCTAACTTTAATGGCAGATTGTACTTTGTAGATACTTTAGGACAGTCCGATCCACAGTACGAAGAATTAAATTCAAGGTGGCTATTGCTTTACGAGAACGCTGATAGCGAGGCTTCTAATGAACAATAATGAAACTACCTACACCCAAAAAGATATCGCCGTAACAGTAACTTTAGACGGGCAGGAAGCCTTAACAATCCGAGACCTTGCAATGAAAGTAAGCATTACCAAGTCAGGATGTCCGGCTTTTCCTAAAGCCACGGTAAGTATTAAAGGATTATCTTTAAACACAATGGAGCGATTAACGCATTTAGGCTTTAAATCGTTTTCATTGAAAAGAAACAAGATAAATATTTCCGCAGGTCAAAAAGGTAAAACTTTATCTGTTGTATTCAAGGGTGAGATTGTTAACGCTTGGGCGGACTTTAACGCTTCGCCTTCACCAGATTTTAAGATTGAAGCTAACTGCGGATTATTCCCGGCATTAATTCCCCAAGCTCCAATATCCGTTAACGGTAATCAAACAGTTGCCGGATTGATTGACCAATTAAGTAAAGAAGTTGGATACGTATTTGAGAATAACGAAGTAACCGCCTCCATTAAAGACTGCATAATTAACGGTGATCCGGTCACGAAAATGCGCAGAATTGCCGAGGCCGTGGGCGCTGATCTGTTGTTTGATGATGAAAAAGTTGTATTAATGCCTAAGAATGCCAGCCGTAAATCTCAAGGCGGTATTCCTTTAATTAATGCACAAAACGGCATGATCGGATATCCGACCTTTTCTAATAATGGCATTAACGTATCTTGTTTTTTCCGACCTGAGCTAAGAATCGGTGCGAACTTCAAACTTGAATCTATCGTACCTCACGCCTCCGGCACTTGGAAAATAGTGGGACTTAATCATCAACTAAGCGCAAATGACCCGGGCGGAAACGCTTGGAAAACACAAATTAATGCGATATTCCCAAGGTGGTAAGCCATGGCAGAAGAAAAAGAACTAAACGCAGGATATAACGATTTTGCAAGTTCAAATGAAACTAACGCCCTTAATTTCTTTGTTTCCTCGCTTATCTCAAAAATAGTAAGCACCTCTTTACCTGTTGTTGTTACAGCAGTAGAGAGAAGCGGAAAAGATAAAGGGGCTGGTTACGTATCAGTAAAACCGCTTTTACAGCCTAGAAATAACAAAGGTCAGGGATTACAAGTTACCAACATTCCTAAGTTGCCATATTTCCGGTTACAGCATGGTAAGGCAGCAGTAATCTGCGATCCGAAAGTCGGAGATATTGGCCTAGCGGTTGTTGCAAAAAATGATATTTCAAATATCAACGGAGACAATACGCCTAAAGTTCCGGCTACTTTTAGACAATTTGACCCGTCTGACTCTTTCTATATTGGCGGTTTTTGGGGAAAAGCCCCCGAAGTATTTATCCATTTAGAAGATGAAGGAACCATTGCTATAGAAGCCCCGCAAGAAGTCACGATTAAGACCAAGAGCGCAAAAGTTGAGGCTCAAACTATGGAAGTAACGGCCTCAAGCTCATTCACTGTTACAGCCCCGCAAATTAACTTGAATGGTGCTATTTCCGGCGGTGGTGCTGGCGGTGAAAATGCAACCTTTAGCGGTGATGTTACAGCTCAAGGAATTAGCCTTACTACTCACACACATACAGGCGTACAGAGCGGTGATTCGAGCACCGGACAGCCGGAATAAAGCAATTAGGATTTTTAGATTATGGCGCACGAAAATAAAACGGCGTTACTTGACCCAAACAGTTGGGATTTACAGCTTACGCCCGAAGGAAATATTTTATTAACTAGCGGTAATCTTGCTATAGCTCAAAACCTTGCTAATGAGATAAGACTATGGACGAATGACGCTTACTTTCAGCAGGAAAACGGTATTAATTGGAAAGAAGCTCAATTAGCTAAGAGCTTAGATACAACCGTGTTATCTCAAGTTATCAGAGAAGCCGGAAACAGAACGCAAGGGGTGCAATCTGTAGACAGCGTAACAGTAACCGAATTTGACGAAGAGAATCGCATACTTCACGGTGAGATAACTATCACTACAGAATTACAAGAAACACTTACCTTTAATTTTTAAATTTTTAAGTTTTTATTTTTATTTCTTTAGGTTTAAACGCAATGGCACAAGTAATTTTTAATCCGCAAACAGGCGTAACTTTGCCTAGCACACAAGACATTAGACAAGACATAGGAGAAAAGATACAGCAAGCATTTCAGACTTCACCAGATGAACCGCTTTTAAATATTGAGCCTTCCTCGCCTATGGGTCAGGTTTTAGATTTAATTGTTTCCGAGATTGAAGCTAAGAATGCAGAAATTATTTTTTTATCAAACATGGTTAATCCTGTAACCGCAACAGGTAAATTCTTAGACGCTTTGGCCTCGCTTTATGGCTTAGATAGAAAGATATCCGAGCCGACAGTAGTTAACTGTAAATTGACCGGATTAAAAGGTACTGTAATTCCGTATGGAGCTATTGCACAGGATTCACAAGGTAATCAGTACAGACACTCTAATGCCTCCGGCGCAAAAATCACAGATAACGGAACAGTACTTACAACGTTTACAGCTATTGAACATGGCCCGTTAGAGGTTGCCAGTGGAGCAGTTAATAAGATAGTCACTACTATCGCCGGGTGGGATTCAATTACAAACCCAACGGCCGGAATTATTGGGCGTGATGAAGAAACCGATTCGGAATTAAGAAACCGCATGGTTGAAAGTTATGCGATTAATGCGACCGGATACGTTGAGGCAATTCAAGCAAACCTTGCTGCCTTAGACGGGGTTTTAGATGTTCGAGTTCTTGAAAATCCGAACAATTCAAGTATTGAAAAATTCGGAGTAACAATTAATCCGCATTCAATTCTTATTTCGATTGTTGGCGGTGAAGATGAAGAAATAGCCAAAACGATTTATCAGCGTAAAGACGCAGGATGTGGGACGACCGGAGACTATCAAGTTAGCTATACAGATGAGAATTTTTATAACGCTACGTACACTTATAACATTGTGCGCCCTGAATCCCAAGCGTTAAAGATTAAAGTAACTTTCTTTGGTTCTTCTATGAACCCAACAGAGAAAAACTTAGTTATTCAATCTTTAATTAATGACGTAACGGGCGGGGGTGCTAATGATAGAGTTTCGCTAGCGTCAACGGTTTACGCTTCTCGTTTTTACTCTGTAATTCAAGCTTCAACAACCGCCCCTATTGCTTCAATTGAGGTTGCGTTAGGCACCGGAACACTTGCTAGTAGCGTCCAGATACTCGCAGATATTGAACCGACAATTAGTGAATCAGATATCACTATTGCATTTACTTCTTAGTTTTTTGGAGGTGCTAAAAAATGTCTGATTCGACAACATGGCGCAATATCCTAAGCGTTACCGATTTTCGGAAACTATCTAACGTTCGATGTCTAATATCTATCGCCCTTCAATCTCAATATTCGCATTCGCAAAAGTATCAGCAATTAGCGATGTTATTTAATGAAGAATTAGACGCAAGCCCCCAACTAGATTACTTCTTTCAAAAAATCCTAAACCCTGCCACTGCGCAGGGTGTTTTTTTAGATTGGTGGGGACGGCGTGTAGGCGTAAATCGAAACTTAGTTATAGATAACGTGGACACTCGCTTAGATGATGAACTTTTTAGATTCTTAATCTTTTATCGAGCGGTTGTAAATGTTTCTAATTCAACTAGCGCAACGATTAACAAACTACTTACTAAGTTAATCGGTTTGCCTGCATTCGTTAACGATTATCAAGATATGAGTATCAATATCCGCATTGTTGGGGAACCTACGAGCGTACAGATAGCGATTCTTAAAAATTACGGATTACTAAATAGACCAGCTGGCGTTTTAGCAAATGTCGAAACCGTTACGCCTTCTAACCTTGTTTTTGGCTTCTTTGGTCAAAAACTTTTGCCATTTAATCAGGGCGTATTTAACCCCTCGAAAACAATTGAGATATAACAATCATGAGCAATTATCCAAAGTTTCAAATTCAGTCTACTATTGCCAAAGACGGGGATTACACAATTCCGCCCCTAACCCCGACCGAGGCCGGAACTGGTAGGCTTTCGCAACAAAACGGTTGGGGTCATGAGAATGCTATTCCGATAGAACAAGGCGGAATCCCACCGCATAAAAACGACTTTAACGGGATTTTACTTTTACTTTCTCAATTCACTGTTTGGTACCAACAGGGCGGGATTATGAATTATTCCGCAGTGCTTAATTATGAAGTTGGGAATGAAGTTCTACAGAATGGAACTAAATACAGGTGCGTTACAGCTAATGGCCCGGCTTCTACTGTTGTTGCGCCCGGTTCTAATCGTACTTACTGGAAAAATATAGATGTAACCGTTCCAGCCGGAGCGATTATGCCCTTCCATAATGTGCAAATGGGCGGAACTGACAACAGAAATCCGATTTTCTGGGGCACTACTCAACCGGATACAGGCTGGGTTATTTGTGACGGCGGTTCGGACGGAAGAAATGGGGTAACACCTAACCTTATTGATAAATTTGTTAAGGGTTCTACTGCTCAAAATGCAGGAAAAACGGGCGGATCGGCAACATTAGATATTCCTAATATTGCGGTTAGTGGCGTAATCGGTGGAACAGCTTTAACTATTGAACAACTGCCTTCTCACACACATTCAGGCAGCACAAATACAACGGGTAATCATACTCACACAAAAGGAAGTATGAATATCACGGGACAAATAGGTTGCGATGACCGAGCCGGAAATTTAGCAAATGGATGTTTTTCTAGCGGGAAACAAAGTACCTATAACACTTCTGCTTCTGGTAGTGATAATGCCCCATGGGATTATTTCCAAATGAATGCTAATGAATCATGGACAGGTGAAACCTCTTCTAACGGTAGCCACTCGCACACATTTACGCTTAATTCTGTAGGCAGTGGACAAACTCATACGCATACATTAACCGCAAATTCCAGTATTTCCGATGTTGATAATGAGCCTCCTTTTTATACCGAGGCTTATTTTATGAAACTTCCTGAATAACTTACGGGCATGAATGAAAAGCAAATTAAAGATAAATTTTAAAGAGGTAATTCAAAATGGCTCTAAAGAAATTTGAATTTCATTACACGCCTACAGGAACGGGCGTAATCAGCGGGCCGGAGGTGCTAAAGCAAACCGAAGACGCTATTAATGAGATTGGAGAATATGCAGATAATGCCTCGGATAACTCCGAAGAGGCGCTGAATATCGCTAAGGAAGCAAGGACGACGGCTCAAACCGCAAACTCGACAAGTTCTAATGCTTTAGCCGTTGCAAATAGCGCTAATGAAAAGGTAGAGACGTTAAAACAAGTTGTTGACGATTGGGACGCAGATATTCAGTTATCTATTTCAAATTCAACTTCTGCATTAACGGCCTCAAGCCAAGCTATTCAAACAGCTAACACAGCAGTAACTTCTTCTAATGAAGCTAAAGCAAGCGCACAAACAAGTGCACAAACCGCACAATCAGCATTAAATAGTGCGTTACAGGCTCAAAATTCCGCAGAAAGTGCGCAAAATTCCGCAGAAAGTGCACAAAATTCAGCTGAAACAGCTCAAAATTTAGCAGAAACAGCGCAACAACAGGCGCAAAGTGCACAAGAAGCAGCCGAAACAGCCCAAGCTAGCGCATACGCCGTAAGAACTATAGATAGTGATTTGAGTATTTCTCAAACAATCGATATAGCGGATTTAAAACCGCAAGGGAATATTAAAGTCGGTGATACTGTTGTTGGTACTGACGGACGAATGTTTACTTTAGTATCAATTGATACGGCAGCAGGAACGGCCGTTACGTCATCCACGTGGGTAGATTTAACGCCTAACGTTTCTTATTCGTCTACTCAATCCTTAACCGAAACCGAACAAACAACCGCTAGAAACAATATTGGATTTAACACTGGCGTGGACGCATACCTTGTGCCGATTCTTGAGGAACTAATACTTGAAAACGGCGGGACTCAAGAAGAAATCGACAACATAATCAACGGAACAGATACCGAAACAGAGACCGGAACCTAAAAGTAAGACCAAAACCTAAACGGAGTAATTATTAAAAATGAATACAAGTGAAATTAAAGAAGAAGCAAGAAAATCTTGCAAGTTTCCTTATATCAATAATGAAACAGTAGACGCATTGATAGAACGGGTAGATTATCACCATGTAGAAGGTACCGGCACAATGGTATGCACTTTAGTATTGAAGAATCGTTTTACTGTTACTGAGATAGCTTCATGCGTTGATATCCGCAATTTTTCAGAGGAAACAGCTAAAAAAATCTCTTATTCAAAAGCTAGAGATAAAGTTTTCCAGTTTGTCGCTTTTGGTTTTTGTTCCGAGCATTACGGAGATAACTAATGAAAACACTTGATGAAGTTAAACAAGAATATTTGCAAGAGGCCAAAAAACGGCCTCTTTCTCGTTATAGCCTGAAAAATGCGAATGGCAAGATTGTTGTTGAGTCTAATAGTCAAGGACAACACGCTTTTACAAACGAAGAAGATGAAGCCTTTGCACGTAAACATTACAAAGTATCCGAAAACTTCAAAACACCAGACGGGAAAGTAATCACATTTTGGAAAATGGAGTTATCGCCTACTGGATTATTTAGAAGCGCAGATGGCAACTACTACACACAAGACGAGCTACCAGAAAATGATGATGACTTTGTAAAAAGCAAGTATTCCGATGTAGTTAAGGTAGAACGTAATGCACGAATTGCGGATACCGATGATTACGTCAAGTTACCTGATATCACAGTTCAAAAAATGGCTAAAGCTAAGAGAACCGCTTTAAGTGATGAAGATAGAGCGTACTTAGAAGCCTATCGACAGGCATTAAGAAATATGCCAGAGGCGGCAGGTTTTCCATTTGTTGACTGGCCGGAATTCCCAACCGCACTGGCATACGAGTTGGGTCAGAAAGTAGAAGACCGTGAACGCATGAAAGGAGGATTTAATGCTTAAAGATTTTATTCAGTGGTTATTAAATACCCGAACCACCCCGGCGGAGGCGGCGCACGTATCAAGAAGTACGTTCTCTTCTCCAACGACTTTTTCAGGAAAAACCTCGGCGGGTGAAGCATGGACAGATAACTTGGTCACTGGAATATCTCCTAAAGACGGCTATCTAAACATATCTGCAAGTACAGTTAATAGCGAAAATTTCGGAACAATGTTACAGGTCACCTCTAACGAAGTTCAACTTTCACAAGTTTCGTCAACTTCCGGCCAAGGTTTGAATTTTCTTTTACCAATTACTAAAGGCGCTCAATTTTCTGTCAATGGAATTAGAGCTAAAGACATAGCTGTTAGATTTTTCGAATCTCTTGGGGGGGGGTATAACAACCTTCTTAAGGAGGTTCAGTTATGCTTAAGAACCTTCTGCGACTCCTGCTTGAAACTTTTATCAAGAGTAAAAGAGAGTGGATTGCTCACCAATCTGCTCCGCTCCAAGGATATGAACTTACACTTGATGAAGATAAAATCGGGAGATATACCGCTCCTTATGATGGGTATCTCGTTGTTAATGCCAAAGTTATTAATTTGCAGGGAAAAGTTGCAACGTTTGTACTTGCTCCTGAGGGCTCTGAGCAAGAAGTTATGTCATTTATTCCTTTATCAAAAGGCGAAATATGCACTTACTGGAATAGGGGGACAAAACTCGCAAGATTCGTCAAAACTGTTGGATCTGCATAACGTAATGGGAGGCTTACTATGCTAAAACAAACATTAAGCCTCCTACTTTCTAAGTTCTACAGTAAGCAAGAAAGTGCGTTAGTCGCTAATCAGGCTATGCCTCTAGAGAACAAGGAAATACTAGTCACTTCAAATAAAGCTATTGGCGATTGGGGAAAGATTATTGATTACACAGCACCAACAGACGGATTTATTAATGCTTTTGCAAATAAAGATGACAGCGCAGCAGGGTGTGACCTTTCCATTATTAGTGGAGTTTTTGTAAACGTTATAGGTTCTCAACAAGGTGGACAACGTTCTGTATATCTTCCTATGCGTAAGGGCGCCTCTTGTTCTGTTTGGGGTGCAAACCTGAAAAATCTTGGAGTAAGATTTATCTATTCTGTCGGGGGGGGGGGATAAGAGTATTATTTGGAGGGCTGTACTATGCTTAAACAGTTACTCCAACTTTTACTTGAAACATTCCTTAGAAATAAAAAATCGTGGATTCAGGCAATTGATACACCGCACTGGTATGAAGACGTCAGGATTGACGTTCAATCATTGCCGGATTACGAACCTAACAACTATTTCAAAAGGTACGTTCCACCTGCCAATGGCTTTATCGTCTATACAAGTGCCGGAGAATCTGAGCGGTTTTGTTTACAAACTCAAGGATTTTTCTCAATGTACATTAGCGGATACAACTCTTTGGTTATTCGAGTTTACAAAGGAGAAACAGTATTTTTACAAGCTAAAGATACTAAAGAACTTTGTAGATTCGTACCGCTTAGGGATAACGAATAAAGCGAATTTAGGAGGTGCGTTATGAGTTTAAAAGCGTATCTCCAAGCATTGCTAAACAAGTTCGTTAATAAGTCGGAAACTGAGTTTGTCGCCAGACAAGCTATGCCGGAAGATTGGAATAGCAAAATAGATATCAGGATTCAAACAGGTTCTTTTGAGGGAACTTATACAGCCCCTGAAAATGGCTATTTTGTTTTGGTTGGAGGTAATTCAATTAAAGCTATTTGGATCAATAGTTCTATTAATACTCGTATTGGACTTAATAGCACATTGGCAGATTATCCATGTATTTATACCCCAGTTAAAAAAGGTCATAACATTGGATACGGTGTTACCGCTGATTCAACTTCTAATGCTAATACGACAGTTAGATTTATTCCTTGTATAGGCAAATAAGTAGTTTTATTACGCCTTTTCCGCTTTTTATATCCGCCCTTTAAAACCTTTTATATTTCAATAACTTAGCTTTAGTTTTTGGATGTTTTTGGTTAAAAGGGCGGATGTTTATACGCCCTTTAAAAGGAGGTAATCAGAAAAGAATTTATTTAACAACAATCAAAACTAATAAACCTTAATCACCAAATTTTTTAGAAATTAGAGGGAGATTATGCCAAACAAAAACCCGGCGGTATGGTCTGATTTTCTAACTGCTATAGGCCAAATTACCGCTATTTTAATTCTCGTTTGTGCTCTGGCTGGCCCGGCACAACAGTATTCAAAAGGTGAAAAGATGTTCAATTTTTTTCACTATCTCGCTGAGGTCGTAACCTCTATGGTGGCCGGCTTCATTGTGTATCTACTCCTAAGAGTCACAGAAATGCACGAGGAATGGATTGCTGCCTTTTCCGGCTTAGGTGCGTATTTTGGAAACAGAATAATGAACCTTCTATATCGCTTTATGGTCGGTAAGTTAAAAATCGCTTTTTATGAAAATACAGATAAAAAGCTCGAATCTGTAGATGTAGGAGGGGAAAATGATAGAAAGAATTGATCTTAGGCAATGTTTCAATGGTGTTCTAAAAGCCTTGTTATTCGTGGCGTTTTATGTTGCGGGCGTGATGACAAACTCACAACTATCAGAGTACACAATCGTGACGCAGAAAGAACGAATTGAATATCTTGAAAATGAAACGGCTATCCAGCGATTACAAATTAATGAGCTGAATAAAAAAGCAGCAGAAAACAGTGAGAACCTGAAAAAACTAGAGAACATTCAATCCGTCATCGAAACAATCAAGAAAGATATTTCTTATTTAAAGGGACAACATAATGAATCAAACAAGTTCAATAAGTAACAATCAAGAAAAATTACCTTTTTCGCAGTGGAACCCGTTAATCGCTGAAAACTTTGTTAAAGAGTGGGAAGGCTTAAAACTTAAGGCTTATAAATGCTCTGCTAATACTTTAACCATTGGACACGGGCATACAAAGAACGTTAAACCGGGTCAAGTGATTACCAAACAACAAGCCGAAAAATATTTAAAAGATGATTTGATTGAGCACGCCGAAGCGTTAAGTAAATACGTTACTTGCAAGTTAACCGAAGGTCAATATATAGCTTTATTGGATTTGGCTTTTAATGTTGGTGTTGGTGCGGTTGCAAAATCTAAAACCTTAGAACTTTTAAATGCCGGAAAGATTGAAGAAGCTAAAAAAGGATTTTTATCTTTTGCAAAACAAAAAATGAAAGATAAGAACGGAAATATTTTAAGAGACGAGCACGGGCGCATTATGTATGAAGTAATAAACGGCTTAATGAATAGGCGTAAAGCGGAGGTTGCTTTAATGTGAATATCGTATCTTTAGTTAAAGCAAGCGCAGGAATTTTATTAGTTCTCTGCGCTTATTTTTTTGGTTTGAATCAAGGTAAAAATTCGGAAGAGTTAAAAAATGCTCGCTCGCAAGTATCGCAACTTACGCAAACAATACAAGAGTACGAAACAAGACAAAAGGACTGGAATATTGCCATGGCTAATCTTCGTAAGTCTGAGTCTTTGGCTCGTTCTGATTCTGAGCGGTTGCGCCAGCGAGTCAATAGTCTTGAAAAACGAGCCAAAACCGCCGAGTCTCGAATCGCAATTCAATGTTTGCGATTGGAACCAGAGAGTAGAAAATTACTTCAAGAAGCAAGAGGAATTATTGAATATTGCAGAAAAGCACTTCAATGAGAATTTTCAAGGAGATAAATAAAATGGATAAAGACTTGCAAACTTACGGGATTAAAGATTCAGAAAGAACTAAATGCGAGGTTTGGACTCGTGTAATGGGTTACCACCGACCCATTGATAGTTTCAACATTGGAAAGAAAGGAGAATTTGCAGATCGCAAATACTTCAAAGAGAGTAAATGCCCTCATTGTTAATTAATCGGAAAAAGAAAAAGTTAAAGGCTTAGAAAGCGTCAATTTCCTAAGCCTTTCAACCATTCGATTAAGCAACCGCCTAATCAAAATCACTCATATCGCTATCTATTGTAAACCAAAAAATAACCCCGAATGTTATCGGGGGTTAAATTATTTTTCTTTGGCTAATTCTTCTTGGACTTTCTTAGTTATCCACTTTGCGCCGCCTAGCTCTTTTAGCTTTTCTGCTATTTTCAAGTTTAAATAAAGCGTCATATTCCTTCCGCCTTCTTTAGTTTTTTTTGGCCTACCGGCTGGGCGTTTTGTCTTTTCTTCCATTGCTCAATCCTTAAAAAAAACGGGCCTTGTTTAAAGCCCGGATGTTCTATTCTTAGTATTTTCTTGCTTTTCTAATTTCAGCAATGAGATCTTTCATCTCTTCAAGTTGAAATTCATCGTTTTGGTCAAAATGTTCTTTTGCCCATGCAATCGCTTCTTTCTTGGTTGAAAAACTATTAATTGCGGAAACTGAATCTAATTGTTCATATTGCCGATCAAGTTGTGCTTCTGCATATAAAGGATCAACCTCTTCACCGTCAAAAAGAACTAAGCCGTTACCTGCATACTCAACTCTGGCTTGTGCTTTGTCAGCAAGACTCATATATTCAGCGTGATAAAAAACGTTATTCTCGTAAATGCTAATGAAAGTAAGATTTACTTCCTTAACCCAAGACTTAATTTGTTTAGCAGATTTGAAATTTGACATTTTGGACTCCTATTAAGTATTCCTGTTTAATTCATGTATGTAATTATACATTTAGAAAATGGAAAATTCAAGTATTTTTTTTAGGATTGACTAAAAGGTCAGTTAACAGGTAATATTCATTTTGCTGTCACTGAGCACGGTCTTGAAAATCGTTCAATCGGTTACCGGACTTCTTAGAGTTGGATTTCTGCTTAAGCATTCCAATTGTTTAATTCATAAAAGGCAGCAGGGGGAAGAAATTCCCCCTTTTTCGTTTCAGCATAAAAACAACACTAAAAAAAGCGGTTTTTTTGAGTAAAAGCAGTAGAAAAGCAGTACTTCTAACACTAACTTATTGTTTAATTTATTAAATGATGTGCTCTCCCCGGGCACCAAACCTTCAAGCACATTCCAGCAGACGCCCATTATTCAAGCCCTTCCAAAAAAAAATTGGCATAATTCAGCAATATTTGGCGCAAATAGCAGTAGAAAAGCAGTAGGAATAGCAGTACTAAAAATAATTTTTAGAGAGAGTTTTATCCTGAACTTTACTAAGTTAGATCTATCTCTCAAAATCTTTTAGCCGGATCGCTCAAACCCCTTATCCAGAGCCGGCTTTAGCCGTTTTTTGGAAGATATGCCTTTGTTTCTATAGATAAATTTCTATATCTAGTGTAACCCTTCCTATGCTTTTTCAAACTCTTTTAAAGGAACTTCTTCCGTTATTAGTTCAGAAAACCCAAAAATCTTCTTAAGTTCTCAGGTAAAAAAATGGGGTGGCTGCGTTTTAAAACGCATAAGCAGCGAAACAGTAGGAAGAATTCTTGATGAAAATACAGGTTAACCTTTCCTACGATATATTGGAAGAATGCGTACAGAGCCAGTTTTTTGCAGATAACTGGCTCATCAGTACGGCTTCGTGCGGACTAGGCATAGCAAGACCCCGATAGCCAAAACGGTATCGATTTTTAAATCACCATTCCAAACTATCACAAGTTATGGCACAATCTTCCACGAGGATAGAAATGTAGTCACCATCTCGATACCTCATTAGTTAGACGCAGGCTCGGATCCCACTCGAGCCTTTGTCGTTTCTGATCCTTTTCAGGAAAAAACACCTCCCGGTACTTTGAGGACGCGGGTTATAAAGCCGAAGTCGGTACCGATATAAGAGCTATCCCGATTAGATGCAGACCACGGAGCGAGATGCGGCGGCAGCCATATATTTTTTCTCGCTTCAGGCTTCTCAGAAGCAGACAAAGCAAACATGAAAGCCCAGCAAAAGAAAATCGAAGCTCAGAAATTGGCAGACTCTGCCGTTTCTTAATGGACTATGCCTACGCCCTGGCTTCGGCAGATACAGGCGTGGGCGTTACCGAGTGGATGAGCATGCCGATAGTTGAGATGTTTGAGTGGGGTTCCGTGGTGGCTGAACGCCACAAACAGATGGAAAAAGATATGAAGGAAGGACTCCGGAAGAAAGACTATTTCGAGGAGAAGAAGATTCTGGAATTTAGAAAAGAAAAAAGATAACGATAAACAGTCCAACAGCCCAAAATGCGAGCTGGGCAAGAACCGAGATAATGCCGAAAAAAGTCGATAAGAAAGGATGTTCTCTTTGGAATGTTTCATGAAGTTCTTGGCTCGCCTCCTGAGCTTTCTTTCTTGCTTCTGGGGAAAGAATTGCTGGACAGAACATATTGGTCTCCTTTCTTTCCATTTTAGCAAATACATATTCACAGATAAACGAAAAAATGGCTACAAAATACGAGGTTTACATCAGAATAGGGGGTGAGGTGGCAAGCCAGTTCGTCAATAGTTTTAAAAAAGCGTCTAGCAATATCCACGTGGCATTAGGGGATATACCGGCGCTCTCTCAAGGGGTGGCAAAAACTGAAAATTTACTTAGCCTTTAGCTGTCTCAATCGTCTTCCAATCAAAATTTTGAGTATCCTTTAACATCAGAATATTTAGGAATGCTTAACTTGATTAAATCCGGAGCACTTATTGTCGCTCCTATTTTTGCCTACTGGCTAGCTTTAGCTAATGGGGAAACATTCCGAGGAAGTTAAACATTCCTATCTTGAAATATCAGCATTCAATGCCTCGATTCAGGAATTTAAAACCAAGCTGGCAAGCGACTTTGTTGCTCTGGCTCAGCTTCGCGATGAAGCGTGTGCTCGCCGGAGTAAACTTGACCGGATGCGCGGTCAGCTATCAAAGCTTGAACGAAAGACCAAAAGCGATGCCGATCGAGAGCGGGATCGACGTCTCGCGTTTGGAGTCAGATGTCAAGATGCTCCCGAAAGAGCTACAAGGGCCGTTAAATTCTGCCAACAGAATCACAAATAAATAGCAAAAAAGACGGACAAAGTTTAAAGTTAATTGATTGATCGGTCAAAAAAGATCATCTTGCATAAAGTCAAAAGAAAATCCCATACAATTGCGTTGCCGATCTGGAGGAAAAGAAACAAGATATCATAATCTATTCCCCATGTTTCTTCGGGCTTATTAAATTTTTTTAGTCCCATATGGTCTTAGGAAAAATAGAAAGACCCCAGCTGTTGCACATCGCAGAGAGGTGTCCGGGGTACTATTGGTACAATCCTAACAAATTATGAGTTAGTTTCTAAGAAGAGTTATCACTACTTTAGAGTTGTTTCTGCTATTAAATTCTGTGCAGAAAACCACAAGTAATTAATACGCCAGTATTGATTAAATATGGTTATATGGGTAACCTGCCTTGAATTATAGAGGTAAGTTAGAGATTGCCTAGTGATGAGTGTGGAGTGTTTTTGGTGCCGGAGAGGGGACTTGAACCTCCGACCTTCGCATTACGAATGCGCTGCTCTACCAACTGAGCTACACCGGCGCCAAAGAGAAGTAATTATATCGTAGGAATTTTTCCATTGGCAAATAAAAAATACGAAGGAAATCTTCTTTATTTTTAACCTGTATGAAGAACTGACCAAAAGTGTAAATCCACGTCGCAAAAAGTGCACTCTTTTCCATTTGCCGATACAGGGTCCTAAAAAAACTTAAAAAATTGTAATTCTTAAGAAGGAAGTTTTTCTAACTATTATCATTGTGAAACGATGTCCAATCTGTAGTTAATTATGTATGCGCCTCTTTTAAAAAATCTCTCTGATGAACATGAAATGGAGCTGCTTGGGCAAGATCTAGCCAACGGTTTAGACAGCCTGAAAGATCTGATTAAAGAACAAGGTCTGACTATACGACTCAACGGAGATTTAGGAGCAGGGAAGACTACCCTAACCCGAGCTATTTTGCGGGGCTTGGGATATCAAAGAAGAGTGAAAAGCCCTACATTTTCTTTATTAGAAATTTATAAACTTGAGGCGTTTACTCTTAATCATTTTGATTTCTATAGATTCGAGACACCGGAAGAATTTGAAGATGCCGGATTCCGTGAAAACTATGGCCCCGGACAAGTAACAATATCAGAATGGACTTCTAAAGCAGAACCTTTCGTTCCGGAAGCAGATGTTGAAATCGACATCACCCAGGGAGCAAACGAGCAGACCCGAGAGGTCAAAATTTCTGCATGTAGTGAAGTTGGTCAAAACCTTCTAGCAAAAATTAAATAATGAGTGGAATAAGTAGAAGAACACTAGTAAGTGAGGTCGGTGGTCTGATTTTGTTTTCTTTTTTGCCTATTTCCTCGGCAAAAGCGGCTCAGCTCGTTGACCTTAGAATTTGGCCATCACCTGAATACACGCGTATTACGCTTGAGCATGATGTACCGATCCCTTTTAAGTACACCATGGTTCGAAACGGTTCGTCAGTGAAAATGGTCGTCCTTATTGAAGGACTGACTCTGACGACTAAGCTGAAAAACTTAGTGAGCAAGCAGCAGCCGAATGATCCTTATATTTCCGGGATTACCGCCTCTCAGTACAGTTCGAAGACAGTCCAGTTGGTTATTAATTTCAAGCAGGATGTTGATCCGCAGGTGTTCTCTTTGAAGCCGTTTGGAGAATACAAGTACCGACTCGTTTTTGACCTTTACCCGGCAGTCGAAAAAGATCCGATTATGGCGCTTATCCGTAAGGAGGAAAGTGAGCCGGATGCTATCGGAAGAATCCTTGCCCAGGTTGCTGAAGGCCAGCAGAGAATGGAAGAAAACCGCGCGGAAGCCGAACAGGATTCTATCGGCGATTTAATTGCCGGCATTACTTCAGGCAAAATTGTGCCCATGAAACCCGGCGATCTGGGTTATACGGAACAGCCGTCTAAGGAAAAGCCGAAATCTTCGAAGGCTCCTGTAACTAAACAGCCCAAGAAAGAACAACCAAAGACTACTCCTCGCAGGGGCAGGGAGAGAGTCCTAGTCGTAATGGTCGATCCGGGTCACGGCGGTGAGGATCCTGGCGCGGTTGGAAAGCGTTACCGTACGAAAGAAAAAGAAGTGGTTTTGTCTATTTCACGCATCCTAGTGGCTGAATTAAACAAAGTTCAAGGCTTCAAGGCCATGCTTACCCGAGATCGCGACTATTTCGTGCCGTTGAACAGAAGAGTTCAAAAGGCTAGAGCAGCCAAAGCAGATTTCTTTGTTTCCGTTCATGCGGACGCTTGGGTGAAGCCCACTGCAAGGGGATCCTCCATTTTTGCTTTAGATACCCGCGGACGTGTTTCAACTCAAAACAAATGGCTTGCCCGCAACCAGAACAACGCTGACCTTATCGGAGGCGTCAATGTCACACGTCACGATAAGCAGATTGCAAAGATTTTGTTGGATATGTCTTTCACCGCACAGGTGTCTGATAGTTTGGCCTACGGTAAAAAAATTCTGACTGAAATTGCCAAGATTAATACCCTGCATAAGTCCCGTGTTGAGCAGGCTAATTTTGCCGTGCTGAAGGCTCCTGATATTCCTTCGGTTTTGGTGGAAACCGCCTTCATTTCTAATCCTCAGGAAGAGCAGAAGCTCAGAACCCGTGCTTTCCAGAGAAAGGTGGCTTGCGCTATCGGAAACGGAATTTTGAAAGGTTTCGGACGTTCGGGAACTTTGTCTTAAGCTAAGGATGTTTTAGTTTACAATCAAACGATCATTTTCTTTTAGAGTTGGAGATAAGTATGGCTCTCGTCTCGTTGCGCCAATTGTTAGATCACGCAGCTGAAAATAATTACGGTATTCCTGCATTCAATGTGAACAATCTTGAGCAGGTTCAAGCAATTATGCAGGCCGCCAGCGAAGTCAATGCTCCTGTTATCATGCAGGCTTCTGCAGGTGCCAGAAAGTATGCCGGAGAAAGATTCCTTGAACACCTTATCAAGGCCGCAATTGAAACTTATCCGGAAATTCCTGTCTGTATGCATCAAGATCACGGCCAAAGTCCTAAGGTCTGCGAAGGTGCTATTAATCTCGGTTTCTCTTCCGTCATGATGGACGGTTCCTTGATGAGCGACGGCAAGACCATTTCGACATTTGAATACAACGTCGATGTCACTAAGACAGTAGTTGACATGGCTCATAAAGTCGGTGTTTCCGTTGAAGGCGAACTGGGCTGCTTAGGTTCTTTGGAAACGATGAAGGGCGACAAAGAAGACGGTCACGGAACAGACGCTACAATGACTAAAGACCAGCTCTTGACTGATCCGGACCAAGCCGCCGAATTCGTTGAACAGACTCAGGTTGACGCTTTGGCCATCGCCATCGGTACAAGCCACGGCGCCTACAAGTTCACCCGTAAGCCGACAGGAGACATTCTGTCCATTCAACGCGTCAAAGAAATTCACGCCAGAATCCCGAATACTCACTTAGTAATGCATGGTTCTTCTTCCGTTCCTCAAGAATATCTGGAAGAAATTAGAAAGTACGGCGGTCAGTTCAAGACAACATACGGCGTTCCGGTCGAAGAAATTGTTGAAGCTATCAAGTACGGTGTCCGCAAGGTCAACATCGACACTGATATTCGCTTAGCAATGACAGCTGCTATCCGTAAGTACTTCGTAGAAAATCCGGAAGCATTTGACCCGCGCGCTTATTTGAAAGTTGCTAAGCAGGCATCCGTAGATATGTGCAAGTCCCGCTATCTTGCTTTCGGCTGCGAAGGCCAGGCATCCAAGATTAAACCGTTGCCGTTGCCGGAAATGGCTAAGCTTTATTCCGAAGGCGTGTTAAAACAGAAAGTTAATTTCTAATAAATGGATAATCAGCCTAAAAACGCATCTGATTTAAAAGGTAAGTCGGGCATTACCCGACTTATCAATGCAACCAAGTACTCCAAACAAGGCTTAGTCGCAGGTTGGAAAAGCGAAGAAGCTTTGAGACAGGAAATCATTTTGGCCTGTGTGATGGTTCCAACCGCAATCTTTCTGCCGATTGATTATTTGGAGAAGCTTGTTCTGATAGCTTCCGTGTTTATTGTTCTTATTACGGAAGTTTTAAACTCAGCAATTGAAGCCGTGGTTGACAGATTTGGTACTGAAATACATCCGCTCTCCGGCAAAGCCAAAGATTTAGGAAGTTTGGCTGTCCTGTTGGCACTTATTCTTTGTGCGATTGTCTGGGTTAGCATATTAGTACACAACTTTTTGTGATTCTTCCTTAGGAGGAACCGTACAGAGGAGCTTTTGGGCTCCTCTTACTGTTTCACGAGGCCGGATTTTTAACGAATCCAAAAATAAACGGCAGCCTCGGCTGCCGTTGGCACCTCTACAGAAAATTAGATTTCTTTTGCTAATACATCAGCGATACCGATGTATGTATGAGGGGTGAGTTTCTGAAGGTTTTGCTTGGCATCTTCAGGGATGTCGAGCTTGGCGATGAATTCATGCAAGGATTCCGGCGTAATGCCTTTGCCTCTGGTCAATGCCTTGAGCTGTTCGTATGGATGAGGAACTCCATAGCGTCTCATCACTGTTTGAATAGCTTCAGCTAAAACTTCCCAAGAGTTATCTAAGTCAGCGGAGACGGCCTGCTCATTGAGTTGAAGCTTGCCCATGCCTCTTGTTAGAGCAGTGTAGCCGACGACGCAATAACCGAAGGCAACGCCCATGTTTCTGAGGACTGTGGAGTCTGTTAAGTCTCTCTGCCAACGAGAAATAGGTAATTTCTGAGCCAAGAAAGTCAAGAAAGCATTAGCCATACCGAGGTTGCCTTCGGAGTTTTCGAAGTCAATCGGATTGACCTTGTGCGGCATTGTGGAGGAGCCGACCTCGCCTTCTTTTAACTGCTGCTTGAAGTAGTTCAAGGAGATATAGCCCCAGATGTCTCTGTCTAAGTCGATCAAAATAGTGTTTGCGCAGACGATGGCATCGAACAATTGAGCCATGTAATCATGAGGTTCAATCTGAATGGTGTACTTGTTGTATTCAAGATTGAGCTTGTTGGTGATGACGTCTTGAGCAAATGCAGGCCAATCTTTGTCCGGATAAGCGATGTAATGAGCATTGAAGTTGCCGACGGCGCCGTTCATTTTGGCCAGCAAGTGAACTTTTTCAATGCTGTTGATAGCTCTTTCCAGTCTGAAGGCAACGTTGGCCATTTCTTTGCCGACGGTTGTCGGGCTGGCGTGCTGTCCGTGAGTTCTGGACAACATAGAAACAGAAGCCCAATCGTGAGCAAATGTCTTTAATTTGTCTGTAATTGCCTGAAGATAAGAGCAGATGACTTGACGGCCGGAAGACAGCATCAAGGCGTGCGATGTGTTATTGATATCTTCAGAAGTGCAGCCGAAATGAACGAATTCGCTGGCGGTAGCCAGTTCTGCGTTCTTTTCCATTTTGCCCTTGATCCAATACTCTACGGCTTTAACGTCGTGGTTAGTAGTGGCTTCGATTTTCTTGATATCTTCACAGTCGCTTAAAGAGAAATTAGAAACAAGGCTTCTTAAGTATTCTTTGTTCTCTGCTGAGAGTTCTTTTAATTCGGGGAGTTTGAATTCGGATAAGGCAATAATCCATTCGATTTCGACAGTAACGCGGGCGCGCATTAAAGCGAATTCAGAAAAGATATCACGAAGAACTTCAGTTTGCTTAGCGTAGCGGCCGTCAAGAGGAGACAAGGCCATCAAAGAGGAAATTTCCATGTTGTTTTCCAGAAAACATTAAAAGATGTCATATTCTAGAAAAAAACAAGCCAGTCGGCAGAAGACTGGCTTGGCAACAAAGAGATTTAGAGAATAATTGGATTGTTCGGCAAAGGATCATTTACCGGTTTATTCGGGAAATGCGCTGATAGGACTTTGGACAGTTCAGTTATGGCTTCACAGATCCCTTTTGCAAATAATTTTTGCTATAAGCCCATTGCTTGAACTCTGGAGTCATCCAGAAAGTTGTAAAGATGCGGACTTTTGTTTTCCTATAACGTTATAAAGATTAGATCGGCGAAGCAAAATTTTTAGTTAATTGTCAGGCTGGATTAAGCGTTGCTAGTGGTATCCATTGGATTTATTCTGCAGGAGATAAGTCCAGGTTAAATATGAAAGAAAGAACCTTTTTCTTATCAGCAATCAAAAGAACAATTGGTTGAGTTTTTTGACTGCTCAGAAGAAATTAAAATTCTAGAAAAAAGCACATTCCACCAGAGCGGAGTCAGAGATTGAGAGAGCAAGAGTTGGCCCTTTTTGGTTTGTTTACAACTATTGTATTCTTCCTAGCCATCTTTCTAATGTTAAGAGCTAAGAGCAGATTTAGAGAAGCCCAGGATACCCTCAGAGAGGCTCAAGATCTTCATAACAAACTTGATGAACACAAGGAAAAGAACCTCAAGATACTTGAATCAAAAAGTAGGGACATAGCTAACCAAAACGATTTTTTAACCAGGACTTATGAAAGCCTACAGAAAGGGCACATTCAAGGTCGGAAATGGTTGTTGAATATGATTTGTGAAGCTAGGCTTTCTCGCGATGAGGCGGTAGCTAAATATCTTGAGGACAAAGAACGGCCTGCATATTCAGCCGCACAAGCGGTAAGAAAAGTCAAAGAAGATAAACAAACAATTCTTAGAGAGTTGCTTTTTCTACGCTCAAAGATTGAAACTTATGAAGAATATTTTCCTTTTCTTAAGGAATTAGAGGAGGAAATATTGAATGATGATGAAGATTTTAGAGGATATTCCGTGGACGATATGAAAAAAACTGATCCAGTTCGGAGGCTTCTCTCATACGAGGAATATTCAAAACTTTCTACTTGTCAAAGAAACCAATTAGCCTTGGATCGATATTTAAATAAAACTTCGAAAGTAGAAATCGGAAAAATGTATGAAAGGTTTCTGGGTTGGGAATTCGAAAACGAAGGTTACGAAGTTAAATATACCGGGCTTCTCTGTGGTTTCGAAGATAGAGGAAGAGACCTTATCCTGACTCAAAAAGGCAACAAGATAATTAAAGTTGTTCAAGCAAAATGTTGGTCGCACTCAAAGAGCATTCACGAAAAACATATTTTCCAATTGTTTGGAGCAACTTATGAATTACAAAAGAAAGATCCGGAGCATCAATACGAGGCTGTGTTTGTTACAACTACAAATCTTGGAGAATATGCGGAATACATAGCTGGCTTACTCCATGTGCAAGTTATTCACAAAGAACTCAGTAAAGACTGGCCTATGATTAAATGCAATATAGGCGCGTCGGGGGACAAGATATATCATCTTCCGTTTGACCAGCAGTACGACAAAACCAAAATTGATAAGCCTACTGAGTGTCGAGTAAGAACGGTTCACGAGGCTGAGAGTCTAGGGTTTAGAAGAGCTTATCGCTGGAGGCATTAATGTCAGCAATATTGACATGGAGTTGTCCACGAGGACTTATTGAGCAAAATCAAACTAACGAAAAAATACTGTTAACAGTGGCCGGAGTGGTGCTCCCTTCATCTCCGTTAAAAGGCGTAAAAACACTTTAAAGCAGCTTTCATGTAGAAGAGGGACCTCAGGAGCCAAAACTCTCCAACGAGGATCACTGAACGGAAAAATCGAAAAAACAAGCCAGTCGGCAGAAGACTGGCTTGGCAACAAAGAGATTTAGAGAAT